>CBFCWF010000008.1:0-36914 GCA_965601425.1 uncultured Chromatiaceae bacterium | reverse complement strand
GGCAGCCCGCTGGTGGTCGGCCTGGGCGCGCATGAGAACTACATCGCTTCCGACGTGTTCGCGCTGCTCCCGGTAACCCAGCGTTTCTTGTTCCTCGAGGAGGGCGACCTGGCCGAAGTCCGGCGCGACGGCGTCAGCGTCTTCGATGCGGCCGACGAACCGGTCGAGCGCGAGTCGCGCACCAGCCAACTCACCGCGTCGCATGCGGAGAAGGGCCCGTACCGGCACTATATGCTGAAGGAGATCTTCGAGCAGCCCGCGGTGATCGCCGAAACCCTCGAGGGTCGCATTCACCACGGCCGGCTGTTGGAACAGAGCTTCGGCCATGTCGCGCAGGCGCTGTTCGAGCGCACGCAATCAGTGCAGATCATTGCCTGCGGCACCAGCTACCATGCTGGGTTGGTCGCACGCTACTGGCTCGAGGAGGCCGGCATCCCATGCCAGATCGAGGTGGCCAGCGAGTTCCGCTACCGCCGCTCGATAGTGCCGCCCGGTTGCCTGTTCGTCACCATTTCACAGTCCGGCGAGACCGCCGATACCCTGGCCGCGCTGCGGGCCTCGAAACAGTCTGGTTACATCGGCAGTTTGGTCGTATGCAATGTCCCGGAAAGTTCACTGGTGCGCGAGTCGGACGTGGCCGTAATGACCCGGGCAGGCCCGGAGATCGGCGTTGCGTCGACCAAGGCGTTCACGACCCAACTGGTCGCACTGCGCCTGATGACGCTCGCACTGGCCAAGCGACATGGCCTGGGCGCGGGATTGGAACAGCAGTGGGTAGAGGAATTGCACGCGCTGCCGCGCCAGGTCGAGGTGGTGCTCAAGCTCAGCGATGCGATCGCGCAGATGGCGCAGTCTTTCTCAGAGATACACAACGCGCTGTTCCTCGGCCGCGGCACCTTTTATCCGATCGCGTTGGAAGGGGCGCTCAAGCTCAAGGAGATCTCCTACATTCACGCGGAGGCCTATCCTGCAGGCGAGCTCAAGCACGGCCCGCTGGCTTTGGTCGATGAGCGCATGCCGGTGGTCTGCGCCCTGCCCGACGACCCGCTGCTCGAAAAGGTGCTGTCGAACCTGCAGGAAGTCCGTGCGCGAGGCGGCGAGCTGTTTCTCTTCAGCGACAAGAAGATCCGCATACCGCTCGACCATTACCAGAACCTGACTCTCGACGACATCTGTCCGGGCACCGCGCCCATCGTGTACACGATCCCGCTGCAACTGTTGTCCTACCATGTGGCGGTGCTCAAGGGTACCGACGTGGACCAGCCACGCAATCTCGCGAAATCGGTGACCGTGGAGTGATCGTCGCCGGGCAGCCGGGTCTCCGGGGCGATACGTCGTCACGTTTTGCCGCCGATGCCGGCTAGCCCCGCGATCCTGCTCGTCAGGCTCAGCGCGATCGGCGATATCGTGATGGCGTCGCCGCTGATCCATGCGTTGCGCCAGCGCTATCCTCAATCGCATATCGCCTGGCTGGTCCAGCCCGAATCCGCCGCACTGCTGCGTGACCACCCGGAACTCGACGAGGTCATCGAGTGGCCGCGCTCGCGCTGGCGGCAGCTCTGGCGCGGAAAGCAGTTGATCCTGCTGTTGCGGGAGGTCAAGGCCTTTCGCGCGGCGATGCGGCGCCGACGTTTTTCGCTGGCGATCGACCTTCAGGGCCTCATGAAGAGCGGTGTGCTGGCCTGGCTTTCGGGTGCCGAGCGGCGCATCGGCCTGGGTTCACGCGAGGGCAGCGCGCACCTAATGACCGAGGTGTTGCCGCGTGGCGGCGACGCCGAGCTGATCGGCTCCGAGTACCGCTTCCTGGCCGAGCAGTTGCAGCTGCCGGGTGAGCGCTTCCCGATGCGCGTCGGCATCGGTCCGTCGGCCGAGGGCAGTGCCGCGGAACTTCGCCGGCGGATGCCGGCTGACGGGCCCTACGCGGTCATCTGTCCGTTCACGACCCGTCCGCAGAAACACTGGTTCGTCGAGCACTGGCACGCGTTGATCCCGCGGCTAAGGTCCGACTTCGGCCTCGAGGTGATGATGCTTGGCGGACCCGGGGACACCGCTGCCGCGCGTGTGATCGCGGCCGCCGGCGGCCTGATCGATCTCGTCGGGCAGACTGAATTGCAGACCGCGGCGGCGTTGATTCGCGACAGCCGCCTCGTGATCGGCGTCGACACCGGTCTGACCCATATCGCGATCGCGTTCGACCGACCGACGGTCTGCCTGTTCGGTTCGACACGACCCTATCTGCGCAGCGAATCCTCCCGAACCCGGGTCATCTACCATGCACTGGACTGCTCACCTTGCCGCCGCAAACCCATTTGTCAGGGGCGTTTCACCTGCCTGCGTGAAATCACCCCGGACGAGGTGATCGGAGCAGTCCGCGGGCTGCCCGACGGACCGCCGTGAGGGTGCTGCACGTCGAGGCCGGCACGCACCTGTACGGCGGCGCGCGGCAGGTGCTCTACCTGCTCGCGGGACTCCGGCAGCGCGGCGTCGAGAATCTCCTTGCCTGTCCGCGGGGCAGCGAGATCGCGCGTCGGGCGAGCGGCGAGGCCGAAGTCATCGCGTTGCCGATGCGCGGCGATATCGATCTCGCGCTCGTCCCGCGGCTGCGCCGAGTCATCGGCGACCGTCGCCCGGACCTGGTGCATCTGCATAGCCGGCGGGGGGCGGACGTGCTCGGTGGTCTTGCGGCGCGGTCCGTTGGGGTCCCGAGTATCCTGTCGCGCCGCGTGGACAATCCGGAACCACGTCTTTGGGTCGCGATGAAGTATCGACTGTTCGCGCACGTGATCACAATCTCGGAAGGTATCCGCGCCGTGCTGCTCCGCGAGGGCCTGCCTGCCGACAAGGTGACCTGCGTGCACAGCGCGGTCGACGAGACGGTCTGGCAGCATGGCTGTGATCGCAGCGTGTTTCTGCGCGAGTTCGGTTTGCAGGCGGACACCCCGCTGGTCGGCATGGTCGCGCAGTTCATCCCGCGCAAAGGGCATCGTCACCTGCTCGCGTCGCTGCCCGAGGTGCTCAAGCGGTTTCCCGATCTGCAGGTCCTGTTCTTCGGCCAGGGCCCCCTGCTCGCGGAGGTACGGGCCGCGGTCGAGGCGCAGGACCTCGCGGCGCGCGTCCTATTCGCCGGTTTCCGGCACGATCTCGAGCGTTGGATCGGCTGCCTCGACCTGCTCTTGCACCCGGCCGAAAGGGAGGGGCTGGGCGTGTCGTTGTTGCAGGCGGCAGCGGCCGGCGTACCCATCGTCGCCTCGCGTGCCGGCGGCATCCCCGAGATCGTCGAACACCGGCGCAACGGCCTGCTGATCACACCGGGTGATAGCGCCGCGCTGACCGATGCGATGATCGAATTGCTCGGCGACGCCGAGTTGCGGGCGGCGATGGGTCGGCGCGGGCGGGAAATGGTCGGTGAACGGTTCGCGCTGCCGGTGATGGTGGACGGCAACCTGGCCGTCTACCGACGCGTACTCGGGCTCGGCGGCGTCCAACGCAGTGCTGTCGCACAGTGACAGAGCGGCGCCCGGCTCGGCCGACAATTTCGGCGGGTCGGCGGTCGTGGCACAATGGCCCGACCATTCGCGGCAGAGACGACGGCCGGTTCGGATTGAACAGCGTGGACCCCATCTTCATCGACCCTCGGCGTGGCGGTCATCCGACTTCAAGGCGTCGCCGTGACACGCGGCAGCCGGCCTCGCGTCCGCAATCCGGCCAAAACCGATGAGCCTGCATCTGCCCGATTTCGCCACGAGCCGGATACTGGTGATCGGCGATGTGATGCTCGATCGCTATTGGTACGGCGATACAGGGCGGATCTCTCCCGAGGCCCCGGTGCCGGTCGTGCATGTGCAGCGACGGGAGGAGCGCGCCGGCGGCGCGGGCAACGTGGCGATGAACATTGCGGCGCTCGGCGGTCGCGTCCAGTTGCTGGGGCTGGTCGGGGAGGACGAGGCAGGCGCGACCCTGGGGCGACTGGTTGCCGGGGCCGGTTGCGATGCCACGCTGGTGCCCAGCGATGCGCATCCCACGATCACCAAGCTGCGTGTCATCAGCCGGCACCAGCAGCTGATTCGACTGGATTTCGAAGAGCATGCCTCGGCGGTCGAGCCGCTCGACCTGCAGGACGCATTCGAGGCCGCGCTCGCCGACGCCGACTGCGTCGTGCTGTCGGATTACGGCAAGGGTACGCTGAGCGACCCGGCGGCGTTGATCGCGCGGGCGCGGCAACGGGCCAAGACGGTGATCGTCGATCCGAAACGCAAGGATTTTCTTGCTTATCGGGGGGCGACCCTGGTGACCCCGAACATGAGCGAGTTCCAGGCCGTCGTCGGACACTGTGGCGGAGATGACGAGCTGGTCAGGCGCGGTCATCAACTGATGGCCGACACGGACATCCAGGGTCTGTTGATCACTCGCAGTGAGCATGGCATGACGCTGTTGCTGCCCGGACAGCCGGCGCTGAACCTGCCGGCACGTGCGCGCGAGGTGTTTGACGTGACGGGCGCCGGCGACACCGTTGTCGCGGTGCTGGCCGCGGCGGTGGCCGCTGGCCTGCCGGTGATGCAGGCTGCAGTTTTGTCAAACCTGGCCGCTGGCATCGTAGTCGGCAGGCTGGGCACTGCGACCGTCGTTCGCGAGGACCTCGAGGAGGCGTTGACCCCCGAGCAGCTGCACCAGCGTGGCATCGTTGACGAGGCGACACTGGTGCGCCAGATCGCCGAGGCGAGGAAACGCGGCGAACGCATCGTGATGACAAACGGCTGTTTTGATCTGTTGCATCCGGGCCACGTGGGTTATCTCGAGCAGGCCGCCGCGCTGGGAGACCGGCTCGTAATCGCGGTCAACGACGACGACTCGGTGCGGCGTCTCAAGGGCGCCGCCAGGCCGGTCAACCCGCTGACCGGGCGCATGGCGGTACTGGCGGGGCTGCGGTCGGTCGATTGGGTCGTGGCCTTCAGCGAAGACACGCCCGAGCGGCTGATCTGTCGCATCCGGCCGGACGTATTGGTAAAGGGTGGTGACTACCTCCCGGACCAGATTGCTGGCGGTGATTGCGTGAGCCGGTCCGGCGGCAAGGTGGTGGTGCTGGACTATGTCGACGGCTGCTCGACCTCGTCGCTGATCGAGAGCATTCGCGGTAACACCTGACGGCTAGCAACCCAGAGGCGCCCCGCGCGCTGAAGCGACCCGCCGTGGTCAAGCATTGGCAAGGAGCGTGCGTGAGCAAGGCCTTAGAATCCGAATCACTCGCTCCGCGGCCTTGGGTCCTGTACCTCGGCAGCGCGGGTCTGTTCGGCTTTGCGGCGTTCTCTTTTCTCGGGATAGGCGGTGCGAACATCGGGATCGGCTGCATGCTGTTGGCGTCCGTGTTCGACTGGCGCCGATTCTGGGGTGCGCTGCGCGGCGATCCGGCATGGTGGCTCATGCTGTGGTGCCTCGCCGCTGTCGGGTTGAGCGCCGGTTTGCGCGCTTATCACTACCCTGCCGAGGCATCGGAGCAACTCGACGGTTTCCTAAAAGTGGCGCAGCTGTTCCTGTTCCTTTGGGTCGGGTGGTGGTTGCGTGGCCAACAGCGTCTGATCCTGTGGGTGCTTTCGCTCGCGCTGGTCAGTTTCAGCCTGGCCGTGTTGCGCGCGCTCGATGCCGAAAGCCTGGCCGGCCTGATCGCTTGGCAAAGGACGCACTTCCTCTGGTCGATCAACGCGGTCGGCCAGTATGCCGCGGCCTGCCTGTTCGGGATGGTCATGTTGACGCCGCGTTTTTGGAAGGCATGGGCGGGGCGCCGCGGCGCCTGGCCACTCAGGACAGTCTGGTTCGCGCTGATGTCGTTGGTCGCCGGTCTCGTCGTGTTGTCGCTTTCGCGCGGCGTCTGGCTCTCGCTGGCCTTGGTCGCCGTTTGCACGCTGTTCTACCTGGCCTGGGCCCACCGTGGCAATCACGCCATCGGCCGTCGCTTGCTGCTCGTCGCCACGGTCGCAGTGCTGATGATCTCGCTGACCCTGTCGGCCAGCGACGCGGTCAGGTCCCGCGTCGCGATCATCGTTCAGCCGATCGTGGAGTTATGGACGCTGGAAGGCGATGTGGGGCGGATGTCCGAGGAATCGGGACGCATTCGTGCGCGCTTGGTTATGCTCGGCATCGACACCTGGCTTAGCTCGCCGTGGTTGGGTGCCGGACCGCATGCCCCGAAACGCATCATCCGCGAGCATCGCGAAGAGTTCAGGGACTGGGAGACTTACTCTGACTTCCACAACCTGGTCGTCGACATGCTCGCGAGTTACGGTGTACTCGGCAGCCTCCCCCTGCTGCTGACCTTCATGCTGGTGCTGCGAGCCGCGCATCGGGGTTACCGGTCCGGCTGGTTGGATCGGGATCTGTATCTGACCCTGCTTGGCCTGCTGTTGCTCAACGCGTTGGCACAGCTGACAGACACGCGGATCCTGGCGAGCCACGGCCGCTTCTATTCCATGCTGTTTGCGGGAGCCGCCTACAGCGGGTGGTTGGCTGCCAGATTGCCGGGTGGTGCCGTGAACCCGAGCGCGCGCAGGTAGGCCAAGACGCTGTTTTCCAGCGTGTAGGGCAGGACCGCCTGCGTCAGCAGCTTTGCTGACGGCGGCTGCCGCAGCGACGCCAGGATCGCGCTGGCCAGCGCGTCCTCGTCGCCGACCGGGACCAAGGTCCCGAACCTGCCGCCTTGCAGAATCTGCTTGGGACCACTCGGGCAGTCGGTCGATACCGCCGGTGTCCCACAGGCCATCGCCTCGACCAGCACATTGCCGAAACCCTCCCAGGAGGAAGACAGCACGAACAGGTCGGCGCCGCGCATGTAGGGATACGGATTGGACTGGAATCCCGGGAACGCGACATCCTGCTTGATGCCCAACCCATCCGCCAGCCTCAGCAGTTCCTGGCGCTGTTTGCCCTCCCCCAAGACCATCAGATGCATGGCCATCTCGCGCCGCGCCCGTGCGAAGGCGCGCAGCAACAGCGCGAAGTTCTTGATTCGACTGAGCCGTCCAACGCCCAGTATCAGCGGTGGTTGATCAGGCCCCAGCCAGCGGTGTTGTACTGGGGCGTGTGACAGCGTTTCGAGTTCGGGTGTCACGACGGGATTGGGCAGGACCGGCAGATCCAACAGCGGGCGACGCAGTATCCTTGCCATGTCCTGCGCGACACCCTCGGAGACGCAGAACACCTGGTCGGCGGGACTGAACAGCTTGCGCACCTGCCGATAACGCTGCCAACGGCGCAGCGCGCCGGCCCGCCGTCCGAGCAGCTGGCCCGTGTAATCCAGGCTAGCCACCATCACCGATCGAGGCGCCTGCTCAAGGCTGCGGCCGACGGCGCTGATCAGGCGAAAGTCCTCTTCCTTGGCGGTGAGGACGATGTCCGTCTCGCGTTCGCGCAGCGCGTTCGCGAGCTCGGTCCGGCGCCCGGTGGGCGACCGCGCGTGCAGCCGCGCAAGACGGGCGCCCGGAGAGGTCTCGAGTAGCCCTTCCGCCCCAATCTCGTGCAGGTAGACATCGGCATCGATACCGTGCGCGGCAAAACCCCGGGCGAGATTCAGAAAACAGCGTTCGACACCACCATCCCCGAGGCGCTGCAAAAGCAGTGCAATACGGCGAGCTGGGGGCTCGATGGCCATCTAAGGCACGCTGTGCCCGGCTGGCAGCAGGTCGGCGTAGGCCGTCCGATAGCCGCGCAAAGAGAACTGGCTGCGCGCCCGATCGTAACCGTCTTGCGCGAGCTGCGCCCGTGCCGATGGCGTCGTACGATACAGCGTCAGTAGCCGCCGTGCCAGCGTTGCCGGGTCGCCGCTGGGGAACAGAAGGCCCTTCTGGTCGAGTACCTCGCCCGGCGCCCCGCTGTCACTCGCGATCACCGGTACCCGGCTGATCATCGCCTCGAGTAGGACCAGTCCGAAAGGCTCGTGCCGAGATGGCAGCACAAATGCATCGAACGCGGTCATGTAGCGTGCAGCATCGTCCAGAAAGCCATGGATCAGCACCCTGCCTTGCAGGCCGGCCGTCGCGACCCGGGCCTTCAGCTCGGCTTCCAGCGGTCCCCTGCCGATGATGATGAGCCGGGCATCGGGCATCTCTCGCCCGACTCGGCCAAACGCATCGATCAGGTCACCGTGTGCCTTGAACGGGACCAGCCTCCCGACCGTGCCGAACACGAAATCTTCCGTTTTTAGTCCCAGCGCAGAACGCGCGTTCGCACGCGCCAGCTGGCGGCGCTGCAGCCCATCGGCGTCGATCGCATTGTGGATCACCCGGCAGCGGTCCGGCGGCAATGCCACGCATTGTGCCCGGACGTTGTCGCAGATGGCCTCGGATACCCCGATCAGGCGCCAGGGATAGCGCATCGCCCGCGCCAGGAATCGCTGCCGGCGCTGGCCATGCTTGTCTGTGGGATCGAAATAGTCATGGTCGTGCACGACCAGAACGGCCTGTCCGATGCGACCGGCACGCAGCAGCGGATGCACGGCCCGCGCCGGGGTCATGTGATGGCAGACCGCGAGGTCGTGTGGCCTGCCATGCAACGCCCTCCAGAGCGCCAGCGTGAACCACGGGGTATGCTTGAAGCGTCGTCGCCGCGACGCGTCCAGACAGACAACGCTGCCGGGGAAGGCCCGGCGCTTCTCCGCGGAGAGTCGGCCGCGTTGAAACACGGTACACACCTTCGCGCCACGTTCGGTGAAGGCGCGCGCGATCTCCGCATGATAGTCGAAGCCGCCGTCGATGACCGATCGACTGACCTGGAGCACCCGTCGCGCGGCGCCCGCCATCGCGTTCAAGCGTTCAAGACAGATGCATGCGGCAGCGCAAGCGCGACGTCAGACACGCAATTTTTCGTCCCTGAAGAATTTCACCGGGTGGCGCACGAAATTGCGCCATAGTCGCTTCCGGCGCCGTTGCGCGAACCCGCGAGGGTCGCTTCGGCGTTCGTACTCTAGGCGTGCCCGACGCTTGGCCTCCATGTCCGCATACAGCTTCTTGTGGATCACGAAGCCGGCCTCCTGATCGTAGCGCAGCAGATCCTCGGGTTTGTATGCGCCCGCCGGCCGTTGACTGTCGAGCCCGAGTTCGATGAGCAGAGAGGGCCGGACATGTCCGTTGTCGACCTCGTCCGTGACAGCCTGTTCCGAGAGCGCACCGGATCGCAGCATCAGCTTCAGCTCGTCGATCCAGACGTAGCCCAGCGGGTGGCATGGATAGACCCATGGTTGCGTCTTGATCTTCGTGTAGTGGAGCAAGCGGGTTTCGCTCGTGAGCTCGTCCAGGCTGTTCCAGCCCACCGGCAGGCGGTCCTGCAGTTCCCCCTCTTCGAGCAGCGGGTACACGGATATCAGGTCGCTGTAGTCGTAGTCGACCCCGAGGCGATCCATGATCTTCGCGACGTCCCAATCCAGTGCGCCGCAGTCCATGACCATGACCGCGGTCAGACGTCCCGAGCCCTTGGTCCGCTCAGTGACCTTTTCGACGAGGATCTTGGCGCCATCGAACGGCATTTCCCAGATCTCGGCGATATCCCGGAACACCACCATGTCCGAATCCATATAGATCGCGCGCCCCTGGTAGCCGGCCTCCTTGGGTATCGCGAATCGCCCATACGAGAAGTTCGTATAGGGTAGAAAGCGGTCGTCTTTCGGTGCCGGCGCGAGCGAGTTGTCGATCGTGCGCATCTCTACCGGCAGATCGGTGTGCCGCTTGATCGAATACTCGAGCACACGGAAAGCAAGCCGCTCGGTCTCGTGGGCCCCGACGAATACTCGCACGGGTTCAACTGACTTATCTTCTTGGGAAGCGTCCATTCAGGCTGCTCCGGGGCAGTGGTTGGGTGTCTGGCGTTATCTCGGAAGCGTTCCCGCGCGGTGTCGATCGCAACGCGGGAACCGGTCGGGACACCGGCAAAATGCCGGTCGACGGCTCCGGCCAATCCGCACATCGCGGCGCATCCACCCGAGGCCAGACATCAGTATAAACACCTGCCCCTGACCGGGCCAGACCGGGCCCTCTCCGATGGTGGCCGCCGCATGCCGGCCGACAGGGAGTGCGCACACGGTGCCCGATCGTGCCGGACCCTTGACACCGGACCGGTGTTGGAATCCACTGCGGGTACTGCCCGCTGCCGACATGGCCCTACCGACTTGGCCGAGAACGCCCAAAGCCAACAGGCACCCACTGCGCCCCGCCGGCTCGCTGTTCTGATCTCATTTTCCGGCGAGGGCGGTGTCGAGCGCATGATACTGAACTTGCTCGACGGCCTGGTCGCGCGGGGCGTACATGTCGACCTGCTCGCGATCCGCGCGGACAGCGCACACCTCGAACAGTTGCCGTCCGCCGTCCGCTTGCTTGACCTCGGCGTGCGGCACAGCGGTCTCGCGATTTTGCCCCTGGCCCGATACCTGCGGCGGGAACGGCCGACCGCGCTGTTGGCCGCGAAGGACCGGGCGATCCGCGCCGCGACCCTGGCCCGGCGCGTCGCGGGATGGGAGGGACGCCTGGTCGGCCGATTGGGCACCAACCTTTCTGCGGCGCTGGCCGGTCGCAGCGCACCAGCGCGGTGGTTACGCACGACGCCGATGCGCCATCTGTACCCGAGGGTGGACCGGATCATTGCGGTGTCCGAGGGTGTCGCCGAGGATACGCGGCGGATCACCCGGCTGCCACGCCGTCGCATCGCGGTGGTGCGTAACCCAGTGGTCACGCCGCGCCTCGCGCAGCTCGCGTCCGCACCCTGCCCGCACCATTGGCTGGAGGTAGCGGAGGTGCCTGTGGTCCTCGGGGCCGGCCGGCTCACCGAGCAGAAAGATTTCGCCACGCTGCTGCGGGCGTTTGCCCGCGTGCGGGCCGCGCTCCCGGTGCGTTTGATCATCCTGGGCGAGGGGCGCCTGCGCGGCGCCCTCGATCTGCTGGCCGAGGAGCTTGGCATCAGCGACGATGTGACCTTGCCAGGGTTTGTCGTCAACCCCTATGCCTGGATGTCACGGGCCTCATTGTTCGTGCTGTCCTCGGCCTGGGAGGGTTCGCCGAATGTACTGACCGAGGCGCTCGCGCTAGGCGTGCCCGCCGTATCGACCGACTGTCCCTCAGGGCCGCGCGAGATTTTGGCCGGCGGCCGCTATGGTGCGCTGGTCGCGGTCGGTGACGACCCGGGGCTGGCCGAGGCGATGCGGGCGACGCTGGCGGCCCCATTGCCGGCGGCAATGCTGCGCGAGGCGGTTGCCGCCTATAGCGTCGAGGTGGCGACCCAGGGGTACCTGGCCCAACTCGGTATGGCGGCTGACTGAGGTCCGATATGTTGCTGTCGATCAAATACAATTTCTTGTTCGTGCATACTGCCAAGACCGGTGGGACATCGGTCCGCAACGCGTTGCAGCCACTGCGCTACCGTGATCCCTATTTCCCGCTGCAATGGCTTTGCTCGCGCTTCAGCGGGCTGACGGGACACCGTCTCGGCATCAAGTTTCCGCGCCATGCGAAGATCGTCGCCGCGAGCGAGATGCTGCCGCAGGAGCTGTTCGACGGGCTGTTCAAGTTCATTTTCGTCCGCAACCCATGGGACCTGCAGGTCAGTTCCTTTCATCATATCCGGCGCGAGCGGCCGCATCTGATGCCCGATATCGAAACCTTCGAGCAGTTCCTACGCTGGAAGCTCGATCCGGAGCGCCCCTACCAATACCATGTCGACACCTCGATCGAGCTACAGTCCGACTATGCGACCGATCTGCATGGCCGGCTGCTGGTCGATTTCCTCGGCCGCTACGAGACCTTGCAAGAGGATTTCGTCGAGGCCTGCCGGCGCATCGGGATCCGGCCGCGCGCGCTGCCGCACAAACGTCAGGCCCGGGATCGGGCGAAAGACTATCGCGGCTACTACAGTGACGATCTGGCCGAGTTGGTGGCCACTCGCTTCGCGCCCGATATTCGCCTGTTTGACTACACTTTCGATCCACCGCGCGGCGCCTAAGATCCTCGGTGAATATCGAACTCGCGCGGGGTGCATTGGCGACAGACATCGCCGGCGTCACGACCGACCTGATGTTTCTCGGTCGTCTGATCGAGAGCCTCAGCTTCGAGCCAGCGGTCGCCGAAAGGCCTGAAGGTGACCGCAATATATGGTTCAGTGTCGACCGCGTGCTGCGTCCCTCGGGGCGCGCGATCCGGCGCCGACCCCGGGCGGCCATCTGATTCGGCAACGTCACGCGTACTCGGTCTCGCCGAAACTCTCGGTGCAATAGCGGTAGACTTCGACCCGCCCGGACCAATGGTTCGCGGCCAGCCCAGCCTTCATTTTCAGGTGGGCCAGGAAATCGGCCGGGTCCGGCAGGCTTTCCCAGACCGATGGCAGAAAGGTCCCGCGGTTCGGGCCCTCCTGGAGGATCAGTCCATCCCTGCCGGGCCGAATCTGTTCCAGCAGGCTTGCTTCGTCACGGAAATGCAGCGGCTCCGGCGGGGTGAGGATCGACAGGTGGATATCGACTTCCGGCCACTCTTCTGCGTCGAGCGGCGCGAAGCGCGGGTCCCGGAACCCCGCGGCGAATGCATTCTCAGCGACGTCGACCACGACCGGCTGGACCGCCTCGAGGTGGCCGATGCAGCCCCTCAGTTGACCCCGGCGCTGCAGTGTGACGAAGCTGGCACGCACTACTTTCAGGTCGCGGTGATACTCCGAGGGGGTCACGGTTAGCGGCCGCCCGTGGCGCAGCCCGTACTCGATCGAGCCCCGGGCCACACTGAGCAGCGTGCTGCGCTGCGCCGCGGCGAGCCGCGACGCAGCCTGATCAGTAGAATTCGTAGGCGCCATAGCCCACCACCCTTGATCTGTCGCCGGAGGTATCGCCCGAGTTGCGCAAGTCCAGCGTGCGGACACGCCAGCCATGTCGCCGTGCCGTCTTGAGCAGTCCGCGTATCGGATAGGCGCCGCAGGCATCGTAGGGTCCTATGCGGCCCGCCTGCAGGGACTCGATCATCGCCGTTGTCGCACGATCACGTCGCTGGCAGCTGCGGTAATCGTGATAGTGGCTCAGGTCGGAACTGACGACCACGAGGGTGTCCTCTGTGTACGCTACCTCGATCGCCGCGCTGACTTGGTCGCCGTCGGCGTCACCGACGATCAGCGGTACCAGCGAAAATTCGCCGAGCGCGGCCTGCAGGAAGGGCAATTGCACTTCGAGCGCGTGCTCCTGTGCGAAGGCCGCGTCCAGGGTCTGGACGCCCGGCAGCCGGGCCACGCGGTCGACCGCGGCCCGGTCCACTGCGATGTTGCCCAGCGGCGTCTCAAATGCATCGGCGCTGCTGGTCGCGAGGCCGTTGAAGGGCACGCGATGCGACGGTGCGAGCACGACCACGCGTCGGATCTGATCCGCCCAGGGGGCGAGTGTCGCGTAGGCACTCGCTGCGATTGCCCCCGAGTACTGGTACCCGGCATGCGGCGCAATCAGCGCATGCGGCCGCTCGGTCGATTCGGTCTCGGCCGATTGCAGCAAATGGCCCAGCGTGCGGCGCAATTCGCCTTCGTGACCGGGATAGAAAAGCCCGGCGACAACAGGTGTCTTGACATGCATCATGGTGACCCGCCCCCTGCTGGTCTAACAATCCATTAAGGCAAAGGCCGGCGGCGGCGCGAGCCCATGTTGGCGCCTGCTCGCCACGGTCCTTACCAGCGATACGCGTCTTCGGCCACCCGTATCGCCCCGTTAGTTAATTAGATGGTTCACCCGGAGGCAGAAATCAAGCCGGGAGGTTGCGCGTGATCAAAGATACGGTCGTTGGACGTTACTGGCATCGGCTGGAAGACGGTCGCATCCAGTGCGATCTGTGCCCGCGCTATTGCCATCTGAAGGAAGGCCAGCGTGGGCTGTGTTTCGTCCGCGCCCGGCAGGGCGACCGGATGGTGCTTACCACCTACGGGCGTTCCAGCGGTTTCTGTGTCGACCCGATCGAGAAAAAGCCACTGAACCACTTCTTGCCAGGCACCCCGGTGTTCTCGTTCGGCACCGCAGGCTGCAATCTGGCCTGCAAATTCTGCCAGAACTGGGACATTAGCAAGTCGCGCGAGATCGATACGCTGGCCGCCAGCGCGTCGCCCGAGGGCATCGCCGCTACAGCGGCCAGGCTGGGCTGTCGCAGCGTCGCGTACACCTACAACGATCCGGTGATCTTCCTCGAGTATGCGATCGACACCGCAAGGGCCTGCCGCGAGCAGGGGCTGAAATCGGTCGCGGTCACCGCGGGCTATATCTGCGATGAGCCGCGTCGCGAGTTCTTTTCCTACATGGATGCGGCCAATGTCGACCTCAAGGCGTTCACCGAGGACTTCTATCACACGCTGACCGGCGGTCACCTGCAGCCGGTGCTCGATACGCTGGAATACATCCATCAGGAGACCGACTGCTGGCTCGAGGTCACGACGCTGCTCATTCCCGGTCACAACGACGGGGAGGCGGAACTGCGCAGGCTGTCGCAATGGTGTCTCGAGCGACTCGGCCCGGACGTACCGTTGCACTTCTCGGCCTTCCACCCGGACTACAAGATGACCGACGTCCCGCCGACCCCGGTCGCGACACTGCAACGGGCGCGCCGGATCGCGATGGATGCCGGGCTGCACTATGTCTATGTAGGCAATGTGCACGACAGCGCGGGTGACAGCACCTACTGTCCGGGCTGCCGGCGGCGTGTAATCGAGCGCGACTGGTATCAACTGGGCGAATGGAACCTGACCGCCGGCGGTCACTGCGGACACTGTGGTCACAAGATCGCTGGCGTGTTCGAAGACCGGCCCGGCGACTGGGGTCCGCGTCGCCTGCCGGTATCGATGCACGAGCCGCTGGAGCACCCGGCCGGCTGACCTGCGATGCGCAGCCCACCCCGGCGCGGCGCCCGGTGATCGGTGCGGATCAGACCGTGAGCGTCGGTGCCCCGGCGAAACTCGATGGCGGTGCCAGCACGGCGCCATACGGCGATCCGCTCGCGAATGATTGGCGCCTGTCGGCCACACGCCTCCCGACAGTGGTGCCGCACTGTCCGACGAGAGCGCGCCAGCGATCGTCAGCATCACCGCGAGCGCGCCGGGAAACAGTGTGGACCTTTCATTGGCGATCAGCGACCACCCCGATCCCGTGGTGCGCAAACAGTCGGTCGCCGATACGCTGACGATCGACAGCCAGCGTCCCGATGTGGCCCAAGCCCCGCGCCTGGCCATCGAACTTTTCGGCGACATCCGCGGTGCACCGCTGGTCGAATCCTGCAGTGTGGCGCCGGAGACGATGCCCACACGAGGGTCGCACGCTGTGCGGCTCAGGTAGCGCCCGATTCCGGCGCCGGCCGTTCGGCCTGTCCGTCGCCCTCGCGCACCGCTTGGTGCTCACGCGCGAGCAAGAGGTACACGGCCGGTACGACGAACAGTGTGAACAGCGTGCCGATGCCTAGTCCGGTCGCAATCACCAGGCCGATGTGGAAGCGGCTGACCGCCCCCGGGCCGCTGGCGGTGAGCAGCGGCACCATCGCGACCAGCATCGCGACCGTGGTCATCAGGATCGGGCGCAGCCGGATGGTCGCGGCGCGCTCGACCGCGGCGCGCCTGCCCAGACCCTGCTCGATCTGCAGCTGGTTCGCGAACTCGACGATCAGGATGCCGTTCTTCGCGATCAGGCCGATCAGCGTGATCAGCCCGACCTGGGTGTAGATGTTGACCGTGGCGAAGCCGAGGGTCAGGAAGGCCAGCGCCCCGGCGATCGACATGGGCACCGAGACGAGGATGATCAGCGGGTCGCGCCAACTCTCGAACTGTGCCGCCAGCACCAGATAGATCACCAGCAGGGACATGAAGAAGGTAATCACCAGTGCGCTACCCTGCTGCGCGAACTGCCGGGTCGCACCCGTGTAGTCGAAGGAGAAGCCCTGCGGTAGCGTCTCCGCCGCGACCCCCTCCATGGCCGCCATCGCCTGCCCTTCAGATACCCCGGGAGCCATCAGGCCCTCGATCGTAACCGAGTTGAGCTGCTGGAACTGTGTGCGCTTGCTCGGCTCGACCGCATGCGCTATCTGAACCAGCGAGGACAGCGGTACCTGCTCGCCACTGGCACTGCGCAGGTAGAGGTCGCGCAGCATCTCCGGGTTGAGACGGAACATGCGCTCGGCCTGCGGTATCACCTTGTAGCTGCGGCCATCGAGGCTGAAGCGGTTGACGTCGTTGCCGCCCAGCAGCGTGGCCAGGTTGCGACCGATGTCGGCCATCGAGATGCCGAGGTCGGCCGACCGGTCGCGGTCGATCACCAGGATAGCCTTGGGCCGCGAGAACTCGATCGACTTGCGCAGGAACAAGAACTGCCCGCTCGCCATCCCGCGCCCGATCAGCTGGTCGGCCACCTGGTCGATCTCGCGGAAGTCGGCGTCGCTCTGCACGACGAATTGAAACGGCAGGCCGCTGCTGCCGGGGAGGCTCGGGCGAGGAAAAACAGCCAGCTGGAAGCCGGCAATCTGGCTCAAAAGCCCCTGTACCTCGGGGAGCACCTCCATCTGAGAGCGCGCACGCTGCGACGGTTGCTCCATTTTGAAGCCACCGAACACCACATTGTCGTCGCCGCCGAAGCCGAGCAGCAGGAAGCTCTCGTGGTACTCCGGCACCTGCTCGAAGGCATCGATGATCTCGCGTGTATAGAACTCGTTGTACTCCAGCGACGCAGTCTGCGGTGCGACGGCCTGGAAGAAAAGGATGCTCTGGTCCTCGGTCGGCGCGAGTTCGGCCTTGCTGGTCACGAACATGAAATAGATGCTCGCGAGGACGGTCAGCGCGAACAGCAGTGTGACCGGCAGGTAGTTCAGCGCGCCCTGCAGGCGTCGCAGGTAGACCCTGGCCAGCCAGTCGAAGAAGTGTTCGACCGCCTTCTCGAACCGCCCCGGGTTGCCGGCCGGGCGCAGTACTTTCGACGACAGCATCGGCGACAGGGTCAGCGCCACAACGCCCGAGATCAGGACCGCTCCGGCCAGCGAAAAGGCGAACTCGGTGAACAGCGTGCCGACCAGGCCGCCCATGAAACCGATCGGGGCGTATACGGCGACCAGCGTGGTGGTCATCGCGATAATCGGCAGGCCGAGTTCGCGTGCCCCGTCGATCGCCGCCTCGAATCTTGACTTGCCCATTTCGATATGGCGATGCACGTTCTCCACCACCACGATCGCGTCGTCAACTACCAGCCCGATCGCCAGCACCATGGCCAGCAGGGTCAGCAGATTGATCGAGTAGCCGGCGAGCAGCATCAGGAATGCTG
This sequence comes from uncultured Chromatiaceae bacterium, assembly GCA_965601425.1. GTDB lineage: Bacteria > Pseudomonadota > Gammaproteobacteria > Chromatiales > Chromatiaceae > Thiosocius. The sequence goes on along the minus strand of CBFCWF010000008.1, from coordinate 19,642 downwards.
CGCCGACCAGCGACAATGGGACGGCGACGCCGGGTACGATCGCCGCGCGAAACGACCCGAGCGACAGGAAGATCACAACCAGTACGATCAGAACCGCCTCTATCAGCGTCGTGAACACTTCGTCGATCGAGTCCTGGATAAAGGCGCTGGCGTCGTACGGGATATGGGCCTCGAGCCCGGACGGCAGCTGACTGCGGATGCCGGCCATCGCCGCATGCACGCCTTTCGCGACGGTCAGCGGGTTGGCGCCGGGGGCCTGCGTCACACCGACGAAGATCGCCGGTGTGCCCTTGTACCAGGTCGCGGTTTCATAATCCTCGGAGCCCAGCTCGACGCGTCCGACGTCGCGCAGACGCACCAGTGTGTCGTCGCTGGCACGCACGACCAGGTTGCGGAAGTCCTCCACGTCTGCGACGTCGGTCGTCGCGGCGAGGTCGACAACTGCGTACTTGCCGCGCGCCTGACCGATCCCCGAAAGGTAGTTGTTCGCGCGCAGTACCTCGGCCACGTCTTGCGCCGTGACGCCGAGCGCCGCCATGCGACGGGGATCAAGCCAGATGCGCATCGCGAAGGTCTTGTTGCCGATCAATTCGGCTTTCGCGACGCCCGGCAGCGCCTGGAGTTTCGGTTGCACGACGCGCAGCAGGTAATCGTTGATCTGTGAAGGTCGCATCTCCTCGCTGTAGAAGGCGAGGTACATCAATGCGGTGCGGTCGCCGGTCTGCGATGTGATCACCGGGTCCTGGGCCTCCTCCGGCAGCACGTTGCGTCGACTCGCGACCTTCGCCTGGATCTCCGCGACCGCATCGTTGGGCGGATAGTTCAGGCGCATACGCGCTTCGATCACCGACTGTCCCTGGCGGCTGGTCGAAGACAGGTAATCGATCCCCTGGGCCTCGGCGATCGCCTGCTGCAGCGGGGTGGTAATGAAGCCCTTGACCAGCTCGCTGCTTGCACCCGGGTAGCTGGTGCTCACCGTTACCACGGTGTCCTGCGTCGCGGGATACTGGCGCACCTCGAGCGCGGTGATCGCGCGCAGGCCGATCACGAAGATCAGCAGACTGATCACGCTGGCCAGCACCGGGCGCCGGATGAACAGGTCGGTGAAATTCACGTCTGGCGTGCCTGCTCGGCCGGTGCGGGCTTGTCGTCGATGACGACTGCCTGGCCATTGCGCAGCTTGTTGTGGCCGGCGCTGACCACCTGCTCGCCGGCCTCAAGGCCCGACAGCACCGCGACACGACCGTTGCGGGTCTCGCCGGTCTCTATCCGGCGACGGTTGACCACGTGCGCGCCCTCCTGCTGCTCGACCACGAACACGGAATTCCCGTAGGGCGCATGGCTGATCGCGGTATCCGGCACGGTCAGGACCCGGTCTTTCTCAGGCAGCAGTACCCGGACGTCGGCGAACATGCCGGGTCGCAGGCGTTGCTCAGCGTTGTCGAGTTCGCCCCGCACACGAAAGCTGCGGCTACCCACGGTGACGCCCGGATCCGTCGCGGTGATGCGTCCTTCGAAGGCCTCATCGGGATAGGCCTGGACGCGCACCTCCAGTCGTTGCCCGACCTGCAGGCGGGCCAGCTCGCGCTCCGGCAGCGAGAAATCGACATGAATCGGATCGAGTTTCTCCAGCGGCACGATCGCGGTCCCGGGTGTGAGGTACTCACCGGGGTCGACGCGACTGATGCCCAACCTCCCGTCGAACGGGGCGCGGATGCGCTTTTTCTCAATCAACGCGGCTTGCGCGGCCATCTGTGCCTCCGCGCTGTCGAGCGTCGCGCGCGCCTCGTCGTAGTCTGACTTCGAGACGGATTTGTCCCTGACCAGTTTCGCCACACGGTCGAATTTGAGACGCGCCAGGGAGCGTTCGGCGGCGAGGCCGCGCAGTTCTGCCTGATCCGTCTCGTCGTCGAGTTCCAGCAGCAGCGCTCCTGCCTGCACCTGCTGCCCCGACTCGAAATGGATCATGCCGATTCGGCCACCGACCTCGCTGGTTACCTCTATCCCCGCCACTGCGGTCAGGCTGCCGACGACCTGCAGATAGGGTTGCCAGGTCTCGAATCCGGCCTCTGCGGCGGCGATCACCGCCGGGGGTGGCCCACCGGCCTGCGCGGCGGCGTTTTGCTGAGCCGCGTGTTGCTTCCAGCCGAAGATACCGCCGAACACGCCGGCGAGCAGCAGGATTACCAGGAATAGTCGGATCAACATCGTAACGTCCTTGGCGGGGTGCGGGCCGCATTTTCAGTTTTCGCGATTTCGGCCGTGTCGCAACCGTGCACCCGCTGGGGTAGCGGGTCGAAAAGTGAACAGAGCGCATCATTATAGCCAAGCCGGGGCCGCGCTATGCCGTTTCTCTGCGCCGCCGCTGGGTCCACCCGGCCTGATCCGCGGATCCGTCTGCCGGACCCGTGACGGCCCGCGCGCGATGGCCCCGGATCCCCGGCGGTCGCGTGGTGCCGCGCGGTATGAGCTGCAGCGGACATGGTTTGCCGCGGGGCGGATCGGTGCACGGCCTCGAAAGAGGAGCAAATGAAGTAAGTAAGCGCCTACTGACAATATGACCAGGCTAGCTGAACGTCCCTGCGCTGCGTGACGTTTAGTTCGCAGGATGCCCGGCACCGGCAAAGTTTTGCCGCCCTGCACCGATAAACGGCATATCGGTATCAGCCACCGGACGACCAAGAGACGGCCGCCGCCGGCCCCTGGGGGCCCTGCCGCCCGTTCCTCCGGCAATGCGAAAGGAGCGATGGAATCATGCCGCAAATCGATGTGCCGCGCGTTCTTCAGATCATGGTGAAGAACAATGCCGCCGACGTGTTCATGTACACCGGGGCCAAGATCTCGATGAAGACCCCGAAGGGCTTCGCCCAGCTCGGTGATCCGCTGGAATCGGGAGACGCAGACCGCGCGATCCGCGAGATTCTGACCGACGAGAAGCTCAAGCACCTGGAAGAGCACGGTGAAGTGGATTTCTCGCTTTCCTACAATGGGATCGGTCGTTTCCGCGGCAATGCCTTCCGCCAGCGTGGCGAGGCATCGCTCGTACTTCGCCACATCAACACCGAGGTGCCCAGCGTTCAACGCCTTGGTGTACCGAAGATCCTCGAAGAACTGGTCATGCAGCGCAACGGCCTGATCCTGGTGGTCGGGGCGACCGGCTCGGGCAAGTCCACCACCCTCGCGGCGATGATCGACCACAGAAACAGCAACGCCGGTGGGCACATCCTGACCCTGGAGGACCCGATCGAGTTTGTGCACCAGCACAAGAAGGCGATCGTCGCACAGCGTGAGGTCGGGACCGACACGACCTCGTTCAGCACAGGGATGAAGGCCGCGCTGCGCGAGTCGCCGGACGTGATCCTGATGGGCGAGGTCCGCGATCTGGAGACGATGGAATTCGCGTTGAAGTTCGCCAATACCGGACATCTCGCCCTGTCCACCCTGCATGCCAATAATGCGATGACGACGATGGAGCGCATCCTCGGCTTCTATCCGAAAGATGGCATCGAGGGCCAGGCGAAGCGCATCGCGCAAAATCTGCGCGCGATCGTTTGCCAGCGGCTGGTGCCGGGCAAAGAAGGTGGCAAAGTGGCTGCGGTCGAGGTGCTGATCAACACGGGCTATATTGCGGACCTGATTTCCAAGATGGAGATCGGCAGCATCAAAGATGCGATCGAGCGCGGCGGCCAGTACAAGATGCAGTCGTTCGACCAGCACCTGGTGAGTCTCTACCGGCAGGGTCGTATCAGCGAAGAAACGGCCATCGAGTTCGCCGACTCGGCCAGCAACGTGAAAATTCAGATCAAGACCGACAACGCGGGCCAGAAGGTCGCGAATAATATCGACTGGGGCAGCGGCCTCGCGCTCGAACCGACCGAGGCAGACGCGGGCGGCGACGAGGTCGTAATCGCAGACTTCGCCAAGGTCTGAATCAAGCGCGCCACGCGCCCCCCGATGAGTCCCGGCCCCTGCGGCGATATGTCGTCGCGGCCTTTGTCTCGATCCCGCCCGACACGCGAAATGCGCCAGACCGACTGGGATTGACGCCGGGCCGTTGCCACGAGCGTGCCGGCTGCCTGTCGACACGCCTTAGCCTGGTGCGCCGACTTGGGTCGGCTGCACCAGGTTGGGCCTCTGGCCCGCCGGCATCAAACCGCAATAGGTCATTTCCTCATAACAAACAACGCCTTGTGGTTTTGGCATAACTGCTGCAGGCCAATGGCAGCTGTCGCGATCCTGGGCCAAGCCGGTCCAGCTCCGCGCATCGCGGTGCCCCGTGTCGAGGCATTCCGCAGTACCGGCCAGTCGACAGCCTCAACTCAATCCCAAGGGGAGACATCCAATAATGCGTTTTGCCAAAGACTTTCGTCGCCTGTCATTGACGATCACCGCGCTCACAGCGCTCGGGGTCACCACCGCGGTTCGGGCGGCTGACACCATCAAGGTCGGTGTGCTGCACTCGCTGTCCGGCACCATGGCCATCTCGGAGACGACCCTGAAGGATACGATGCTGATGCTCATCGAAGAGCAGAACAAGAAGGGTGGCCTGCTCGGGAAGCAGCTTGAGCCCGTCGTCGTCGACCCGGCATCCAACTGGCCACTGTTTGCGGAAAAGGCCCGCGAGTTGATCGAAAAGGAACAGGTCGCTGCGGTGTTCGGCTGCTGGACCTCGGTTTCGCGGAAATCTGTGCTGCCGGTGTTCGAAGAACTCAACAGTCTGTTGTTCTACCCGGTGCAGTACGAAGGCGAGGAGTCTTCGAAGAACGTTTTCTATACTGGGGCTGCGCCCAACCAGCAGGCCATTCCCGCGGTCGACTACCTGATGGAACAGGGTGTCTCACGCTGGGTACTGGCCGGCACCGATTACGTGTACCCGCGTACCACGAACAAGATCCTCGAGGCGTATCTGAAGGCCAAGGGCGTGGCGCCGGCCGACATCATGATCAACTACACGCCGTTCGGTCATTCCGACTGGCAGTCGATCGTCGCCGATGTTAAGAAATTCGGCTCGACCGGCAAGAAGACCGCGGTGGTTTCGACCATCAACGGTGACGCCAATGTGCCCTTCTACAAGGAGCTGGGGAACCAAGGCATCTCGGCCGAGGACATTCCGGTCGTGGCCTTCTCGGTCGGGGAGGAGGAGTTGTCTGGGATCGACACCAAGCCGCTGGTCGGCCATCTTGCGGCCTGGAACTACTTCATGAGCGTCGAGAGCGACCAGAACGACGCCTTCATCGACGCCTGGCAGGCCTTCATCAAGAACGAGGACCGTGTCACCAACGATCCGATGGAGGCACACTACATCGGCTTTAACATGTGGGTAGAGGCGGTCAAGAAGGCCGGCACGACCGATCCGGATGCGGTTGGCGAGGCGATTGTCGGGGTCGCGGTGCCGAACCTTTCCGGCGGGCTGTCGGCGATGATGCCGAACCACCACATAACCAAGCCCGTGCTGATCGGCGAGATCCAGGACGATGGTCAGTTCCAGATCGTTTCGCAGACCCCGGGCCTCGTGGTTGGCGATGCCTGGTCTGACTACCTCGAGGGGTCGAAAGACCTGATTGCCGACTGGCGCAAGCCGCTTTCCTGCGGCAATTACAACGTCAAAAGCGCGAAGTGTTCGGGCCAGAACTACTGATCTGAAAACGCTGTGCAAGCGTGTGGCACCGGTGCTCTGAGCACCGGAGCCACGTTCCGCCGAAACCAAGCAAAGAAACCTGATCACATGTTACGAGCCATCGTGACCCTGCTACTGCTGTGCCTCGCGTCCTCAACCTTCGCGGCGATTGTCGAGACCGATGATCCGGCCCTCGATGCGGCCTTTGCCCAGATCCTCGATCGCGACTTCGCCATCAAGTCGCAGGGTGTTGCGGCGCTTGCCCAGACTCGCCACCCTCGGCTCAACGAGCTGCTGCACGGACTGGTCGAGGGCGAACTCCGCTATCTGAAAGAGAACAAGCGCCTAGTATGGATGCGCGAGCAGGACGGCGGCCGAATCGCAATCGATGCCCTGACCGACGAAAGCTACGGGCAGTTTAGCAAGCGCAAGTTTCGCAAGCTTGCGATAAACAACGCGATGCGCGGTCAGATCCGCCGGCTGCTCGCCGAGCTGGAACTGGCCGACCCCGATCCGGCGGTGCGGCTTGCGGCGGTCAGCGCAATGCTTGACGACAGTGAGCCCGAACACGCCGAGCTCTTCGCGCGGCTGCTCGAGAACGAACAGGATCCTGAGGTCCGTGAAGCCATGCAGGCCGCGGCCGCGCTCGCCAGACTGAGCGACCCGGACCCCGACCGGCGACTGGCGGCGATAGCGCGGGTAGCCGACAGCCTCGAACCCGCGGTGCGCAACGGCCTGACGCGCCTCGCGGAGAACGACCCCGAAGCCGCGGTCCGTGCAGAGGCCTCGGCCGCACTCGAAGGGATTGCGGCCCGGGCCCGGTTCTATGGGCATCTGGAGACGCTGTTTTTCGGCCTGAGTGCCGGTTCAGTGCTGGTGCTCGCGGCGATCGGCCTGGCGATCACTTTCGGCGTCATGGGTGTGATCAATATGGCGCATGGCGAGTTGATCATGCTCGGCGCGTATACCACCTACCTGATACAACAGGCCATGCCCGATATGATCGGTCTGTCCATACTGCTCGCGGTGCCCGCCGCGTTCCTCGTGTCCGGGATGGTCGGGATCGCGATCGAGCGCGGGGTGATCCGTTATCTTTACGGACGTCCGCTCGAGACCCTGCTGGCCACCTTCGGCATCAGCCTGATACTGCAGCAACTGGTGCGGACACTGATCTCCCCGCAGAACGTCCCGGTGTCGAATCCTGAGTTTCTCAGCGGTTCATGGCAGATCAACAGTGTGTTGTCACTGACCTACAACCGTCTTTACATCTTCGTGTTTTGCCTCATCGTGTTCGCCGGCCTGTTCTACGTGCTCAAGCGCACGCGGCTCGGCCTGCAGGTCCGTGCGGTTTCGCAAAATCGCGCGATGGCGCGTGCGATGGGGGTGCGCTCGGCGCGCGTCGACGCGCTGACGTTCGGTCTCGGTTCCGGCATCGCCGGTATCGCCGGCGTGGCGCTGTCGCAGCTCACCAACGTCGGACCGAACCTTGGGCAGTCTTACATCGTCGACAGCTTCATGGTCGTGGTCTTCGGCGGTGTCGGCAACCTGTGGGGCACGCTCATCGGCGGCCTCGGGCTGGGCATCGCCAACAAGCTCATGGAACCCTGGGCCGGAGCGGTCCTGGCGAAGATCCTCGTGCTTGTCTTCATCATTCTGTTCATTCAAAAACGGCCGCGCGGTTTGTTCCCGCAGAAGGGTCGCGCGGCGGAGGGTTGAATTCGGCATGCTGATATCACGGATACTCAAGGGCGACCGCGGCGGGCAGGTGTTCCTGCTCATTTTGCTGGCCACGCTCGTTGCGGTGCCGATCTGCAACGGCCTGCCCGCCGACCACCCGATGCACCTGTCCACCTATAGCGTCACCTTGATCGGCAAGTACCTGACCTATGCGTTGCTGGCGGTCGCGGTAGACCTCGTCTGGGGGTACCTGGGCATCCTGAGCCTGGGCCACGCCGCGTTCTTCGCGCTGGGCGGCTATGCAATGGGCATGTACCTGATGAGACAAATCGGTGAGCGGGGCGTCTACGGCCACCCCGAGCTGCCCGATTTCATGGTGTTCCTGAACTGGCAGGAGCTGCCCTGGTTCTGGTACGGATTCGATCAGTTCTGGTTTGCCGCGTTGATGGTGTTTCTGGTCCCGGGTCTGCTCGCGTTCGTGTTTGGCTGGCTGGCGTTTCGGTCGCGGGTCACTGGCGTGTACCTTTCGATTATCACCCAGGCCTTGACCTATGCGCTGATGCTGGCCTTCTTCCGCAACGAAATGGGTTTCGGCGGCAACAACGGCCTGACCGATTTCAAGGACATACTCGGCTTCAGCCTGCAGGCTGACAGCACGCGCATCGGGCTGTTCATCGCCTCGGGCGTCGCGCTGGCGCTCGGGTATCTGGCCTGCCGTGCACTGGTCGCATCCCGCCTTGGCCGGGTCGCGGTCGCGATTCGGGACGCGGAGGACCGAACCCGCTTCATCGGCTACAAGGTGGAACATGTGAAGCTAGCGATCTTCACCTTCTCGGCGATGCTGGCCGGTCTCGCCGGGGCGCTCTACGTGCCTCAGGTCGGGATCATCAACCCGGGGGAATTCGCGCCACTCAATTCGATCGAGGTCGTGATCTGGGTCGCAATGGGCGGCCGGGCAACACTTTACGGCGCGGTGTTGGGCGCAATCGGGGTGAACTATGCAAAGACCTGGTTCACTGCCGCGTTCCCCGAAGTCTGGCTGTTCGCGCTGGGCGCTTTGTTCGTGCTGGTCACGCTGCTGCTGCCGCGCGGCATCGCCGGCTTGTGGCGGCGCAAGGCGGAGGCGCTCGCATGAGCGCTGTGCAGGAGCTCTTCCGACGTGACCGCGTATTCGATTTCATGGTGCCGAAGGTGGTGGAGGGCCTCGACCTGTCGCACGGGACCGTGCTCTACATGGAAGACGTCTCGGTCACCTTCGACGGGTTTCGCGCGATCAACGATCTGAACTTCTACGTCAACGCCGGCGAGCTGCGCTGTCTGATTGGGCCCAACGGGGCGGGCAAGACCACGATGATGGATATCATCACCGGGAAGACCCGTCCGGACACCGGCGCCTGCTGGTTCGGGGCACGCATGAATCTGCTGCAGATGAGCGAACCTGAGATCGCGCAAGCGGGCATCGGCCGGAAGTTCCAGAAGCCCACGGTATTCGAGCACCACAGCGTTTTCGAGAACCTCGAGCTTTCGATGGCCGGCCCAAAGGGTGTTTGGCGCACCCTGGGTGCGCGCCTCGACCCCGAGGAGCGACGGCGCATCGAGGAGGTGCTGAGCCTGATCGGCCTTGCGGACGATTCACGTCGACTGGCGGGCGCCTTGTCGCATGGACAGAAGCAGTGGCTTGAGATCGGGATGCTGTTGATGCAGAACCCCCTGCTCCTGCTGGTCGACGAGCCCGCGGCCGGCATGACCCACCAGGAGATGGATCGGACAGTGGAACTGTTGACATCGCTCGCTGGAGACCATTCGGTCGTGGTGGTCGAACATGACATGGACTTCGTGCGGGCACTGAACTCACGCGTAACCGTGCTGCACCAGGGCTCGGTGCTGGCCGAAGGCAACATGGATCAGGTCCAGAACGACCCTAAGGTTGTAGAGGTGTACCTTGGTGAATAGCACACAAGCGTTTGGGTTGCCCCGATGCTGAAAATTGAAAAACTCAACCAGTACTATGGCCAGTCGCACACGCTGTGGGATCTCGACCTCGATGTCCCCGAAGGCGAGTGCACGGTACTGATGGGCCGCAACGGTGTCGGCAAGACCACGCTGCTCAAGTGCATCATGGGCCTGCTCAAGGTCAAGTCCGGCAGCATGCGGTATGCGGAACAGAATCTCGCCGCAGTCGGCGCCGAGCAGCGGGCCCGGCTCGGCATCGGCTATGTCCCGCAAGGCCGACAGATCTTCCCACTCCTGAGCGTCGAGGAGAACCTGTTGATCGGATTGCCGGCGAGGCGCGACGGTCTGCGCAAGATTCCCGATTTCATTTACGAGCTGTTTCCTGTACTCAAGGAGATGCTCGGTCGGCGCGGCGGCGACCTATCAGGGGGCCAGCAGCAGCAATTGGCGATCGGCCGCGCGCTGGTGACCGATCCAAGGCTGCTGATACTTGACGAGCCCACCGAGGGCATACAGCCGAATATCGTTGCCGAGATCGGCAGCATCGTGCGTCGCCTCAATCAGGACCTCGGGCTCACCGTACTGCTCGTGGAGCAGAAGCTGCCGTTCGCGCGCAAGGTCGCCGACCGATTCTGCCTGCTCGACCGGGGCCGTGCGGTTGCCGCCGGCGACATGGCGCAGATGAGCGACGAGCTGATCCAGCAGTATTTGACCGTATAGGCCTATACTCGGGGCCGTGATCAGAAACCCAGTCCTGACAAGTGAGGCCCGCCCGGTTGGCTCTGATCTGCCGGTGTACGGGTCCGGCTGCTCGGGACTGTTGCCGTGCACGCCGCCAAGGCGGAACCTGAGATGATGCCGGATCGCGTATCGGCCCGCGATGCCTCGCCAGCGATCGGGGGGGGCTGGCCCGCCGAGCTGGCGCTGGGTTTTCGCTCTGACGCCCGGCGCACCGTGCTGGCGCGGCGCAAAAGGGTCGGGCCGCTGGCAGTGCAAAGGCCTTTCTACCCTGAAGGCGGCGTCTGTCATGTCTATCTGCTGCATCCGCCCGGCGGCGTTGTCGGCGGTGACAGCCTTGCGATCGACGTCACCCTGGGCCCGCATGCACAGGCGCTGTTGACGACCCCTGGCGCGACCAAATTCTATCGCAGTGCCGGTGCGGTCGCGCTGCAGACGCAGCGTCTGCGCGTGGAGCCCGGTGCGACGCTCGAGTGGCTGCCGCAAGAGAACATCTTTTTTCCCGGTGCCCAGGCGGCGCTCCACACGTGCGTCGATCTGTGCCGCGATGCCCGTGTCGCGTTGTGGGAAATCCATTGCCTCGGTCGCCCCGCGGTGGCTGAAACGTTCGACCGGGGGCTCGTCGACAGCCGGCTTTCGATCATGCGCGATCGGGTTCCGCTGCTGTTGGAACGTCTGCGGGCCGACCCCGGGAACCGAACCCGGCGTGCGTTGCTTGGCGGTCGATCGGTCGTCGGCACGTTGATCATCAGTCATGCGACCGACGCCGAGCTGGCCGCCTGTCGCCGGCGACTGCCGTCCGGTGAGGCAGATGATTTCGGTGCCACGCTGGTCGAGGATCTGCTGGTCCTGCGTTTCCTGGGTCACTCGACGGAGCGCGCACGCCGCCTGTTCACCGAAGTCTGGCAGACTGTGCGTCCTGCGGCGCTCGGGCGTTCACCCGGTGTCCCGCGTATCTGGGCCACCTAAACTCAAAAGGCAGATCGACATGGAGCTCACCCCGAGAGAGAAAGACAAACTCCTGCTGTTCACCGCGGCGTTGCTCGCCGAGCGGCGCAAGGAGCGTGGTCTGAAACTCAATTATCCGGAGGCGGTCGCGTACATCAGCGGCGCGATCATGGAGGGTGCGCGCGATGGTCGCAGTGTGGCGGAGCTGATGGATCACGGTCGGACCCTGCTGACACGCGGCGACGTGATGGAGGGGGTGCCGGAAATGATCCCCGAGGTGCAGGTCGAAGCGACCTTCCCCGATGGGACCAAGCTGGTCACGGTGCACGATCCCATTGTCTAGTCGGGTAAATGCAGAGGGGCTATCGCAGGTCCGGCATGATATGCCGCCGCGGCCGATCCATCAGCGATGTCGCGTACGTGGCTCATGAATGCGCCGGCACAGGGTCGGCAAGAGAACAATGCTGTCGCCGGCCGCAGACCGAGCGCGAGGAGGGAGAGAGATGATTCCAGGTGAGGTAATCGCAGCAGCCGGCGATATCGAGCTGAACGCGGGTCGCCGGACGCTCAGACTGTCGGTGGCCAATACCGGCGATCGGCCTATTCAGGTCGGGTCGCATTACCATTTCTACGAAACCAATCAGGCATTGGATTTCGCACGCGACCAGGCTCGCGGTTTCCGTCTCAACATCGCTGCCGGGACTGCGGTGCGGTTCGAACCCGGCCAGACGCGCGAGGTGGAACTCGTCGCGTATGCCGGAGACCGCCACGTCTACGGCTTCCGCGGCCACGTGATGGGGCCGCTCGACAAGGCTGGAAGCTGATGGTGAAGATCAGCCGGCAGGCCTATGCGGAGATGTACGGACCGACAGTCGGCGATCGGGTTCGCCTGGCCGACAGCGAACTCTTCATCCAGGTCGAGGAGGACCGCACACGCTACGGCGACGAAGTCAAGTTCGGTGGCGGCAAGGTCATCCGCGACGGGATGGGGCAGAGCCAACAGCCGTCGAGTCAGGTCGTCGATGTGGTAATCACCAATGCCCTGATCCTCGACCATTGGGGCGTGGTCAAGGCCGATGTCGGCATCAAGAACGGGCGTATCTGCGGCATCGGCAAGGCCGGAAATCCGGACATCCAGGATGGGGTCGATATCGTCATCGGCCCAGGCACCGAGGCGATTGCCGGCGAGGGCCAGATCCTTACCGCTGGCGGCATCGACTCGCACATCCATTTCATCTGCCCACAACAGATCGACGAGGCGTTGATGTCAGGCGTCACGACCATGCTGGGCGGAGGAACCGGGCCGGCCACCGGGACGAATGCCACGACCTGTACCCCGGGACCTTGGAATATCCAGCGCATGCTGCAGGCGGCGGACGCGCTGCCGGTCAATCTCGGGTTCCTCGGCAAGGGCAATGCTTCGCGGCCCGGGCCGCTTTCCGAGCAGATCGCCGCCGGTGCGATCGGGTTGAAGCTGCACGAAGACTGGGGCACCACGCCCGCCGCGATCGACAATTGTCTGACCGTCGCGGAAAATTTCGATGTCCAGGTGGCGATCCATACCGATACGCTGAACGAGTCCGGTTTCGTTGAAGACACCCTCGCCGCGATCGCGGGTCGTACCATCCACACCTACCACACCGAGGGGGCGGGCGGCGGGCATGCGCCGGACATCATAAAAGCGGCCGGCTACAGCAACATACTCCCCTCGTCGACCAACCCCACCCGCCCCTATACCGTGAACACGGTCGACGAGCACCTCGATATGCTGATGGTGTGCCACCATCTCTCGCCGTCGATTCCCGAAGACGTCGCTTTCGCTGAGTCACGCATCCGGCGCGAGACCATTGCCGCCGAGGACATCCTGCACGATCTGGGCGCGTTCTCGATGATTGCGTCGGATTCGCAGGCGATGGGTCGCGTCGGTGAGGTGATCATTCGCACCTGGCAGACCGCGCACAAGATGAAAGTGCAACGCGGTAGCCTGGCCGGTGACCCTGCCTCGCACGACAATCTGCGGGCACGCCGCTACATTGCGAAGTACACGATCAATCCGGCGCTCACGCATGGCATCTCGCACGAGGTGGGCTCGGTCGAGGTGGGCAAACTTGCCGATCTGGTACTCTGGAAGCCGGCGTTTTTCGGTGCGAAGCCGAGCCTGGTCATCAAGGCCGGGATGATCGTAGCTGCGCCGATGGGCGATCCGAACGCCTCGATCCCAACGCCGCAGCCGGTGCACTATCGTCCGATGTTCGGTGCTATCGGCGGTGCGCGGCATGCGACGCGGATGACCTTCTTGTCTCAGACTGCCTACGAGGCCGATGTGCACCGTCATCTCGGACTCGAGTCCCTGGTCGGCATGGTGCGCGACTGCCGCGCGGTAAAAAAGGCCGACATGATGCTGAATGACTGGCAGCCGGCCATCGAGGTCGACCCGCAGACGTACCAGGTGCGTGCCGACGGTGAGCTACTGACATGCGAGCCGGCGGATGTCCTGCCCATGGCGCAGCGTTATTTCCTGTTTTGACCGAGGGCCCTGCATGCTCGAACTCGACCGCCGAATCGCGCGGGGGCAGCCTCGCAAGACGCTGACCCTGCCCCTCGAGCGGCGCCTGCGCAGCCGTCTCCGCGTGACGCTGGACGACGGCACGCCGGCCGGCGTCTTCCTCGCGCGTGGCCAGGTCCTGCGCGACGGCGATCTGCTCGGTGATGCCGCCGGTGTGATTGTGCAGGTCAGGGCGGCTGAAGAGTCGGTCTCCGAGGTGCGCTGTACCGATCCCGTGCTCCTGGCGCGGGCCTGTTACCATCTGGGCAACCGGCATGTGCCGCTGCAGATCGGCCCGAGCTGGCTTCGCTACTCGCAGGACCACGTGCTCGATGCGATGCTGCGTGGCCTGGGTCTCGAGCCGACGCGCGTGCAGGCCCCGTTCGAGCCGGAGTCCGGTGCCTACGGGGGGCATGCGCGGGGCGCCGGCCATGCGCATCATCACGCGGGTGACACAGACGCTGCGGGGAAGCCGTTCCCGCTGAACGGACAATGACTTCGCCGCTCGGCCGCCTGCGGCTGATGCAGCTGGTTAGCCCGGCGCTGCCGGTCGGTGCCTTCGCCTACTCGCAGGGCCTCGAGTGGGCCGTGGAAGCTGGCTGGGTGCACGACACCGGCAGCCTGCAGGATTGGCTGGCGGGTTTGATCGACGACGCGCTGACAAGGCTCGAACTGCCCATCCTGTGCCGGCTCTATCAGGCCTGTAGCCGTTCCGATCCCGATGCGATCGAGCACTGGGGCCAGATGTTGTTGGCCAGCCGGGAGACCAGCGAACTGCGTGCCGAAGAGCACAATCGGGCACGCGCGCTGATCACGCTGCTGGCCGATCTCGGTGTCGCATCTGCAGCAGAGTGGCGCGGGCAGCTGCGGCACTGCCAGGCCGCACCGTTCGCCCTGGCCGCACAGTCCTGGCAGATTGGGATAACCGATTGCGCCCTGGGTTACGCCTCGGGTTGGCTGGAAAATCAGGTCACGGCGGCCGTGAAGCTGGTCCCCCTCGGTCAGACGGACGGGCAGCGGGTCCAGCTTGCGTTGGCTCGGAGTATGGCCGCCGCGGTGGAACGGGCCCGGACGCTCGCCGACGGCGACATCGGTGCGAGTGCGCCGGCGCTCGCGATTGCGAGTGCCCGCCACGAAACCCAATACACCCGGCTGTTCCGGTCATGAACGCCGTGCACCGCGCGGCCAAGGTGCCGGGCGGCACAAGCGTGCCTGAAACTGGATTGCAGAGGCGAGCGATATGAGAAAAGACAGACAGGCACTGCGCGTCGGTGTGGGTGGCCCCGTCGGTTCCGGCAAGACCGCACTGCTGGAGCTGCTGTGCAAGGCGCTGCGCGGCCGATACGACATTGCGGTGGTGACTAACGATATCTACACGCAGGAGGATGCGCAGATCCTGATGCGCGCCGAGGCATTGCCTACTGAACGGATCGTCGGCGTCGAGACCGGCGGGTGTCCGCACACCGCGATACGCGAGGATGCGTCAATGAACCTCGCCGCGGTCGAGGATCTACAGCAGCAGTTCCCGGACCTGGATCTGGTCTTCATTGAAAGCGGTGGCGACAACCTTTCCGCGACCTTCAGCCCGGAGCTCGCGGATCTGACCATCTATGTGATCGACGTGGCCGAGGGCGAAAAGATCCCGCGCAAGGGGGGCCCCGGGATCACACGCTCCGACCTGCTGGTGATCAACAAGATCGACCTGGCGCCCTATGTCGGGGCTTCGCTCGACGTGATGGCCGCGGACACCGAGCGCATGCGGGGTGATCGACCCTGGGTGTTCGCGAACATGAAGGCCGGCGCCGGCGTCGACGAGATCATCGCCTTCCTCGAGCGTGAAGGGATGCTGCAGTAGCCTGTCCGGCTTGGCGGTCAGTCACCGGGGCCTCGACCTCAAGCGCGTCCGCCCGGTGTCGATACCCTGGTACGCGGCGGGCCGTGCGACAGGACCTTTTGACGCAGGGGTAAGCGAGCGCCAGACTTCGGGCCGCCCAACGCGGCAACCCAAACGTCCGCCCCGGCGCCACGGGCGGCATCGGATCCAGAATCTTGGACTTGTTCAATTCTCTCGGCTGGGAAGGCTGGTTCAGCCTGGGCATCGTAGCGACGAGCTTCGTGCTTTTCGCCTTCACCCGCATCGCCCCCGATATGGTGACGACGGCGGCGCTGACGCTGCTGCTGGTCAGTGGCGTGGTAACGCCCGTCGAGGGTCTTGCCGGCTTCGCGAACGAAGGCATGCTCACCGTTGCGGTGCTGTACGTGGTCGTCACCGGTCTGACCGAGACCGGTGCGGTCGCGTGGATCAGCCAGGCGCTGCTGGGCAAACCGCGCTCGGCCGCGCATGCCCGGCTTCGATTGATGATGCCGGTCGCCGCGATGAGCGCGTTCATGAACAATACCCCGGTGGTCGCGATCTTCATCCCCGCGGTCAAGGATTGGGCGAAACGGCATCGGCTCGAATTGTCGCGGCTGATGATCCCGCTCAGCTATGCGAGCATCGCCGGCGGTACCTGCACGCTGATCGGCACCAGCACCAACCTGGTTGTCAACGGCCTCTACACCGGGCGCAGCGACCAGCAGGGCTTCGGCTTTTTCGAACTGGCCTGGATCGGCCTGCCCGTCGTGGCGGTGGTGTTCCTGTTTCTGCTCGCAGCGGGTCGTTGGCTGTTGCCCAAGAGGACCTCGGCCGTGGCGGGCAATCAGGACGTCCGTCAGTACACGGCCGAGATGATGGTCCCTTCCGATAGTCCGCTGGTCGGCAAGAGCATCGAAGAGGCGGGTCTGCGCCAGCTGCCGGGTCTCTTCCTGGTCGAAATCGACCGCGCCGCGCGTTCCATCCCTGCCGTGTCATCATCCGAGATATTGCAAGGTGACGATCGTCTGGTATTCGCGGGGATACTCGACTCGGTGTTGGACCTACAGCGCACCCGGGGCCTGTTGCCCGCGACAGACCAGGTGTTCAAGCTGGACGGGCCGCGCCATGGGCGGTGTTTCGTCGAGGCGGTGGTATCCGATACCTGTCCGCTGGTCGGCATGAGTGTGCGCGAAGGCCGGTTTCGTACCCACTACAATGCGGTCATCGTCGCCTTGAATCGCAACGGCAGTCGGGTAAAGCGCAAGATCGGCGACGTCGAACTGCGCGCGGGCGATACCCTGCTGCTCGAATGTCGGCCGTCCTTCGTTGAACAACAGCGAAACTCACGAGATTTTCTGCTGGTGAGCCAGTTGGGGGACAGCCACCCATTGAACCAGGACAGGGCGCTGACTGCGCTGCTGATCGTGGTCGGTATGGTCGCGGTCGTCAGCGCTGGCCTGTTCAGTATGCTCCAGGCGGCGCTGCTCGCGGCCGGACTGATGATCCTTACCCGCTGCACGGACGGCGCGACGGCGCGCCGTGCGCCGGACTGGCAGGTACTCGTCGTCATCGCCACCTCGTTCGGGATCGGGGCCGCGCTCGAGAAGACCGGGGCGGCCTCGTTCCTCGCCGCTGGGCTGATCGGGCTCGTGCAAAACGAGCCCGGGTCCGCTTTGATCCTGGTCTTCGTCGCCACGTCGCTGCTGACCTCTTTCGCGACCAACAACGTTGCCGCCGTGCTGATGTTTCCGGTCTGCCTGCAGACCGCGAGTACCCTCCAGGTCGACGTCGAGCCCTTCCTGATCACGCTGATGGTCGCCGCATCGACGAGCTTTGCGACGCCGATCGGTTATCAGACCAACCTGATGGTGTTCAACGTCGGCGGCTACCGCTTCTCCGATTTCCTCCGGGTGGGATTGCCGCTCACCCTGCTCGTCGGGCTCGTGACCGTATGGTTTGTCCCCATCGTGTGGCGCTTTTGAGCCGGGTCCGAGCACCGCGACGGCGACCAGACTGTGCGCAGATATCGCTGCTGGGAGCGGCATGTCGGTTTCACGTTCGCGCAGCAACGACAACCAATCGATCGACCATCAACCGGCCGTAACGGGCGGCGTGGGCTCTTGCGATCAAAGTCGGGCTGGGAGATTAACCGGCACATGCCCTGGCCTGGGTTAGTGAAGGCCAGTCAATGTCCCCGACACGTGGCACTACCCGATTTCCGGCAAAGCGCAGCCGCGCAGCTGGTTCTTGGCAGTGGCTGTATCGCCGGACGTGGCGATCGGCGGCCGGCCCCCGCGGCGATCGAGGGAAGGAGCCTTCTTCGTGGGGATTGTCAGGCCGCTTTACAGGGCGCTGATGCAGGGCGCGTCGAAACCATGAGTACTCGACTGATAAACGGATATTTTTTTGTTGCAGCATGGAATTTGCATGTTCGTATGCAGAGTCCGTCACGCAAACGCTGAAGCACGGAAAGAGAATGAGTTGGGGGGAGCCAATGGATACGTTTGACGATTGCCGACAGTTGCCCGGGAGGCTGAAGCGCCAGATCTGGACAAGCCTCGTTGTTGGCTGCGCGCTCTGTGCTGTCGAGCCCGTTTTTGCCGAAACTGAGGTTTACCTCACCCCTGAGGTCCTGGACGCGGGCGAATATGGTTTCGGGTGGGGCTCGCGCATCCATCAGGGCGGGCTGGTGGCATGGTTCGATTCGACCGGCGAAGCGCTCAGCTTCAGCGTGACTGGCTATGACATCGACAGTGTCACCGAGGTTAGGGTCCTCCTGAATGGCAACGAGTTGGGTTACCTGAGTCCGGGCGCGGACAAAGGATTGAATGACGGCGACACCTTCCTGCTTCAGGCCCAGGCGCAGCAGCCGGGCTTGAACGAAATCGCGTTCATAACAATCAAGCCGAATCGAGTGTGGGGTGCTACGGATCTTTTGTTGACCGCGGCTGGAGAAAATCCGCCAGCCGTTACGCTGGATACCCCGTTGCCGGATGACACATTCGCGGCCGGGCGGGACGTGATTCTCGAGGCATCTGCGACTGATGACGGCTCCATCGAATCTGTCGCGTTCTTTGCCGGCAACCGCAAGCTGGCGGAGGATTCCTCCGCGCCGTACACCCATGTCTGGAGGAACGTGCCCGCGGGCAGTTACACCCTCACCGCGGTGGCAGTGGACGATCAGATGCTTTCTTCTGTTTCCGAACCGGTTTCCGTCATGGTTTGTGACGATGCCGACGGCAACGCGCGCTGCGATGACCAGTCCTCTACCAGCATTATCGATGCCACCCTGGCGACGATGCCGCCGAACACCTGGCAAAAGATAAACATCAATGAGTTTCAGGACGTCTGGACGCCCCTTGAACTGCGTCCCACCTATGCGTCGCCATCGCAGAATATCTCCGGCTGGTCCGGTGCCGCCTGGGATTCCCGCCGCGACAGTTTCTACATCTGGGGCGGCAACATCGGAATGGAAGAAGGAAACGAGGTCTATGCCTTCAACGCGACCAGCGGTATGTGGGAACGAGGTTCATTGCCGAGCGCCGTCCCACTCGAATATGGCGTATCCCACAGGCCCTACGTGATCGGTGGAGTTTATGATGCCCCTTTATCCGGTGAAAGCTGGGACAATGTCGTTTATCTGGAAAACATGGACCGCTTGGCAATCATTGGGATATCCCGCAATTCGAACCCGTGGAGAGATGCTGCCGGCAATCAAACGGGCCCCTATTTCTGGGATCCTGCGAAGGCCGATCCGGATAAGGTGGGTGGCTCCGACGGTACCGGTGTCGATCCCACGACCCCGGGCGGCCAAATGTGGGAGAACCGGGATAACCAGGTCGATTCTGGCAAGCTGGATGGTTCCTCGGTGTACGTCGATGAAAACGGCGTCGACGTCGTACTGTTTAGCGATACCCGGGCGAATCTCTGGAGATACACGGTCGACCCGTTCGATTCGGCATACGACACTTGGGAATTGTTGGCCACGAGGCCGGCATCCGGGCGCAATCCCTTCGGGCCAGCCGCCTACGACCCCAATCGAAACATCTATGTGCGATCAGGGAACAAGCCAAACACCCTGCTCTTCTGGGACCTGAATCGGGAGAACGAAGGGGTTTTCAAGGGTGAAACGGTTTTGTTGGATCCTGACTTGGGAGTGAACATCAAGTTCGGTGAGTTTGGAATGGACTACGATCCAGCGCTGGACAAGCTGGTGCTTTGGGGTGGTGAGGACAGCGTTCTTCACATTGATTTCGAAGATTTGATCGATATTGATGAAACGGGTGATCGCACTATCCGCGGTTTCTTC
>CBFCWF010000007.1:0-36981 GCA_965601425.1 uncultured Chromatiaceae bacterium | reverse complement strand
CAAGGATACCCGCTTCCACATCAACCCGACCGGCAGCTTCGTGATCGGCGGCCCGATGGGCGACGCCGGTCTCACCGGGCGTAAGATAATCGTGGATACCTATGGCGGTGCGGCACGTCACGGCGGCGGGGCGTTCTCCGGCAAGGACCCCTCGAAGGTCGACCGCTCGGCCGCCTACGCGGGCCGCTATGTCGCAAAGAACATCGTCGCCGCCGGGCTAGCGGACAAGTGCGAGATCCAGGTTTCCTACGCGATCGGGGTAGCCGAGCCGACTTCGATCATGGTCGACACCTTCGGTACCGGGAACATCACCGACGAGCGCATCACCGAGCTGGTCCGCGAGCATTTCGACCTGCGCCCCTTCGGCATCCTGCGCATGCTCGACCTGCTCAGCGCCGACAAGATCAAGTATCGCGCGACAGCCAGCTATGGCCATTTCGGGCGCGAGAACCAGGGCTTCACCTGGGAGGTGACAGACAAGGCGGACGAGCTGCGCAGCGCCGCCGGGGTCTGAGCCCGGCGGCTTCGCATGAAGCCTTCGCCGCGTCCGGTCGCCCGGCGCGGCAGGGCGCCCTCAGATGGGTTCGACCGGTCTGACCGTTTCGCGATAGGCGTGCCAGGTCGCGTGACCGATCAGCGGTAGCACGATGGCCAGACCAAGGTATGCGGTCGCGAAGCCGGCAAGTACCAGCAGCACGATGATGGCTGCCCATAGCAACATCACACCCTTGTTGCGCAATACGGCATTGATGCTGGTCAGCACACTGGTAATCGCATCCGTACCCCTGTCCAGCATCATCGGCAGCGACACCACACTGGCCGAGAACACGATGGTGCCGAATACGGCACCTATCGTGCTGCCGATGGCCAGGAATTCGATCCAGCCAAGCACACCGAGCTCCTCGCCGAACGGAAAGAACACATGCACCATCGATGCAGCCCGCGCCCAGACCAGCAGCACCACCAGCATCACGAGTGCGAACAAGGCCTCGTTACGCAAGTGATTCCGACTTTCCGCCCAACACACGCCGAGCCGCGGCTCGCGACCCTGCTCGAGCTGGCGACTGATCGAATACAAGCCGAAGGCGAGCACAGGTCCGCTGAGGATGAAGCCCACGCCAAGCGTGAACAACGCCAGCGTGTGGCCCTCCCCCCAAGCGAGCCAGGTGATCAGGTAACCAAAAAGCACCAGCCCCGCACCGTACGCCAGACTCTGTGCCCGGGCGCGCTTCATGTCCTGCCAGCCCAGTTTCAACCAACGCAGCGGCGCATCGACGCCGAGCTTGTTAGAAGGGTAGAAAAGGGGTTCGATATCGGATTCCGTCTCGCTCGGACGGACAGCGCCAGACTCTGCCATGTTCTCCTCCGTGGTCGTGCTCGCGTCCCTTAAGGGATCTCGTTTGGACGGCAGCCACTGCCGCCATGTGGTTAAAATAGCGCATTGCCGCCCAAAGGACAGCAAAAGAATCACGTTGGTGCCACGGTGGCAAGCGGGCCCACGGGGCGGCCGCATGACGCAGCCGAACCGGCGATGACCGCGTCGAATGTGTCTGAATTCAAGCATTTCGCGTCGAAAAGTGTAGAATCCGGCGCAGTTACTGAGCGGCGCGCCGCGGCAGGCCATCGGCCGTCGGGGCGCATGCCGCAATACAATTCCATCCCGAGGGGCGCTGCGACCTGATGTGTCAGGCCAGGCTCGGTGCTGGATACGGTTTATGCGGAACGGCGCTCACTCACGATTTTTTGATCAGGAGTCAACGAACCATGAGTGAGTTCACCGATTACAAGGTCGCAGACCTGGGACTGGCCGACTGGGGTCGCAAAGAGATCCGCATCGCCGAGACGGAGATGCCCGGCCTGATGGCCCTTCGCCGGAAACATGGGGCAGATAAGCCGCTGTCCGGAGCGCGCATCACCGGCTCACTGCACATGACCATTCAAACGGCAGTGCTGATCGAAACCCTGGTGGAACTCGGGGCGCAAATCCGCTGGTGCTCGTGCAATATTTTCTCCACGCAGGACCATGCCGCCGCGGCAATCGCGGCCGCCGGTATCCCGGTTTATGCCTGGAAGGGCGAGACACTCGAGGAATACTGGTGGTGTACGGAACAGGTCTTGACCTGGCCTGGCGGCGAAGGCCCGAACATGATCCTGGACGACGGCGGCGACGCGACGCTGCTGGTGCACAGGGGCACTGCCTACGAGAAGGACGGTTCTGTGCCGGACGCGAAGCCCGACGATCCCGAAGAATGGAAGGTCATCATCGCGACCCTGCAGCGGTCGATGGCCGCGGATCCGCAAAAATGGACCCGGATCGGACAGCAAATCAAGGGCGTTACGGAAGAAACCACGACCGGCGTGCACCGGTTGTATGAAATGTTCCGGGGTGGCGAACTGCTGTTCCCGGCGATCAATGTCAACGACTCCGTCACCAAATCCAAGTTCGACAACCTCTACGGCTGCCGCGAGTCTCTGGTCGACGGGATCAAGCGCGCGACAGACGTGATGGTTGCCGGCAAAGTCGCGTTGGTCTGCGGTTACGGCGACGTCGGCAAAGGCTCCGCACAGTCGTTGCGTGGCCTCGGCGCGACGGTCTGGGTCACCGAGATCGATCCGATTTGCGCGCTGCAGGCGGCGATGGAAGGCTATCGCGTCGTGACCGTCGAAGACGCACTGCCCGTCGCCGACATCTATGTCACTACGACCGGCAACAAGGACATCATCACCTACGATCACATGGCCGGCATGAAGGACGAAGCGATCGTCTGCAATATCGGCCACTTCGACAACGAGATCCAGGTCGACAAGCTCAAGCAGCACGAATGGGTCAACGTGAAGCCGCAGGTCGACCAGATCGTGTTCCCCGACGGCCACCGCATCACGCTGCTGGCCGAGGGCCGCCTGGTGAACCTCGGCTGCGCCACCGGGCACCCCAGTTTCGTGATGTCGAACTCTTTCACCAACCAGGTGCTAGCGCAGATCGAGATATTCACGAAACCCGACGAATACCCGGTCGGCGTGTACGTATTGCCCAAACATCTGGACGAAGAGGTGGCCCGGCTGCACCTCGACAAGATCGGCGCAAAACTCACGGTGCTCAGCGAGGATCAGGCCGAATACATCGGCGTACCCGTGCAAGGACCCTACAAGACCGACCACTATCGTTACTGACGACCGGCACGGCATGGACGGATGACGGCATGACGGTCTGCGCAGTGGTGCCGCCGGGTCGCCGCTGCGCAGATCTACGAAAAGGCGCCGGACAGGACTAATGAACGACGAACCAAAGACTTACAGCTTCGAACTGTTTCCTCCGAAGACGGAACAGGGTATCGCCAACATGCGCGAGGCGGTCCGGTTACTGAACGCCCGCCAACCGGAATACTTCTCGGTCACCTACGGGGCCGGTGGCTCGACGCAGGACAAGACCTTTGCGACCGTGGATTGGATCACCGAGCAGGGGATCGAGGTGGCACCGCACCTCTCGTGCATGGGCAGTAGCCGCGATCAGATCGTGGCAATCCTCGAGCGCTATGCGTCTCAGGGGATCAGACGCGTCGTCGCGCTGCGCGGTGACCTCCCGTCGGGATCGGGCGCCGGGTCGATGGGCGAGCTCAACTACGCGAACGAGCTCGTCGCGCTGATACGCGAGCGTTTTCCCGACAGGTTTCGGATCGAGGTCGCGGCCTACCCGGAAATGCATCCGCAAGCCCCCAACTTCGAGCGGGACCTGGACAACTTCCAGCGCAAGGTTGAGGCAGGGGCAGATGCAGCGATAACGCAGTATTTCTACAATGCAGACGCCTATGCCAGCTTCACCGAGGCCTGTGCCAAACGTAACATCGACATCCCGATTGTACCTGGCATCATGCCGATCACGAACTTCAGTAGCCTAGTGCGCTTCTCCGATGCCTGCGGTGCGGAGATCCCGCGCTGGCTGCGCAAGCGGCTCGAAGGCTACGGCGATGATATCGAGAGCATCCGACGACTCGGCACCGAGGCAGTCAGCAAACTGTGTGGTCAGTTACTCGACATGGGTGCGCCCGGTCTCCATTTTTACACGATGAACCAGGCGGCACCGACACTGGCAATCTGGGACAAACTCGGCCTAGGCGCATAGCCGCCGTGAGCGACATCGCGCTGGGCAACAAACCAGGAACCGATACCGCGACCACTAGCATGCGCATCTCACGGGTCTTTACCGGCCAGCGGCTCTCGCCGGGTGCAGATATCGATCTGGACCAGCGCGCGGCTCGCTACCTGTGTCAGGTATTGCGACGGCGGGTGGGCGAGCGGGTCACGCTTTTCGACGGGAGCGGTGCCGATTTCGACGCGGAACTGACTCGTTGTGATCGCAAGGCGTGTAGCGCAAGGATCGTGGCGGTCTGCCGCGAGGAATCGATCCCAGATCTGAAACTGCACCTCGGCATCGGGATATCGCGCGGCGAGCGCATGGATTTCGCGATCCAGAAGTCGGTCGAGCTCGGGGTCATGGCGATTACTCCGCTGCTCACCGAGCACAGCCAGGTCCGGTTTCGCAAGGCTCGGCAGGAAAGTCGCGTCGCGCACTGGCTGGGAGTATTGCTCAGCGCCTGCGAGCAGAGCGGACGCAGCCGGATACCCACGATGCATCCACCCGATACGCTGCAAAGCTGGCTCACGGGCCGTCGCGGTGGGCTCATGCTCGACCATCGCGCGACTTGCACGCTTTCCCGGCTGGCGCCCCCTGGCGAGACGTTGAATATGCTGGTCGGCCCGGAAGGCGGACTCAGCGAAGCCGAGCGCTCGCTCGCATCGAACGCCGAGTTCAACGCAGTCAGACTTGGTCCGCGCATCCTGCGCACGGAAACCGCACCGCTCGCCGCGCTGGCTGCCGTCCAGGTACTCTGGGGTGACCTGCGCTGAGCGCGGAGCAATGCGACTCAGGGCGCCGGCAGACGGGACTGTATGTAGTCGATGTCGGGAACCATCAACTCTTCTCCCGACACCCATAGCGTCATGCGTACCGGGGATTCGCCCGGCGGGGCGCTGCGCGCGGATTTGACGACTTCGCGCCTGACGCGCAGCAGCCGGGGGATACCTTGTGCCACCAGGCCCAGCAGGGGCCAGCCTTCCTCGGTGTTCAGCGCAAAACAGACAGCGATCCGTTGGCGCACACCGGCGCCGACATTCGGCCGCCCGATCATCCGCTCGAAGTCGATCACCAAGACACTGCGCTGCTGCCAGTTTACCTTACCCTGCAGCCAGGTCGCCTTGTGCTCCAGGCGATCTGGTGTCCGATAACCGATGATCTCGGCGACGACCGCGTTGGGTAGAAGCAGGCGCCCCTCGCGGAGCGGCAGCAGCATGCAGCGGATTTCCTCGGCGGCCTGATTCACGTCGCAATATCCGCGAGGACCGTGTAGATATTTTCGAGCAATTCGGCCTCCTGGTAAGGCTTTCCAAGGTAGCGCCTGACACCCAGCTCGACCGCACGGTTGCGGTGCTTCTCGCCGGTCCGCGAGGTAATCATGATAATCGGGATCGCACTGAGCTCAGGCGTGCTGCGCATATGGCGGGCCAGCTCATAGCCGTCCATGCGCGGCATCTCGATATCAAGCAGCATCACGTCGGGGTGATGCTCCTGCAGCAGCGTCACCGCATCAACGCCGTCCTTGGCCGTCACCACCTGCATGTTGTGGCGCTCCAACAGTCGACTGGTGACCTTGCGAACTGTGATCGAATCGTCGACAACCATCACCGAGACCCCCTTGTTGAGCGGTTCGGCGGCCTCCAGACGGGCAACAGGCTGCTGCGTGCTGTCCATGCGCACCAGGCTGTTGGTATCCAGAATCAACGCGATCTGCCCATCGGCCAGTATGGTACCGCCGGTGAACCAGCGCACAGTGCTCAGCTGGGCGCCGATCGACTTCACCACGATCTGCCGGTTACCGAGCAGCCCATCCACCTGAATCGCGACGCGGTGTTCGCCTGAACGCACCAACAGCAGACCGAGCCATCGTGTGCCCTCGATCACATGCGGCGGCTGCGTGCCCAGCATGCTGCCGAGGTAGCGCACATTGTAGTCGCGGCCTCCATACTCGAAGCTCTCTTTCTCTCCGGCATAGATCGCACGCAGTTCTTCGACCGAAATGCGCGCTACGCCGTCCATGCTGCTGTGCGGCACCGCGTAGACGTCCTCGCCGAGCGTGACCAACAGTGCGTCGGTGATCGCGAGCGTGAACGGCAGGCGAATCGTGAAACTCGTCCCATGGCCCTGCTGCGAGTCGATGTCCAGCGTGCCACCGAGCTGTTTGACCTCGGTAAGCACGACGTCCATCCCGACGCCGCGCCCGGACACCTGCGAGAGTTCCTGCGCAGTGGAAAAACCCGGCTGCAAGATCAGCTGATAAAGATCGCCATCATCGATGGCGGCCTCGGCGTCGAGCAAGCCCCGTTCGACGGCCTTGTCACGGATGCGCTCACGGTCGAGGCCGGCGCCGTCGTCAGAGAGACTCAACACGACATCAGTGCCTTCCCGGGCCAATTGCAGCGAGATCAGGCCCTGTGGCGCCTTGCCATTCGCCTCCCGCATGTCGGCCTCTTCGATACCGTGCGAAACCGCATTTCTCAGAAGGTGCTCCAGCGGGCTCATCATACGTTCGAGAATCGCGCGGTCCATGTCCTCCTCACCACCCGACACGTCGATGTTGGCCTGCTTGCCCAGACTATGGCAGGTCTGCCGCACCACCCGCTCCAGGCGGGGGACGCGGCTAGAGAACTTGACCATGCGGGTGCGCAGCAGCGCGTCCTGAAGGTCGGTCGTGACACGCGCCTGCTGCAACAACAGGGTGTCCATGTCCCGACTCATATCGTTCAGCGACTGACCCAGGTTGGAGAGATCTTCCACGGTTTCGGACAGGGCACGCGACAGCTGCTGCATCACAGAGTAGCGATCGAGTTCCAGCGGATCGAAGTCTGCGCGGGCCTCGCTCTCCCGCTCGTGACGCGACAGGATCTGAGCCTCGGTCTCCAGCTCCAGGTTGCGTAACTGCCCACGGAGACGGTCGATGGTCTGGCCCAGCTCGCCAAGGTTGAAGGCGATACTGCTGTTCTGCTGCTCGATGCGGGCGCGGTAGATACTGACCTCACCGGCGTTGTTGACCATGTGATCGAGCGCATCGGACGCGACACGCACACGCTCGCTACCACCGGTCGGCGCCGGCGCGTCCTGCGGCAACGGTGCACGCGGAACGAACCCCTGTTCGTCAGCCTCATGTGTCGCACCCGGGAACTGCACCAGGGTCGCATCACTGTCCACCACGGCCGCAATCGAGCCGATCTGACCGCCGAGGGCTTGTTCCGCCTCCATTGCCGGATCGACCAACAGCTCGGAATCGGTTAACAAATGAGAATCGCTCAATAGCTCGGAATCGGGCGTCTGCTGATCCAGAACCGCCGGCTGCGGATCAATCGGCTCCGGTTCCGCCTCGGCCTCGCTCGACGCCGAGGTCAGTCCCAAGGCCACGCCGCCCGCGACGGGTGCCGCCTGCGTTTCCATTGCGAGCTCTGGCGCCGCCTCGGCGGGCACGATGTCCTGCCAGTCCCGACCTCGCGCGGCCGCTTCGAGCCGTTCGATCATGGTGCCGTCCACAACCGGCAGATCGCCGCGTAGCACCTGGTCGAGGTCCTGAGCCAGGGTGTCCGCCGCATGCCGCACCAGACCCTTGAGGCGATCGCTGTCGTTCAACCGATTCTCGACGACGCCCTCGAAGACCGACTCCATCGCATGACTAAGGTCCCCAATGGCCATGACACCGGCAAGGCGCGCGCCGCCCTTCATGGTATGCAGCGTTCGCTGCAGCTGGGCGACCAGGTTGCGATCGTCGACCGCCTGCTCCCAGTCCGCGAGTTCGGTCTCCAGAGACTCGAGTAGCTCCTTGGCCTCGTCGAGGAAGATCTCGACCAACTCCGGATCCAGCTCCTCGCGCTCTGGCTCTGCCGCTTCGCCCTCCCCCTCGTCCGCAGGCATCTGGTGGGTCAACCGCTCGACCCGACGCATGATCTCTTCGTTCAGCACCTCCCAACCCTGCGGCTCGCCCTCGCGGCCCTCGACCGAGCTTGTCATTTCCGACAACACCCGATGGCTGCGATCGAGCATATCCAAAGTATCGACGTCCGGGCCATGTCCCAGACTGTGCATCGCATTGCAGAATTGCTCGAGGGCAGCGGAGAGATCGGCCATGGGGCCGACCCCGGCGGCGCGCGAACAGCCGCGCAAGGTGTGCATCGCCCGTCGCGTCGCCTCATCGAACTGGCATTCGCTGGGCACTTCGCGGCAGCGAGACAGGAAACCTGCGAAGACATCAAGGTGGCCGCGCGCCTCGTTGAGGAATACCGCATTCAGGCTGGAATCGGCAGCACCGCTCAGCGCGGACTCGGACTCGGACTCGAAGAACGCCGAATCCTGGGCCTCCTCGACCGACAGTATCGACTCGTCGGACAGCGCCTCAACGGCGTTGTTCTGCACGGCATGTTGATCCGCTTTTTCCGCCTGCTGCAGCCCCTGGGCCATTGCCTCATGATCAGCAGTAGGCTCCGGTGCGAACGCGTCATCTTCCTGTGCTTCATCAACCGGACCGATCGCTGCCGTGACATCGCTAGAAAACCCGTCTGCGCCATCGACCTCATCGTCTGCAAACGGCAGCTCCAGATGGTCCGTAGTGTCTTGCTGCTGTGTCGGCTCAGCTGAAGTCGTCTCCCCGTCGGGCGCCGTCTCGATCGGCACCGTGGAAACCGCATCCACCTGCTGCAGGTCATCCCGGGCAATCGTGTCGAGCACCGGCACTTCGGCCACGTCGCTGCCGGCCGTACCGGATACAGGGCCGCTAGGCCGCTCGGCCTCCGGCGCAATATCGCCGACAGATGATTCGATCGATTCACCCGCTGCACTGCCGGACGCGAGTTCGAAGGCACGCGCGCAAAGCACCGCAACATCGGTACCCGCGGCCCCCGGCCGTTCGCTCTCTTTGACCAGTGCGGGCAGCACCGAAAGCACGTCGTCCATCAGTTCGAGGAATTGCGAAGATGCTGGTACGGTTCCGTCAATCACTCGGTTCAGTAGGTTCTCGACCGCCCAGGCGAACTCGCCGATGTTGCTCGCTCCGACGATCCTGCCGCTCCCCTTGAGCGTATGGAAGGAACGTCGAGTGGTCAGGAGTGCGTCCCGGTCCTCCGGATTACCACGCCACCGGGGATATTGGTCCTGGATTGACTGCAGTTCCTCGTTCGCCTCTTCGATGAAGATCTCGAGGATCTCGGCATCGATCAATCCCTCCGATTCCACTTCGGCGGATTGATCACTTTCGGGGTCCGGCACTTCTTCATTCGCCGCTGAGGGTTCCTGCGACGCAACGGACGTCGGCACGGGGGCTTCGGAATCAACCATCTCGGCGATCGACCCGGACCCTTCCGCAGCGGATTCCCTCCGACCGGTCACGGGATGTTCAGACTCGCTCGTCTGGCCCTGTTCGGCGTCGTCGCGGACGTCACGAAGCCCGAGGCGCTCCAACGCCGATTCCGCATAGTTGAGCAGTCTCGACCGGTCGCTGCCCGGCTCTATCGCAGACTGCATGTAGAGCTCCGCACTTATCACAACGTCTGCCACTGCATCGCGCTGCTCGACGTCCGGCGTAGACTCCGAGCCCAGCGAGAGCTTTTCAATGTAAGGCCTCAGGTCCTGTAGCAGTCGCCCCGCTTCAGGCATCTCGAGCATCTGCAGTACGCCCGAGACCACCTGCAGATGCGCCGGAACCTCTTCCAGCAGTCCAGGTTCGCCGGGCTTATCGAGATATTCGAGTATCGCGTCCTTCGTCTTTGCCAGCTCGACCAACGCCTCGTCGATCGCCGAACGGACATGCTGCTGCAACTCACCTTCCGACATGACTTGGGGCATCGCACCATCGACGGCTTCACCCTGGCCGTTCCCGGCGGCGAGACTGGACAGTGAAGATTCCACGTACAGCAGATCGGCGGCCAGAGCCATCAGGCGTTCGTCGGTTGGCGGCTGACCCGATTCCGCTGACTCGCGCAGTTCTTCGCAGCGATGCTTGAGCCGGGTTCGCAGGTCACCACGCCCCACCATACCGAGCGTATCGCCAATGCGTTGGATCGGTTCTGCCAGCCCTGTTAAGCGGTCAAGCTGGCTGCGATCGCTGCGTATGAAAAGATCCAGCTGATCTTTCACATCCCGCAGATCCTGCGCCAACGCATCGCCTACGGCCTGGAACAACTCGCGATCCGGGGCACCAAGCGAGTCGAACCCGTTCACCTCGTCCGATTGCTCGGGAAAGGTGTTGACGAGATCTACGGAACGCTTGACCGACATCACAGCAGGATCCCTGGAACTCGAGCGCGCGATGTAATAGAGCAGATTCTTCAGGAGCTCTATCGGGAAGTCGAGCATTGCGGACTCCTCGCCCTGATCGATCACCTGCTTGAACACGCGGTCAAGCCTGCCGAACAGCGGTTTGACCGCGAGCCCCGGCGCCTCCTCGTCATCCCGCAGAGCCACCGCAAGCGCCTCGGCGGCATCCAGCAGGCGGCGCAGCCGCGCGGTACCAGCGGCACTGTGCAAGCTGTCCAGTATGTCGCGAATCTGGCCCAACGAGGATGCAACTTCTTGACCACGTATCCAATGCAGCAGCGCACGATGGAAATTGCTCCGCTGCCGTTGAATGAGCTGCGGCAGATCGCGGTTGCCTGAACCCGGCCGGACCGTTTCGGCGGCAATCACCGCATCCAGTTTAGGGGCGAAGAGAGAGGTCTCGGTGATCAGGGGCGCCTCGCGCGCCGCTCGCAGATCGTTCATCAGCGGCAGGAGCATCAGCGGGATGTCCGCGCCACCCGCCTCGATCTTCTCCAGATAGGCCGGTAGCTGGACTACGCCTAGCATCAGGGCCTCGGCGGCCGGTTCCGCTTGCTTCGCCTGTCCCTGTGCGAGCACCAGAGCCAGCTGCTCCATTTCGTCAGCCAGCATCGCCGCACCGTAGGTCTGCGTCATCTCGAGCGCACCGTGCACGTGATGCAACTGAGAGACGCACTGGTCGAGACGACCCGGGTCGCCTTCGACGAATTCCTCCAGCGCAGTGCGTGTCTCACGCAGGGTTTGATCCAACTCACCACGAATCCATCGCAGCGCACCTCGATCTTGTGACGTTTCTGGCAGCATTTGCATTGCGTCCTTTGTCAGCCAGCCACGGCATCATCGTCCGGCAACTTGAAGCGCGCCACGGTCTGTCGGAGCTGCTCGGCCATCTTGGCCAGCGTCTCGATCGACTGCGTGGTTTGCTCAGTGCCCTCGGAAGTCTGGCTGGTGATCTGCTGAATGACGTTCATCGTGTCGTTTATCGACCCCACTTCCTGCGAATGCAGCTGCAGACGCGACGCGATGGTTTGTGTTGCACCGGCGATCTCTTCAGAGACCTGCTCGATGCGCTGCAGGGCCTCACCGGCGTCCTCGGCCAGCTTCGCGCCACCGACCACCTCGGAGGTACTCGATTCCATTGAGCTAACGGCCTCGTTGGTATCGGCCTGAATGGTCTTGACCAGCGCATCGATCTGTTTGGTTGCATTCGCGGAGCGCTCGGCCAGTCGCTGCACCTCGTCCGCGACCACCGCGAAACCACGGCCGGCCTCGCCTGCCATGGCCGCCTGCATCGCCGCATTGAGTGCAAGGATGTTGGTCTGGTCTGCGATGTCCTCGATCAGCTCGACGATGTTGCCGATTTCCTGAGAACTCTCACCAAGACGCTTGATCCTCTTCGAGGTTTCCTGGATCTGCTCGCGAATTTTGTCCATACCCGAGATAGTGCGCCGCACGGTGCCACCGCCGGCGGATGCGATATCAACCGACTGCTGGGCGATTGCCGCGGACTGGCTCGCCTCGTCGGCCATGTCGCTCATCGCCTGCGCCATGGTACGAACCGTCCCGGATGCACGCTCAATCTGGTTGCGCTGGTGGTCAGATGCCTCCTCGAGACGCAGCGCGGTTCCTCGAGTTTCCTGCGCCGAAGCGGAAACGCGTACCGAGGTCTCGTTGATGGTGGTTACCAGGTTCCGCATCTCTTCCACGGCTTGATTGACCGAGTCGGCAATCGCACCGGTGATGTCTTCGGTCACCGTCGCCTCGATGGTCAGATCGCCGTCGGACAGATCGACCATCTCATCGAGCAGTCGACGTATCGCCGCCTGATTGCGCAAGTTCTGCTGGTCGGCCTGTTGAGCCCTTGCGCGCGCGTCACGCAGCAGCGCCAGACCGAACAGCAGCAACAGCATTGCGGCCAGCGTACCCAGCACGGTCACCAGCGTGGTGCCCAAACGGACCGGGCCGAAGCCGGTAACGTAAGCGCCATCCTGATAGGCCATCGCGAGTTCAGCGGTGGCCGATTCGAGCGCATCGGATGCGGGGGCTACCTCTTCGGTGGCTTCCAGGGCTGGCAGGATGTTCGGCGCCGTCTCGATAATCTCGGCAACTTGGATATTGATCGAGCGGAACAGCTTGGCGACTTCGGCCAATTTCGCTCGTCCCTCCGGGATGTCGACCTTCTCTACGTCAATGCGCTCGTCGCCTGCCAGCATGCCGTTGAGCACCCGCCTGAAGCGCTCCACATCCTGACTGAACTGGTCGATGGCCGCCGCCGTTTCTGTCCCGCCGGAAAGCACGCGGCTGACGTTGTCACGCAGTCGCTGTGCCAGCATTAGCTGGCGCGATGCGACATAAATCTGCTGCTGGCCTGCCTTCTCATCTACCATAATCCGCACCACGTCCTCGGACAGGCGCTGCAAGCCGGGTATCTGACTGTTGATGTCTTCGACGTACTCACGAATCGAGAGAATCGGACCCTGATTGAGCAGGATTTCATCGACATAGGCGCGTAGCGCCAGCCAACGATTCTCCACTTCGCGCAGCGGGACCTCCATCGAGTCGGGCGTTGCCGGCAATCCTATTTCCGAAACGCCAACCTTCAGCTCATCCATCAGCAGGATAAAGCGGTCCCTGCTCCGCAAGAGCAAGCCGAAGGATGGCTGGTCGCCGGCCGATGCTGCGAGCGCATACTTCGCAATCTTCTGACTCAAGACCTGCTGCTCATTGACGCGTGCAACATATCTTTCGCCGTGCTGCTCCACCCGAGACAGGTAGGCGAATGCCACGATCGCGGAGACGACAGTTATCAGCACCAGCGCGGCAAGCAAAGGGATGGTGCGGTTCTCACCGAGTTTCTTCTTAACCGTACTCTTCATATCGTTGTTTCCTGCGACAGATGGCGCGCGTCTGGCCAGCCTCTTTTCGTGGTGAAATCTAGAACGTCGAACTGCGCTGTCTGGTTTCGGCGAAAGGCTTCATGTCGCACCTAGGTTGCCGCCGATCGAAATTCGGAGTCTGCGGCCAATGCGTGCATGCTGAAAATCGGGCAAACGTCTTCGTCCGCTTTGAAGGCTTCATAGACGTAGGCACCAATCGCCCCTTTCATGCGAGCGTTGGACAAGCGATCCTTCTTACTGAAATGCCGCATACCCTGGACCGATGGCACGAGCAGGCCGACAACCAATCCGCGCAGCCGAAGGACCAATATCCGGCTCGACTTGGACGGCACGACAGCCTTTCCCCCGAGGTATGACTGCAGATCGATGACCGGCAGCAGGCTGCTGCGCACGTTGGCCAGCCCGAGAACCCATGGCTTCGAACCAGGGACTCGGCTGATATGCTCCTGGTGCGGCAACATCTCGCTGATCTCGTTCATCGCAACGACGATTCGTACACCGGCAACAGTGAAAACGAGACCGTCCCAAATATCGGTAACTGGGGCCGATTCGGGAAGGCGCTGTGCCGCACGCAGGCCGCGTCGCTCGATCTCCTCCAGTACGTCGAGCGCATCGGTGACCGGCAATCTGTTCTCGGCCAGCTCCGGCATGGTATTCAATCGATCAGCTCGCTGATCTTCTGCAAGAGATCGGGCCCTTGGACCGGCTTGACCAGGTAACCTTTGGCCCCCTGGCGTAGACCCCATTCGCGATCTGTTTCCTGGTCTTTCGTGGTGACCATCAGGACAGGGATGTGTTGCGTCTTCGGATCACGGCTGAGTTTGCGCGTCGCCTGAAACCCGTTGATCCCGGGCATGACCACGTCCATCAGAATTGCATCCGGAGATTGCGTCCTTGCAGTCGCAATACCGGCCTCGCCATCTGAGGCCGTGACCGCATCGTGGCCGGCCTGCTTCAGAATCTTTGTGAGCACATGGAGCTCGGTTGGCGAGTCGTCGACGATCAGAATCTTTGCCATGGGTATCAGTTGGTAGCGTCAGCGAATGATGAGCCGTCAAGCCGCTTTTGCGGCATGCTTCTTGATCGCACCGAGTAGTTCGTCGCGAGTGAACGGCTTGGTCAGATATTGCTCGGAACCGACAATGCGGCCACGAGCCCTGTCGAAGAGGCCATCCTTGCTGGACAGCATGATGACCGGGATCTCCCGGTACAGCTCGTTGTGCTTGATCAGCGCACAGGTCTGATAGCCATCGAGTCGCGGCATCATGATGTCCACGAAGATCAGGTCCGGGTGATTGTCCGCAATGATCGAAAGCGCCTCGAAGCCATCTGTGGCGGTCAGCACCTTGCACCCCGCCTTGCTCAACAAGGTTTCTGCGGTGCGGCGGATTGTCTTGCTGTCATCAATCACCATGACCCTCAATCCACCGATATCAACTGGTTCGTTGCTACTCACAAGCTGCCCTCTGTATTTGCTGAAGCAATTTGGTCACTGGCTCGGCAGGACGGTAGTCAGCCCCCACAGCTGCCACATCTGCATTCCGCCACGGTAATACTTGATCTTGTGTCCCGGGTAGCCCAAGTCCCTGAGACCACTGATCGCGCGGGGCGACTGCCCACAGGCCGGGCCGTTGCACCAGACCACCAGATCCTTGGCGGACGTGAAATCCCAGTCATCGGTCTTTCCCGCTGTTTCCGACAGGCCCCAGTTCTCCAGCAGGCTTTCGACCGTGCCGACCTCGCCACGCGGCCGGACGCCGAAGTCCTCGAGGGCCGCGACCAGTTCGGGATCGTTCGATTCCTTCCCGAACAGTGTGAATGGATAGTTCACCGAACCCGGAATGGTTCCCTTGCGAAACCAGGATTCGGTGCGCGCGTCGATCAGCAGACCGCTGCCGTCGCGCAACTTCGTTTCCATGAAGTCGAACAGCTCTAACTCACCGATTGGCGCAACATCCGATGCCGGCGCAATAGGCTGGATGCAGAACGGTGGGCATTTGCGGACGGTCTTGGCAAAATAACCTTTGAGTTCGTAGTCGGGATCCTGGACGCGCTGGACCTTGATTGAGCGCCCCTCGTGTATCACGTGCAGGTAGGGCTTGCCCTCGACGAGCGGAACCCAGTCTGTCGTCTCACCGACCCTGAGCTGTTCGCTGGCGCCGACCAAACCGGAGAGCGCGCAACCTGCGATCAAGAACAATCCCAACCGTCCGAATGCGACCCCTGTTGGATTCCGCTTGAGGCTGGACAAAAATGAGCGGCTTCTAGAAATCACGGGTGCAGATACCTATCTATGATCTTTTCGCGCAACATTTCGATCGAGGCGCCGTCGCTGTAGTCCGCGAAGATCTCCTTGCGACTCCGTTCGGGCAACCTCCGGTAGAAGCTGTAGGTGCCAAGCTGTTGCCGCTTTAGCAGCGCCTCGAAACTTTCCTGCGACGGTGCCGGCTGCGCGAATCGCGCCGGATCGGCGCTTGCCGACGAAACCCCGCCATCAACCGCTGTATCGGTCGGAGCCGCCTCGACCTTAGCCACTTCTTCGTCGAGCATCTGGAGGTAACCGTCTCCGGTAGCCAGCGTCGCGGACGGCGCTGCGACGAAGAGCACCGCACAGCACATCAGACGGTGTGGCAGAAGGGCAGAATCGCCGTTGTTTGTCGGCAGCGCCTTGCTGGCGTCTCGGACGGGCAACCCGCTGCGGATCCCGGGCCAGAGAAGCCCACGGGCAGAGTGACCATGTGACAAGGCGCCAGGGGAAAATCGCGAGCGCATAGGTGGCCTGTACAATACTGTGTGATAGACCACAAAACTGTCGGCAGAAATGCAAAAATGTGTAGTGCCGGCTTAACTCCAGGAGATGCGCAGAGAATGGCTTTCTCGCTAGGCGTCGTGATGGACCCCATCACGCAGATCAAGGTCCAGAAAGACAGCACCTTTGCGATGCTGCTGGAGGCACAACGGCGCAACTGGCCCCTCTGGTACATGGAACAACGCGACCTGACGCTGCGCGATGGGCGCTGTATCGCCCATGTCAGCGCAATCGAGTTGCGTGACGACCCCGACGACTGGTTCACATTGGGTGAATCACGTACGCAGCCGCTGGACGACCTCGATGTCATCCTGATGCGCAAGGATCCCCCCTTCGACATGCAGTACGTGCACACCACCTACCTGCTGGAGCAGGCGGCGGCACGTGGCAGCCTCGTAGTCAACAGACCGAGCGCGTTGCGGGATGCCAACGAAAAGCTCTACACGGCCTGGTTTCCGGACGTTTGCCCACCCACCCTGGTAAGCAGCCGTCACGACGAGTTCGTCGACTTCATCGATTGTCAGGGGGACGTCATCATGAAGCCACTCGACGGTATGGGGGGCGCGTCCATTTTTAGGGTTCGCGCCGACGATCCCAACCGAAACGTGATCATCGAGACACTGACGGAGAACGAAACCCGCTTCACAATGGCGCAACGCTTTATCCCCGAGATTCAGGACGGCGACAAGCGAATTCTCGTGATCGACGGTAAGCCTGTGCCCTACGCGCTGGCGCGGATTCCGCGCGCAGGCGAAAACCGTGGCAATCTGGCCGTCGGAGGCCGTGGCGTGGGCGTCGCGTTGAGTGACAAGGACCGCAAGATCGTGGACACTGTCGCTCCGCGCCTTCGAGAGGAAGGGATCCTGTTTGCGGGCCTGGACGTGATCGGTGATTTCCTCACCGAAGTTAACGTAACCAGCCCAACATGCATACGTGAACTAGATCAGCTGTACGGCCTGAATATCAGTGCCATTCTAATGGATTGCATCGAGCAGAAACTCGCAGTATGAGATTGCCTGGAACGCCGAAGAGCCTCGGCATCCTTGTCGTTGTCTGCACCGCTGTCGCCGTTGCCGCCTGCGATCGACAAGATCCTGTGTCCAGGGGCAAGATCGCCGCATTCGACACTACCATGGAGATTACGCTGATCGGCGTAAACCGGCAGCGTGCGGCGGAGATCGCAAACATTCTTGGGTCGGAAATGCAGTTGATGGAGTCGGCCTGGCACGCATGGAGGCCCGGGCCCGTTACCCGGATGAATCTGCTGTTCAACGAAAGCGGAGACAGATTTCCCGCGCCGCCGTCGGTCCTTCCGTTGCTTCGGATATCGAAGGCCCTGTCCGAAAAGAGCGATGACCTTTTCAATCCCGCAATCGGACACCTCTATCGCGCCTGGGGATTCCAGGGTAAACCGGCCGACTGCCTTCGTCCGCCGTCTACCGAGCTGATCAACGAAGCGGTGCAGGCCAGGCCAAGGATGCGGGACATCAAGATCGACGGTTTCCATGTCGCCTCGTCCAACCAGGCCGTTAAACTCGATTTTCGCGCGGTTCAGCGAGGTTTCGCAATCGATCAGGCCATCGCGCGGCTGCAGGAAATGGGGATCAACAATGCGAGCATAAGCGCCGACGGCAATCTCCGTGCCATCGGCTCGCGCGACGGAAATCCGTGGAGCGTGCCGGTGCGCGGCCCCGATGGAAGCGGCGTGCTGGCGACGCTGCAGATCCTGCGCAACGAAGCCGCTTTCACGGCCGCCCCGCACAACCGCGGTTTCACCTGGGAAGGCAAGCTGTACCATGACATCATCGACCCGCGCAGCGGCTTTCCCGCGGAAGGCACCACGTCGGTGACGGTCTTGCACCCGAACGCCACAACGGCCGATGCCGCCGCCAACGCCCTTTTCATCGCCGGACCGGCGGATTGGCACCGCGTGGCCAGGCTGATGGGCGTCCGCTATGTGATGCTCACCGACCGCCAGGGCCGAGTCCATATGAATCCGGCCATGAAAGCCCGTGTTAAACTGCATGCGAAGCATCGAGAAGTCATCGTCAGCGAGCCCCTGAGCTAGCCAAAGATCCGTGGAAATCGCCGGCAAACTGCTCACCAAGCACCCCAAAGATGCGCTCGGGTATGCGTTCCTCGTCGCATTGGCGTTTCACGCCTTCGTACTGCTCGCGATCAGTTTCGACGTGGCGCGAGAAAAGCCGCCGGCCCCGGAACGCACGCTGGACATCATGCTGGTGCAGCCCAAGGCGAAACCGAAGCCGGTGGAGGATCCTGACTTCCTGGCCCAGCAAAGCCAGCAAGGTGGCGGCGAGGAGACGATAAGGGAGCGGCGTACAAGCCCGCTCGGCAATCCTAACGCGACGCCGATCCCCGAGCCCGCGCTGGAATTGGAGCGTTCCGGAACCAGCGAACCGGAGCCGGCCCCCACGCCGGAGGTCATCACCGCCGCCGAGGCGCCAAGGCAGGAGCCTGCACCGCCACCCAAGCCCACGGTCAAGGCCAAGCCGCGCAAACGGCTCGACCAATTGCTCGCCAGCACGCAACAGGAGATTGACCGCCTGACTGCAGAGCTCGACCGGCGGACGCTCTCGGCCTCTCGGCAGGAGCGACGCAAGGCGGTAAATGCCAGCACCCAGGAATACATCTATGCCGCCTATCTGGAGGCCTGGCGCAGCAAGGTCGAGAAGATCGGGAATTTGAACTATCCGGACGAGGCGAAACGCCGCCAGCTATACGGAAATCTGCTCATGCACGTAGCGATCCGGGCCGACGGCAGCGTCGAACGCATCCAGGTACGGCGCTCCTCCGGCCACCAGCTGCTGGACGATGCAGCGGTTCGAATCGTGCGAATGTCGGCACCCTTCGCCCCCTTTCCGCCAGAGATACGCAAGGAAGTCGATGTCCTCGACATCACCCGGACCTGGCAATTTCTCGATGGCAACACCCTTTTCTCCTCGAGATGACCCCCCTTGCCGGGCCGCCCTGGGCGCAGGATACTGGTATGTATGAGTCAGAACGCTTCACTGAAGAACCAGCTGCTGATCGCGATGCCTGCCCTGCAGGATCCGAATTTTGCCCGAACCGTGACCTACATATGCGAACACGGAGAGCATGGTGCGATGGGCATCGTGCTCAACCGCCCGACTGACCTGTCCCTGAGCGACGTTCTGCGACACATGGAGATCGAGGGCGATCTGGGTGATGCGGGAAAGCAGCTCGTCTATCTCGGCGGGCCAGTCGAGGAGGAGCGCGGATTCGTGCTGCACACGGGGACGGAGCCCTGGGATTCGACCCTTGCGATAGACGAAGAGATCAGCATCACCACCTCGCGCGACATCCTGCAGGCAATGGCGCATGGTGGCGGCCCTCGCCTGAGCCTTGTCGCGCTGGGTTACGCCGGTTGGGGCGCTGGCCAGCTGGAACGCGAACTGCGGGAGAATGCCTGGCTCAGTGGCCCGGCCGATCAGTCGATCTTGTTCGAATTGCCGCCCGAGCAACGCTGGCAGGCGGCTGCACGCCTGCTCGGCGTAGACGTCAATCTGCTGAGCAGCGAGGCCGGACACGCCTGATGGGCGTGCTGCTCGCGTTCGATTATGGTACCCACAAGATCGGCGTTGCGGTTGGGCAATCGCTGACAGGCACCGCCACAGCCCTGGATACCCTGGGCATGGTCAACCGCAAGCCGGACTGGCAGCGCATTGAAAAACTGCTCGCGGAATGGCAGCCGGACGCATTAGTAGTAGGGCTCCCGTTTGAAATGACCGGCCGTGAGGCCGACAATGCCCCCGGCGCGAAACGTTTCGCGCGCCAGCTGAACGGTCGCTTCCACATCCCGGTGCATATGGCGGACGAACGGCTCACCAGCCGGGAGGCATGGGCCACGCTCGGATCGCGCGCCAACCGTGACCCGACGAGGGTAGACGCCTACGCCGCAAAACTGATTCTGGAAACCTGGCTAAGTGACTGACAGCACACTGTTCATGAAGCATGACGCCATCCTCGATCTGGTCGAAGGGATGGCAACCCTGTTACGCAAACGACTGCGGGATCTCGCGTTGGAGAATCCGGCGGTGATCGGCATCCATACCGGCGGGGCCTGGATTGCAGAACACCTGAACGCAATGCTCGCGCTTGATCAGTCGAGCGGGCTCCTCGACATCAGCTTCTACCGGGATGATTTCACCCGGATTGGGGTAAATCCCCAGGTACGGCCCTCGAAAATCGATTTCGACGTCGAGGATCGCAACATCATTCTCGTCGACGACGTGCTGCACACCGGACGCACGATACGCGCTGCAATGAACGAGATCTTTGACTATGGGCGACCGGCGAGTATCACGCTGGTCGCGTTGATCGAACGCAGCGGTCGCGAGCTACCGATCCAGCCAGATGTGATCGGACTCAGCCCGCCGCTCGGCCTCGACGACCACGTCAAGCTCAATGGTCCGGGTACGCTGAGCCTTGAAATCTTCCACGGCCCCAAACAAAGACCGTCAGACGAAATCCTAAGATAGCGCGTCATGCCAAGCTCCACCGCGTCCAATCTGCAACTCAACGAACATGGCCGACTGCGTCATTTCTTGACGATCGAAGGACTCAACCGCGAACTCCTGGTGCAGATCCTGGACACCGCCGAATCGTTCGCGGCCCTACCCGGCCGGCCCGTGAAAAAGGTGCCGTTGCTGCGCGGGCGGATCATCACCAACCTTTTTTTCGAGAACAGCACACGTACCCGGACAACCTTCGAACTGGCCGCGAAACTGCTTTCGGCGGACGTCATTAATTTCAATATCAACACCTCGGCAACAACCAAGGGCGAAACCCTGCTCGACACACTACGCAACATCGAGGCAATGCACTCGGACATGTTCGTGGTACGCCACGCGCAATCTGGCGCAGCGCATTTCATTGCGCAGCATGCCTCACCGCGCGTCAGCGTAATCAACGCCGGCGACGGTCGGCACTCGCACCCGACCCAGGCCATGCTGGATATGTTCACCATCCGCAAACACAAGGGCGACTTCACCCCGCTGCGCGTGGCGATCGTCGGTGACGTGCTGCATTCGCGCGTGGCCCGTTCGCAGATTCTCGCGCTCAACACGCTCGGAGTCAGCGAGGTGCGGATCGTCGGCCCACGTACGCTGCTGCCAACACAGGCTCGGGCACTCGGCGTGCACGTGTGCCATGACCTAACAGAGGGCATCAGGGGTGTCGACGTCGTCATCATGCTGCGTCTTCAGAGCGAACGCATGGACGGGGCGCTGTTGCCGAACGAGCATGAGTATTTCCGACTCTATGGGTTGACCGACGAGCGACTCGAGCATGCGGCTGCGGACGCCATCGTGATGCACCCGGGGCCGATCAACCGGGGCATCGAAATGGACTCCGCGGTGGCCGACGGTCCACGCTCGGTTATCCTGCAGCAGGTGAGCTACGGCATCGCGGTGCGAATGGCTGTGCTGTCGATGGCCATGCAGTCACTAGCCGACCTCGGGAGCGAGCAGTGAGTATCAGTATCGTCAACGGCCGATTGATAGATCCGGCGCATGGCATCGACGATCAGCTCGACCTGCACATCGATGACGGCGTCGTGGTCGGCGTCGGCGACGCCCCCGCCGAGTTTGCTGCCGACGAGGTAATTGATGCCCGCGGCGAAGTGGTGTGCCCCGGGCTGGTAGATCTCGCGGCGGGCATGCGAGAACCGGGCTACGAACACAAGGCGACCTTGGCCAGCGAGGTGGCCGCTGCATCCCGTGGGGGCATCACCACCCTGCTGTGCACCCCGGACACTAATCCGGTAATCGACAATGCGGCGGTGGTCGAGCTGATCCATCGCATCGCGCGCAAGCTGGGCCAAACCCGGGTCCTGGCCACCGGCGCGCTGACCCGTGGACTGCGCGGTGAACAGCTCTCCGAGATGGCGTCGCTCAAGCAGGCCGGATGCGTTGCGGTCGGCAATGCGCATTTTCCACTCGCCTCGACCCTGGTCGAGCGCCGGGCTCTGGAGTATGCCGCGACTTTCGGGCTGACGGTATTCCTGCGTTCCGAAGACCCGCATCTGCGCGCCGGCGGGTGCGTGCACGAAGGCGCAGTATCGACCCGCCTTGGGCTGCCGGCGATACCCTCGGCGGCAGAGAGCGTGGCAGTGGCCCGGGATCTCGCGCTGGCCGAGCATACGCATGCCAAGGTGCATTTCCGTAACCTTTCGACGCGAACCGCGGTGCGCATGATTCGCGAGGCGCAGTCTTCCGGCCTCGCGGTTACCGCCGATGTCGCGGCCCACCAACTGCACCTCACGGAGATGGACGTAGACGGGTTCAATGCCGAATGCCATGTCTCCCCGCCCTTCCGTACCCTGAGTGACCGTGACGCGCTTCGGATGGCGGTCGCGGATGGTACGATAGCGGCCGTGTGTTCGGATCACCAGCCACACGAGCCGGACGCGAAACAGCGACCGTTCCCCGAAACCGAACCGGGCATCTCCGGACTCGAGACACTGCTGGGCCTTGTCCTTCGCCTGGTGGAGGAAGGA
Source organism: uncultured Chromatiaceae bacterium (assembly GCA_965601425.1). Classification (GTDB taxonomy): domain Bacteria; phylum Pseudomonadota; class Gammaproteobacteria; order Chromatiales; family Chromatiaceae; genus Thiosocius. Next base: position 14,332 of record CBFCWF010000007.1, on the reverse strand, counting down.
TGCATGGACCTGCCAGCAGCGCTGGCCCGGGTGACCAGCGGGCCGGCCGACATACTCGGCCTCCCCTACGGCAGGCTGGCGATCGGCTCACCGGCCGATGTCTGCATATTTGCGCTCGAACGGCGTTGGACGCTCCAATCCCATCGTATGTGTAGCGAGGGCCGCAACACGCCGTTCGATGGTTGGGACTTCGCCGGCCGGATCAGTCATACCCTGTTCAACGGTCGTGTCGTGTACCGTGGGATGGACGACGAATGATGGACAATTCCCACCGAGGCAAGATACTGCTCGAAGACGCCGACATCATCGCTCACGAGGCGTTCGCCGGCGACCAGTATCTGATGAGGGTCAGGGCACCGGGCTGTGCCGCGCGCGCGCAACCCGGGCAGTTCGCACACCTCGCGGTCGATCCGCAGCGACCGATGCGCCGTCCGATCTCGATCATGCGCGCGTCGCCGCAAGAGGGCTGGCTCGATTTTCTCTACAAAGTTGTCGGCGACGGCACGCGACTACTGGCGAATCGCGTCCCGGGAGAGCGGATCAGCCTGCTCGGTCCGATTGGGCTGCCGTTTGATGTCAAGGAGAAGCGCCCCCTGTTGATCGGCGGGGGCGTCGGAATGCCGCCGATGATATGCATCGCCGAGTCGCTGAAGGGTACGGACTGCCGACCCTTCGTCGTGCTTGGGTCCGAGGTGCCCTTCCCGTTCACGCCCAGGCCGTCACAGTTTTTTCTGCCGGATCTCCCCGAAGGCGTCATCGCCGCGATGCCGCTGCTCGAAGACTGGGGCATCCCAAGCCGGCTAGCCAGCCTGCAGGGGTATGCCGGGTGTCACCACGGCTACGTGACAGACCTTGCGCGCTGCTGGCTTGACGGCTTGAGCGAGGAGCAGCGTTCGGAGGTCGGTGTTTACAGCTGCGGGCCGCACCCGATGCTCCAGGCGGTCGTCGGATTGGCGCGCGAGTACGGCCTGCCGGTACAGGTATCGCTCGAGGAATTCATGGCATGCGCCGTGGGCGGCTGTGCCGGTTGTGTCGTAGAGGTCAATACCCCGGACGGGCCGACGATGAAGCGCGTCTGCGTGGACGGGCCCGTGTTCGACGGTTACAGCATTTTCTAGGCCCTGCGGGACCCGACGCATGCCAAGACCGATTCGACGAGTTCGTCCTGCATGATGGGTTTGGTCAACTGGTCCTGCATGCCTGCCGCGATCGATCGTTCGTGTTCCTCGGGCAGCACGTGCGCGGTGACACCGATCACGGGAACCTCGGCGCCGGCCATCCTGATCCGTCGCGTGGCCTCACGGCCATCGACCCGGGACATTTCAACGTCCATCAATATCAGATCGAAGGCGTTGTCGGGTTCTTCGAGTACCGTCCTCAGCACCTCGCTACCATCCCCCACGGCTTCTACCTGGGCACCCTTCGCGGCGAGCAAGGCTTCCAGGATCGTGCGATTTATCGGGGTATCGTCGGCGATCAGGATGCGGAGTCCCGATAGCGGCTTCGCGTCAAGTGCCTGTGCAGATTGCACCGCGGTGTCCGTGCAGGTATCCGTGTCCATCGGCAGCCTCAACTGAAACTCGCTGCCTGCCCCGGGAGTGCTGCTAAGGCGGATCTCGCCACCCATGGCAGTCGCCAGTGCCCGACTGATCGCGAGTCCCAGCCCCGTGCCCTCGCTGCCGTCACATGCAGCACCGACTACTTGATGATAGCGCGTGAACAACCGGCCCAGATCATCGGCCGATATCCCGATACCGGAGTCCACCACGGCAAAACAACAGGTCCTTGCTTCGCAGGAAACCGTGAGTTGGACGGAACCGCGGCATGTGAACTTGACCGCATTGCTCAACAGATTCAAGAGTATCTGACGCAGCCTGAAGGCATCGCCCACCAGCCGCTGGGGCACATTCGGTGCGATTGCCAGCCGTAAGTCCAATCCCTTGTTCTCCGCCCTTTGCCGCAACATCGCAGTGCACTGCATCAAGACCTTTCTGAGGTCGAAAGGCCGCGCCTCGATGGTCGGCTTGCCGGCCTCGAGTTTGGACAGGTCGAGGATATCATTCACGACCCTCAGCAAATGGTCCCCGGCATCGAATATCTGTGTGAAAAGACTCCGGATGTCCGGGTCGCAATCCGTCGCCAGACCAATTCTCGACAATCCGAGAACCGCGCTCAATGGCGTGCGGATCTCATGGCTCATGTTGGCCAGAAACTGACCCTTGGCTTGCGCGAGACTTTCGGCCCGCTTGCGCGCCACGACGAGTTCCGAGGTCCGCTGCCGAACCTCGACCTCGAGGCGATCGCGATGATCAGACAGGGCGCGTTCGAATGCGTGCCGGTCACTGATATCCTGGATCATCCCGATGGCCCGCATCCTACCCCCACGGGACGGTGCATAGAACTCGGCCACCGCGTGCAGCGCAATCTCCTTTTCCCCGATCAGCAAACGGAACTCTATATCCATGCCCTCGCCCAAGCGCCCAGCGCGCCAGGCCGTGAGCAGCGCGACCTTGTCTTCTGGATGCACCAAAGTGATGAGTTCATTCCAGGTACGAAGGTGCTGAAGAATGCCATTGATATGGTCCCCACCCCGGTCAATTTCGAACGTCCCGTCAGCCGGACATCCGGTCCAACTCGCAACACGCGCCAGGGATTGGGCCAACCGGAGGTTTCGCTCGCTTTCCCGCAGCGACTGCGCAGCTGATGCCTTCGCCCGGCCGAGTCGCTCGATCTGCCATGCCACCGAACCGATCATGTCGACCATCGCGTCGACCTCGTCGCGTACAAAGCGGCCGCCGGCGACCACCGCCAGCTGCTGCTGCAACCGTGAGCAGGACTTGTCGACCAACATGGGCAGCAAACCCGCCACCTCCTGGATACGCCGCATCGGCCCCCACAATAGGCTGAGCAGCAGCAACTCAGCAAACAACAATCCGGCTAGCCCCAGCAACAGGCTGTCGACTAGGACCTCTTGCAACGCATCGATCTGCGGCGTGACCCGGTTGATCACGAGTACCCACAGGCCCTCGGTCGTCGGCATGGGGGGCACTGCGAAGACCTCGAACCACTCGGCGCCATGCCGAACCCGCAGCGACTGCCCTGCGAGATCTTCCAATGAGCGATGTCGCGCGACCGCCTTGAGCAGGGTGAGCGTCGTCGAACTTTGCGTGACGCTGACTACGTCCGATCTCCATGGCGCTGTCTGGTCGCTGTCGACGGTCGTCGCGCTACCCGGGGCCTTCAACAACGCGATATCCGCGTCGTACAGGAGTCGGAATTCTTGAAGTGTGTCGTCGACGGACCTTTCGACCACCAGCAAGCCAACCGCACGCCCCCGGCGCAACAAGGGAACCACGACGACCTGGACGCAAAACGTCTCACAGACCAGCCGTGTGACCGGCCGCCCCCGCTCGGCGGCTCGTTCAAGCAGGTCGTCGAGCGCAGGTGCTGCGCGCGTTCTGGGCCAGGAGACGATAGCCTCGACACGCGGATACTCGGTAAACAGATGCAGGCCCTCGATGCCCCATTCCTGGTCCAGCATTGCCCAGTGTTCTGAGAGTATCGCGTCGATCCGGCCTATCCCGCTGGCTGCAGCCTGCTTCTCGCCGGCTACGCCAAGTATCGGGATCAAGGAGGCAAACATCGGAATTGAGCCGAACGCGTTCGAAGCGAGCAGCTGAAACTCGCGTACCTGGCTCAGGCGTTTGCTGATCTGCTGGGACTGGAACTGACCCGCGGCCTTCGCGTAGGCAAAGTACGCAAGACTCGCGTTCGCCGCGACCAGCGCGACACTCAACGCGGCCAGAACCTTCCACTTAAGGCTGAGGAATGATGCTCGATAAGCCGGCTGAAGAACCCTTTGCATAGCGTTGCGAGCACTCAAACGCTCAGGCGCGTGTTGGAAGGTCTCAGCCGGTGCGGCCCCACTTCGGCGAGGGTCGGCCGGTGGCCACGGGGCCCGGGTTGACACCGGCCGGCGACCCTTATATCCGCGGAGTGCAAACTTATTTTGTCTTGCCGGGGGGAGGGCCCCTGATCAACACGGATAACGCCGGCCGTCGTGGCGACATGGCCGCTCGACAGACCAGCGACCGCGGTAGGTGCGGCGGACACTCGGCGGGCCGTCCCGTTTATCGTGGCGACGTCTAGCGGGAAGGTTTCAAAGCCGGTGCAGGGCCTTCTGTCCCACGCCCCCTGCGGGTATCGTGGATGGCGAGCGACACAGTGGTTTGCGATCTGCGAATGCAGCAAGCGTGCACCCGGCCACAGAGGCACCCCGATTCGCATGCCGTCCGGCAAATACGGGCACCTTACTGCGGAGTCAGGGTAAGCCGTGGTGCGAGCAAGCAGCCGCTCCGCCGAGGCATCAATGACGGCTTCCACGCCCCCGCCGGCTTGCTGCAAGGTGGACCGCTGCACAGTAAACGCGGAGCACAGAAAACGAGTCAATCGGTGTTTCGTCCCTAAAACCCTGTAGATTGCTCTCTTGGCGCTGGTCGGACAGTACCCGGCCCCTTCCGACCGGGTCGTGCCGCCGCGGGCTCAGCCCATCGCCTATCAGGATCAATCGATCATCAGGAGGTTGTCTACTTTTCTTCGGCCGGACGAGGCGATCCCGGCCATCGATGCCGCCGCTACTCGGTGAAGCCCAACTTGCCCGCATCACGGCGCAACGCGTTTGGACTGGTGTCACCGAGCTTGATCATCAACCGCACCTCATTGGCGGAGTCGGCATGATGCAGCGCATCCTCTTCGGTGATCTCACCGCGCCGAAATGCATCGTACAGGGCCTGGTCGAAGGTGATCATTCCATGCTCGGTAGACCGTTTCATCAGTTCCTTGAGCTTGTGAACTTCGCCTTTGAGAATCAGGTCCGATACCAGCGGGGTGTTGAGCAGCACCTCCATGATGGCGCGCCTACCTCGGCCGTCGGGACGCCGCACCAACTGTTGGGCAACGATCCCGCGCAGGTTCAGTGACAGATCCATCAGCACCTGGGCATGCTGCTCTTCTGGAAAGAAGTGCAGCATGCGATCGAGCGCCTGGTTCGCATTGTTGGCGTGTAGCGTGGTCAGCACCAGGTGTCCGGTCTCAGCGAACGAAATCGCATGTTCCATCGCCTCGCGCGTGCGTATCTCGCCGATGAGAATCACATCGGGCGCCTGACGCAGCGTGTTGCGTAGCGCAACCTCATAGGACTCCGTGTCGATTCCCACTTCCCGCTGCGTCACGATACAGCCGGCATGACTGTGAAGAAACTCGATCGGATCCTCTATGCTGATGATATGGCCAGTGCTGTTCTGGTTGCGATACCCCACCATTGCCGCCAGTGAAGTGGACTTGCCGGTACCGGTCGCCCCTACGAAGAAAACGATGCCACGATTGCTCATCGCGAGATCCTGAAGCGAGTGCGGAAGGCCCAACTCTTGGAACGTGGGGATATGCGTCTCGATCAGTCGCAGGACCATGCCCACCGCGTCTCGCTGGACGAAAGCGCTGACCCTGAAACGGCCAATGTTCTTGGCGGTAAACGCGAAATTGCATTCCTTCGTGTGCAGGAACTCGTCGCGTTGCTCCGGCGTCATCAGTGCCAGGGTCAGCTCGCGCGTCTGGGCGGCATCAAGCCGTGTCCGCGAAACCGGCATGATCCGGCCGTGGACCTTGATGCTGGGCGGAATGTCAGCCGTCACGAACAGGTCCGACGCCTTCTTTTGGACCATGACCTCGAGAATACTCTTGAATTCCATACATGCGTCTCCCGATGGGGGCAGCGGTGCGGCGACACCCGGGCCGCGGGCCGTCGTCGACGGATTCCCGCCGCCGAGAAAACCGCGACCGGACGATCTGGGCTAGTTGAACAAATCCTTGTTGACCGCCCGCGAGATCGCATCCGGCTTCGAGATCAGACCCCTGCGGAGCATTTCCTGCATGCCCTGGTCCAGGGTCTGCATGCCGAAGGCCTGTCCGGTCTGAATCGCAGAGTACATCTGGGCCACTTTGTCCTCGCGAATCAGGTTACGAATAGCGGGCGTGCCGATCATGATTTCGTGACAGGCGACGCGGCCACCGCCGATACGTTTTAGGAGCGTCTGCGAAATGACCGCACGTAAGGACTCCGAAAGCATCGAACGCACCATGGCCTTTTCACCGGCGGGGAAGACGTCGACGATGCGGTCGATAGTCTTCGCGGCAGAGCTGGTATGCAGCGTGCCGAATACCAGGTGCCCGGTCTCGGCCGCAGTCATCGCGAGGCGGATGGTCTCCAGATCGCGCAGTTCGCCGACCAGAATGATGTCAGGGTCTTCACGCAGCGCGGACCGCAATGCCTCGGCGAAACCGAGCGTGTCTCGATGCACCTCCCGCTGGTTTATCAGGCACTTCTTGCTCTGGTGGACAAACTCGATCGGATCCTCGATCGTCAGGATATGCCCGTATTCGGTATCGTTCTTGTGATCCATCATCGCGGCAAGCGTGGTCGACTTGCCCGAACCCGTCGGGCCAGTCACCAGGACCAGGCCACGGGGGTTGTCACAGATCTCGCGGAAAACCCCCGGGCAATTGAGCTCTTCCAGACTCTGTATCTTCGATGGGATGGTGCGAAAAACCGCGGCCGCACCACGATCCTGATTAAACGCGTTGACGCGGAAACGGGCCAGGCCTGGTATCTCGAACGAGAAATCGACTTCGAAGAACTCCTCGTAGTCTTTGCGTTGCTTGTCGTTCATGATGTCGTAGACGAGCTCATGAACGGTCTTGTGGTCCAGGACCGGGACGTTGATGCGCCTGATGTCGCCATCCACGCGGATCATCGGCGGCAAGCCCGCGGAGAGATGTAGATCCGAGGCGTTGTGCTTGACGCTAAACGCCAGCAACTCAGCAATATCCATTTAGTGTTCCCACAACAACATTGAGTCAAATAGCGTATTAATCAATCATAGTTAGCGACAGCCTTGCCGGCGAGTTGAGACAAGGCGGGTAAAAACGTGGCAAGCGAAAGAACCGGTATGATACCCCCTCGATGAACGATATTCCCAAGCGACTGCGGAGCGTCACCGAGCGCATCCGCAAGGCCGCGATCGCGGCGGGCCGTCAACCCGCAGACGTGGCGTTACTGGCCGTGAGCAAGACCAGACCCGTCGGTGACGTGCGGATCGCCTATGCTGCCGGGCAGCGCCGGTTCGGAGAGAATTACCTGCAGGATGCGCTGCCGAAGATCAGGGCGTTGGCAGACACGGACATTGAGTGGCATTTCATAGGCCGCCTGCAAAGCAATAAGGCGGCCGAGGTCAGCAGGCACTTCGCCTGGGTGCATGGCTTGGATCAGCTTCGGCATGCCGAAAGACTCAGCGACCGGCGGCCTGGCGGAATGCCACCGCTCGAGGTCTGCCTGCAGGTCAACCTCAGTGGCGAAGCGAGCAAAGGCGGCATCGTAGCGGACGCGCTGCCCGAGCTCGCCCGCGCGGTAGCGCGCCTGCCCAACCTTCGGTTGCGCGGCCTGATGACCATGCCCGACCCCGACAGCCCGACGGAGCTCCAGCGCTACACCTTCGCGCGGCTGCACGAGCTGCTGACCGATCTCAGGGGGCAGGGACTCACGCTGGATACCCTGTCCATGGGAATGAGCGGCGACATGGAGGATGCGATTGCCGAGGGGGCCACGATCGTACGCATCGGTACGGATATCTTCGGCGCGCGCACGGCATGAATCACGGGACGAATCCAGCATTGGCCGGCAAGGCATCCGTTAGACTAAGACACATGACTCAACGCACAGCTGCGGAGAAACAATGAGCGGACAGATCGTTTTCATAGGAGCCGGAAACATGGCCGGTGCACTGATCAGAGGGCTGCTCGCCGACGGGATCGCGCCCGGGCGTCTCACCGCCACTGACTGTTCGGAACAGAAATGCCAGGCGCTCAGCGCAGCGACCGGTATTCGCACATCGCAGGACAATCGGCAGGCCGTCAAGGGTGCCGATGTCGTCGTGCTCGCGGTCAAGCCCCAAGTGCTGCGCGAGGTGGTGAGAGATATCGCCGAACCGATTCGGGAACACCACCCGCTGGTCATTTCCGTTGCGGCCGGGGTTCGTTGCGGCAGCTTGCAGGCCTGGCTCGAAGGCCCCGCGGCGCTGGTCCGGACCATGCCGAACACTCCGGCGGTGATCCAATCCGGCGCGACCGTACTGTTTGCGACCCCCGAGGTCTCGGACGAGCAGCGCGAGCAGGCCGAGTCGTTGATGCGTGCCGTTGGTCTGACCCAGTGGGTAGAGGAAGAGTCGCTGATGGATGCGGTCACGGCACTCTCAGGCAGTGGCCCCGCCTACCTGTTCCTGGTGATGGAGGCACTGGAAAGCGCCGGCCGCGAGCTGGGTCTGCCGGCCGAAACTGCGCGACTGCTGACACTGCAGACCGCGTTCGGTGCGGCGCGCATGGCGCTGGAAAGCACAGACCCGCCCGAGATCCTGCGGGCCCGGGTCACTTCGCCCGGCGGCACGACCGAACGCGCGGTCAACGTACTCGAAGACGGCGGTATCCGCGACCTTTTCCATCGCGCATTGCAGGCGGCGAACGACCGGTCTGTCGAACTCTCGGCAGACCTCGGAGCGGCATGATGGGCGGTGCATACCTGACACAACCCGCAGTATTCCTCGTGCAGGTGCTGTTCGGCCTTTACGCAACGCTTGTCTTGTTGCGTTTTCTATTGCAGCTTGCGCGTGCCGACTTCTATAACCCGATCTCGCAGTTCATCGTCAAGGCAACCCGGCCATTATTGAATCCGTTGCGTCGCGTGATCCCCGGCGTCTCCGGCATGGACATGGCCGCGCTGTTCCTTGCCTGGCTGGTGAAGACGATAGAGCAGCTTGCGATACTCGGCCTGGCGGGCGCGGGATTCCAGCTGGGTGCGGCGGCCCTGCTCGCGATCCCCGAGCTGATCTCGCTGATCATCAACATCTTCCTTTTCGCGATCCTGATTCAGGTCATCGTCAGCTGGGTCAACCCCGGCAGTTACAACCCGGTGATCATGCTGATAAATAGCCTGACAGAGCCACTGCTCGCCCCGGTGCGGCGGCGTCTGCCCGACATGGGTGGTCTCGATCTCTCACCGATGGTCGTGATGATCGGACTGGTGGTCCTCGAGATGTTGCTGGTACCACCGATCAGAGACCTGATAAGCCGGATGCTTTAGCCGTGGTCGGCTGGTGGCGACGGGATGGCCAGGATCAGCTGCTCGACCTCAAGCTGCAACCGCACGCCAGCCGGGACGCCTTCGCCCAACCACCGGAAGACCGATTGCGGGTCCGGATCACCGCGCCCCCGGTCGAAGGGCGGGCGAGGGCCGCCTGGCCGGCAGAGCAGCTCGGGGCAGGCGTTCGTCAGACTCGATCGCAAAGGGCCAAAATCGGCCCACCGAAGCGCATACGGGTCAGCGGCCCCAAGTGAGGCGCCCAAAAAACTCATGAACAAGAATGTCCGGACATCTGGTCTATATTCTGGACAAGGGAAAGCACGCGGAAAAATTCTAACTAGGAGGACTAGACGATGAATTTGCTGGCCAGAATGCTGAGTATCCTGTTGATCGCGCTTTGGTCGACTGTCGGCGCCGAGAACAGCACGCACACCGGAGGCTATACCATCCACCACAATGCATTGACCACGGACAATCTCCCGATACAGGTTGCCAACGCCTACGGCATCCAGCGCAGCAAGACCCGCGGCTTGTTGAACGTCAGCGTGCTGCGCGAAAACTCGAACGGACCGGGCACGCCGGTCCGGGCGGAAATTATCGCGGTGGCGAGGACACTCTACGGACAGATCCGCCCGATGGACATGCGTGAGGTGGTCGAGGGCGAGGCCATCTACTACCTGGCGGATTTTCCAGTCGCCCACCGTGAGATCCTGAACTTCGACCTGGAGATCCTGCCCGAGGGCGGGCGCTACCCGTTGCGAGCCAATATGAGGCAAGAGTTCTACACCGACTGAGCGGGTCTGCTACTGCGTGACCGGCCAGCGTTCAGATTACCAGGCTTGGTACAGCAGCAGTACGCCGAACATCATCACAAGAGTACCCGCAATCGCCCGGATCGCGGGATTTCTTACCCACCGGTTGAGCTGGGCCGCCGCGATGCCCATCAATAGCAGATTAGGCAGGGTCCCCAGCCCGAACGCCAACATCAGCGACGCCCCCTGTAACGCGCCGCCGGACGCAACGGTCCACACCAGCGCGCTGTACACCAGCCCGCACGGCAGCCAACCCCAGAGCAGGCCCAGCAAGAAGCCGTGCTTAACCGAGCGCACCGGCAACAACCCACGACCCAACGGCTCGATTCTGCGCCACAGCAGTCCGCCGAAACGCTCGACGCGCGACAGCGCATCCCACCAGCCGGCAAGGTAAAGGCCCATCAACACGAGGAACACGCCAGCAAGGCTCGACAGTATGCGTTGCGCCGTCTGCACTGGAAGCAGACCCGAAAAGTAGAAACCCAGCGCCCCCATGAGCGCGCCGGCCAGTGTATAACTGCCAATCCTGCCGGCGTTGTAGGCGAGCAGTATCCACCATCGGCGGCCGACATCCGGCAGACCGAACGACAAGGCCCCGACGATGCCCCCACACATCCCCGCACAATGCACGCCGCCTAACAGGCCGACGACGAACGCACCGAGCAGGTCGATCTCCAACATCACGAGCGGGGCTCCAGGCGTGTGTATCGCGCCGCCAGCCATACCAACAGCAGCACTGGCAGCCCCATCAGCGCCGTCAGCGTGAAGAACCTCTCATAGCCAACGCTGTCCACGATCGCGCCCGAGAAACCACCCAGGAACTTGGGCAACAACAACATGACCGAGCTGAACAAGGCATACTGGGTCGCGGAGTACTGCACGTTGGTCAATGCCGACAGATAGGCGACGAAGGCGGCCGCAGCGAGCCCGCCAGATAGATTGTCCATCGCGACGACCGCGATCAGCATCGGCACGGAGGCGCCTGTCTGCGCCAGCAATGCGAACAGCAGATTGGTGGCGGCCGCCAACAGCGCACCGGTGAAAAGAATCCGCATCACGCCGAGACGATTCACCAGCACGCCGCCCAGCAGGGCCCCCAGCAGGGTCATGGCCACGCCGAACACCTTGGTCACATTGGCTACCTCGGTCTTGCTGAAGCCCATGTCCACATAGAACACGTTCGCAATGACCCCCAGCACGATGTCAGAAATGCGATAGCTGGCAATCAGCGCCAGTACGAGCAGCGCCAGCCAACCATAGCGGTCGAAAAAATCGACGAAGGGGCTGAGCAAGGTTGACCAGACCCAACGCGCCGCCGGCCGCAGCCACGCCGGCAGGGAATCGAATGCCGTCGGCTCGCGGGTCGCGTCCGCCGCCCGCCGCTGTGGCGGATGAGGCTCAGCGACCGTTAGCGTCGTGACGATACCAACCGTCATCAATGCCGCCATCGCCAGGTACGCAAACTGCCACGGCCCGTGCTGATAGGTCGCCTCGTCAGGATCGACCCAAGCAGCAAGCCACAATACGCCGGCGCCGGCCACAATCATCGCGAGCCGGTAGCCGACCATGTAGGTCGCGGCCATCGCTGCCTGAACCCGCGCGCCTCCACTCTCGATACGGAACGCATCGATGACGATATCCTGGGTTGCCGAAGCGAAAGCGACCAGCACTGCAAGCCACACGAGCCTTGGGAGGTCCTGCTGAGGGTCGACCAGCGCCATGCCGACCAGGCCAAAGACCAGCGCGATCTGTGCGGCCAGAAGCCAACTGCGGCGGCGCCCGAGCTGTCTGGACAGCAGCGGGATACGCAGTCGGTCGACGAGCGGCGCCCAGACCCATTTAAAACCATAGGCCAACGCGACCCAGCTGACGAAACCGATGGTCGTCCGCTCGATGCCCGCCTCGCGCAGCCAGAACGACAATGTGCCGAACACCAGCAACAACGGCAGGCCCGAGGAGAACCCGAGAAACAGCAGTGTCACCGGGCGGGGCTGGAGATAGATGCGGACCGAAGCCCACCATCCGAGGCGGGCATCAGAACTCAAGGTCGTAGTCCACGATAAGCGGCGCGTGATCGGAGAACCGTCGCCTGCGGTAAATGTGCGCATCGACGATACGGTCACGCAGACCAGGCGTGACGACCTGGTAATCGATGCGCCAGCCGACGTTCTTTGCCCAGGCCTGGCCGCGATTCGACCACCAGGTGTACTCGTCCGGGGACTGGTTGACGACACGAAACGCATCCACCCAGCCCATGGGGCCGAACAGTCGGTCCAGCCATGCACGCTCCTCAGGCAGGAACCCGGAGTTTTTCAGATTGCCCCGCCAGTTCCTGATATCCGCTCTGGTGTGGGCGATATTCCAGTCGCCGCAAATGATGTACTCGCGACCCTGCCTTCGGAGATTTTGGAGATAAGGCGTGAGGCGCGCCATCAGGTCGAACTTCAGCCGCTGTCGTTGCTCGCTGGACGAACCGGAGGGCAGGTAGAGCGAGATCACGCTGAGCGCGCCGAAACGCGCCTCTATCCAGCGCCCCTCGGTGTCAAAGTCGGGCCAACCCAACCCCTGAACCAGCTCATCGGGCGTCCTTCGGGCATACAATGCAACACCGCTGTAGCCCTTCTTCTGCGCCGGGTGGTAATAGCAGCGAAAACTTGGCGGCCAGAACTGCCGTTCATTGAGCTGCTCGACCTGCGCCTTGATCTCCTGCAGGCAAACCACATCGGCGCGCTGTCGCCGCAACCAGGAAAAAAAGCCTTTGCGCGCCGCAGCCCGAATACCGTTCAAGTTGAGACTGATCACGCGCATCCGGCGCATTATAGGTAATGCGCGCGGCGCCTGCGCTTGTATGTCGCCCGCGCGTTTCGGACAATGCGCCCCCGACGGAGGTTAACCGCATGCAAGACTATCAGCGTGAGTTTCTCGACTTCGCCCTCGACCAGGGCGTGCTGCGCTTCGGCCAGTTCACGCTCAAGTCGGGGCGCGTCAGTCCCTATTTCTTCAACGCCGGCCTATTCAACACCGGCGCCGCGCTGGCAAGTCTGGGCCGCTTCTATGCGCAGACGATCGTCAACTCGGGGCTCGAGTTCGATGTGCTCTATGGCCCAGCCTACAAGGGCATTCCGCTCGCCGCCGTCACCGCAGCCGCACTCTACGACAGGCACGCGATCGATGTGCCCTATGCCTTCAATCGCAAGGAGGCCAAAGATCACGGTGAGCGCGGACGGATCGTCGGTCACCCGCTCGAGGGCGATGTTTTGATTATTGACGACGTCATCACCGCCGGCACCGCGATCCGCGAGTCCAGAGACATCATCACGGCCGAGGGCGCACATCCGGCCGGGGTGGTGATCGCACTCGATCGCCAGGAACGCGGCACCGGCGCACGCTCGGCCATCCAGGAGATCGAGGCGGACCACGGGATGGCGGTGGCATCCATCGTGCGGCTCGACGACCTGATCGCATTCATCCGCCAGCGTGGCGACGCACCCGAGCGAGTCGCGAGCATCGAGGCCTATCGGCGGGAGTATGGCGTATGACCACTAGCCCACGATGAGTTTGAACCCGACCAGCAGCGTGACCAGTTCGAAGGCACGCTTGATCCACTGATTGCCCTTCAAGATCGCGAGGTGGGCCCCGGCATACCCACCCAAAAGCGAGCCGAGCAGCAACGCCGGCAGCCAGTCCCAGCGGACCTCTCCCAGTACCCCCAGCATGAGCGCCCCCGCACCGTTCCAGACGATGCCTACCAGCACCAACGTGTAGGCCACGGCTTGACGATAGTCCGCCCCGAACCAGCGCACCAGCCAGAGCGTCACGAACAGGCCGGTACCCGAAGTCAGCGAACCGTTCAGCACACCGATCGCGAACAGACCCAGCCCACCCCACCAGAGCCCGGCTCCCTCGCGGTTACGGGGCTGTTCCGTCAAACCTAGCCGCCCCTTGGCGACGGAATAGACCCCGAGCCCGACGGTCAGCACGCCCAACGCGATCTCGGCGTAACGTCCGGGCACCCGAAGGATCACGCTGGCGCCCAGCAACACACCCGGCACCCCGGTAGCGAGAATGAGTAACGCGAAGCGGCGCTTCAGCCCCCCTTCACGCAGGTGCCTGACGGTGGCGCCGACACCGAGTGCGACAGATGCGATCTTGTGCGTCGCCAACGCCACCGCGAATGGCAGGCCGAGAAAGATCAGTGCCGGCAGTTGCAAAAGGCCGGCGCCCCCCCCGGCGAAAGCGGAAAAGAGGTTCGCAACCAATGAAATCAAAAAAAGTATGAAATGTTCCACGTCTCTGCCGCTAAGGACGACGGAGAGTCATTATAATGACGGCT
>CBFCWF010000006.1:0-37110 GCA_965601425.1 uncultured Chromatiaceae bacterium | reverse complement strand
AACTCGCGAATTGCATTGCCCTGGAACATGCTGATCAGGAACAGCAACAGCGCAAGCGTGACGAAGGCGCCGAGCAGGATGCGTCTGGGGCGATCGCGTCGGGTCTGCATCGGCTAGGCTTCCCCCGGCCGGCTGACGGGTGGGTGCCAAGACGCGGTCGTCGGCTTCGGGCATTCGACCCTCATGCCCCGGACCCCAGGACGAGCAGCCGTGCACCGATCAGCCGATAACGACAATCGGCCGGGATGCTGAGATCCGAGAGATGCGCCAGATGCTCGGTGAACCAGAGTACCGATCCTCCGTGCCGGCGGGTTTGCTGAATCGCGTTCATCATCGGTGCCAGCAGGGACGAGTCCTCGAATTCCATCGGGTGTTCCAGAATAACCAGAGCGGGCCGGCCAAGAAAGGCCCGTATACAGGCGGCGCGCTCCAGGTCCGCGCTGGTACATTCGTCCGGCAGCGCGGACGGCAGCCCGGGCAGGCCGAAGCGCAGGGCCAGCGCACTGGCGCTTTCGCGCAGTGGCCCTTCGGGCAGGATGGTGTGGTGCAGGCTGGGCAGCAACACGTTTTCCATAACCGAACGGGTCGCCATCCATTGGCCCTCGCTTCTGACCCGGCCGACGCTGCGCCGCTGAGCGAAGGCCTCGCGCACCGGCAGGTCGCTCCAGCGCGTGCCCTGGTAGCGCACGCTTTGCGCAGCCGCCTCGTCGAGCAGACCGAGCAGGCCGTCGGCGATGTCGGTGCTGTGTTCCTTGTGCCGCGTCTGCACCAGGTGCAGTTCGCCGGCGCCGAGCGTCAGATCGACGGTCAGTGCCGGCAGCGCACCGCGTGCCGCAATCCGCAGCCCGTCTGCGGACAGCAGGCGCCGGGCTTTGTCTGGCGGGGCCTTGGGCGATGCGCTCATGTTTCAGAGCAACGCGGTAATCAGGCCGCCGATCGCGAAGGTCAGGATCAGCGAGGTGACGAAGGCCTTCGGCAGGGCGCGTCGAACCCCATGCGGCCCCGGGCCCACGCGGCTGCCGAACCAGATCGAAAGATAGCCGACGATATAGCCGGTGAGCAGCGGCTTGACGATGAGCAGCAGGTGATCGTTGATCGACATGATGCCGACCACTTCGTCGATGAACTCGATCGGGGAACTCTTCGAGAGCCCGGCGATCTCTGCTGCCGCATAGCCGGACCAGAGCGCGGTATGCAGGAAGATGATGCTCAGCAGGAAGGCCGATACGGCGACCGCGAACGCGCGCGGGATGGTGATGAAGTCGGTCGGATCGATACCTTGCGATGCGAGTTGGCGCATATGGCCGGAGCGGGTGAGTTGCCCGATCTCGTCCACCAGCACGGAACCGCTGCGTCCGATGATGATCAGCACCGTGCCGACCGGCGCTATCTGCCTGACCAGCGCGAGCACGATGAACTCGCCGATTCGCTCCTCCATACCGGTGAAGGCGAGCCAGTAGATCAGCTGCACGATCAGCCCGACGCCGACCAGCAGCGCCGCGATCACGATCGCGGGCAGACCGCGTAAACCCACCTGATACAGGTAGAAGGTGAATTCCCTGCGCATCGTGCGTCGCCAGTTGCCCGGGGTCAGCCCGCGCGCCAGGACGCTACTGAATTCGCCGACGAACTCCAGCGCGTCCAGGATGCGTGAGCCGGCGAGGCGCCCGGGCACCTGCCGCGTGCGCGCCGCGCCGTTCGGGTGCCGAGTCGCCGTGGCGTCTTGCGGTATCACAGGTGGCCACCCAGCAGGTAAGTGGAAAACTCGCCGACCTGCTCGAGGTAGTGGTGGCCGCGCAACTGGAACAGGTACTGTTCCCGCAGTTCCTCGTACACGGTCTCGGTGACCTGGATCGCACCCGGCAGACTGGTGTCGGCCATGATGCCCGCGGCCTGGACAGCCTCGCCCCAGAACGCAAAGTAGCGGTTCTCGCCCCCGATCAGGCTGCCGACCGCCGGGCCGATATCGAGCCCGATCCGGAAGGCGAGCGGTGTGCGGTGCCGGCCGAACAGGTTCTCGCAGATCGCCTGGACGCGCAGCGCGAATGCGGTGAGGCGCCCCAGGGCCGGATCGGATGCCTCGTTGGGGTCGACCGAGGCGATGACCTGGTCGCTGAAGAACTTCAGATAACCGATCTCGAACTCGGCAGCGGCCTCCTGCAGCTCGTGCAACAGCTGCGCGACCGTGCTTTCCTGCGTGTCTGATTCGGCCGGTTCGGCCAATGCGATCGCATCGGTCAGGCGCAGCGACATCACCGCCAGGCGCTCGATCACCTCGGCACCGCTGCCGCCCCCGGCCTGTGCACGTGCGGCGAGCCGCGCCGTGAACGCAGCGGCACGACGGTCGATCAGGCTGGTGTCGAGGTCGGCGGCACGGAACGCCTCGCTGAGCGCGGGGCGATTCGCGGCGACCGGCTGTGTGCGCTTGGATGGGGCCTGCGCCGCCGCCGCGCCGGATGCGACGGGCAGCTGGCCGGCATTGCGGATCGCGAGCAGATTGGCCAGCGACTGGGCGAAGCGCACCGTGTGCGCGGCCCATGGCCCGCGTGTGCCGGTGTCTTCGAGCCAAAGTGCGCCGCTGACGCGGTCGACCGACTTGATCGGCACGCTGACCAGGGCCCGACAGCCGAGCGGTCCCAGGTAGTGGCGATGCAGTGAAGAAAGGCGCGGATCGTCTGTGACGTCGGCGGTACGGAACACGGTCGCGGCTTCGAGCGCGGCGAACAGCTCAGCGTGTTCCGGCCGTGATAGCCGGGCACCCTGGGTATGGCCGGCGGTGTCGCGGTCGAAGCAGTCCAGGCAGGTGAGAATGGCGGCGTTCCCGTCGAATTGCCAGATGCTGACCCGGCGCACCCGCGTGGCCTCGCCGGCCGCCTCGGTCACTGGTTGCATCGCATTGACGTTCCGTGGGTCCAGCAGCGCGTTCTGCGTCGCGGCGAGCTTTCCGAATGCCTCGCCCTCGGCGTCCAGCTGTGCCTCGCGTTCCAGGACCTTCAACGCATCACGGTCGGTGCGCAGCCCCTGGCGGATCAACAGGCTGGCGAGCAGCGCCGCGAGCACGATGATCGAGAGCCCCATGATCAGCGTCTGGCGGACGTTGTCGGCGACGAAGCCGACAAAGTCGTCCTCCGGGACCACCACGAGCACCGACCAGTCGCGCTGTACCTGCCCGCTGAGTGACGTCACGGAGCTGATATAGCGGCGGCCGTCCAGCTCGAATTGGCGGCGCCCGTGCCCCTCGATCCGGAACCGGTCGAATGCGCGTTGCAGAATCGGGTCCCGGACGTCTTCGATCGTCGCCAGGCGCCGCTCGCCGTCAGGGCCCTCGCGCACGATCTCGGCGCTCGGGTGGGCGATCAGATGTCCTGCGTCGTCGATGATCACGGCCTGGCCTGTCTTGCCGATGGTCATCGAGCGGAGAAATCCGCTGATGGTCTCGAGCGTGATATCGGCGCCGATCACTGCGAGCAATGCATCGTCGTCGCCGAAAACGGGTACAGCGGCGGTCACGCCCGCGGCAAGGCCGGTGAAAAACGGGTAGACATCTGTCCAGTACACCGCGCGCGTCTCGTCCGCGCCCTGAAACCAGGGGCGCGTCCGTGGGTCGTACCTGTCCCAGGGCTGGATTTCCCGTGATACGACCTTTCCCGCCGGATCGCGCCGGGTCAGCTCGATCTCGAAGTCGTCCCGACCGCTCCCGCCGCGGCGGATGAACTTTGTCTCCAGGCCGGACCGGCCGTCGTCCTGATAGCGTCGGACCATCAGGAACTCGCCGTCCGGGCTGCCGACGAACAGCGCGGTCAGCCCGCTGGCGTAGGTGAGTACACCGACACCGAACGGTTCGACGCGTGCCTTGGGTATCCCGTGCCGCAGATCGGGTCCGAGCAGGTCGCGTGAAAGGCGGACGATGCGATCCAGCGGCCTGATGTACGCGCGGACCTCGGTGTCGATACGGCTCTGCAGGTTGCTCACGACGCCCCTGGACAGCGCGAGCGTGTCGGCGCGCATCGCCCGGTAGTTGTGGATCGCGATGCCGGTCAGTGCGAGCAGCAGGATGGCGACGATGGCCAGGGGGAGCAGGACACGCCGCCGCCGGCGACGTGCGATCGCCCGGGCCTCTTCGAATCCTTCGTGCGCGAACTCAGGCATCGTCATCGCGAACGTAGGGACTCAGCATTGCGGCCACTCGCTCAGCGCATCCTGCCGCGCGGCGTCTCGGTCACCGCTGCTCATCGCGGCGGGGTCGTGCAGGTGCCCAGCAGCAGGGCCAGGAGCAAGAGCCCCCGGACCGGAGCAGTCTTGGTCTTCTCATTCTCGTGTCGCTCCGTGTTCAGGTATTCGTCGAAAGTATCAGGCCCGGCCCCGGCGGTTGCATGCGCCGAACCCTGCCGTTCCGGTCATCCGGTCCGGACGACCGGCTCGATGTCCACCGGGCAGCTCAGCGAGCGCGCGATCAGACAGGCGCGATGCGCCTTCGCCAGCACACGCTCCGCGGTTGCCTCGGCCCCGGAACCGACCACGAGCTCGGGGCGGATCAGCACGCGCTTGAAGCGGTAGCCGGCCTTGGCCTCGTGTTCCAGATCGCCGGTCGCGGACGACCGGTAGGCCTTGATCTCGAGTTTCGAGAGCCCCGCGATCAGCAGCACGTAGTTGGCGAGGCAGATCTCGGCAGCGGCGACCAGCAGATGCTCGGGGCTGTAGCGCGCCGGGTCGTGCGGCGTGCCGGCGGGCAGATCGCCGTGGCCGTCGATCGACAGCCGGCCGTTCGCCGCCTCCCCATCCCATGCGTAACGGGTCTCGTATTGCATCGGTAGTTCGGCCATGTTCGACATCCTCTTTTTGCGTGGCATCCGGCGCGTAGCCTCTGACGATCAAGGTTAACGCCGATCCGGGTGGCAACACAAAACCATGGCGCCGGCCCGGCGGGGCGACCAACGGCGTCCTGGTCAGGCTCGATCAGACGGCGTGGACCGCCTCGCGCCCGCAGCCGCTATGCTTGCCCATCGGGTGCCCGATCGTCGCCAGCGAGGTGGAGAGTCATGAACAAGAATCCGAGTGCCGGCGCCGCGCGTGCGTCGCTGGCCCTTCTCTTGGCCCTGTCGCTGGGTCTGCTACTCGTCGCCGATGCCGCGGCCGAGTCCGGCAGGGATGGCGATGAACTGGTCGCTGCGCTGCACCGCGGGGGGCACAACATCTATTTCCGGCACGCGGCCACCGACTGGTCGCAGCGCGACCGGGTGCAGCGCGACGGCGACTGGACCAGCTGCGACGCGGCGCGAATGCGCCAGTTGTCAGACAAGGGCCGCGCGACTGCGCGCTCGATTGGTGCGTCGATCCGGACGGTCGGCATTCCCGTTGGCGAGATCCTGGCCAGTCCCTATTGCCGCACGTTGGAGACCGCCCGGCTGATGGGTCTGGGCGCGGTGCAGCCGAGTACGGATGTGATCAACCTGCGTGTTGCTGATCGCTTCGGTGGCGCGCAGGCGGTGATCGCGACCGCGCGGCGCCTGTTGGCGAGCGCGCCTGCCGAGGGCACCAACCGGTTCATCGTGGCGCATGGCAACCTGGCCCGCGATGCGACACCTGTCTACCCCGACGAGGCGGAGGCGGTCGTTTTCCGGCCGGACGGGAAGGGTGGCTTCCGCGTCATCGGCCGCTTGACGCCGGCGCAGTGGGAGCAGCTGGCGGTCGGCGACTGAAGCGATGCCCGCAGACGGCTCGAATCCTGTCCGGGGTGACCGTCCGTCGCTGGTCGAAGCGGCCTCAGCCGTCGGATCCGGCGCCCGGCACGTCTGCCGCGGTCGTCTCCTTGCCCGACGGCCTCCCGGCGGCCTCCCACGTCGTGAACGCGTCCAGATCGGTCGATACGGACTTCAGGACCCAGCCGAACAGCGCGACATCGTCCAGAAAGCCGAGGCCCACGATGAAATCGGGTATCAAATCGAATGGCATCAGCAGGTAAACCACGGCCGCCACGAGCAACAGCATGCTCTCCCACGGGATCACCCGGTAGTCGCCATTTGCGTAGGATCTGATCAGGCGAAACGTTGTGTTCAGGGATTGCCAGATGTCCCGCAGCGGGCCATGCCGGTAGCGCTCCGCTTTGCTGATGGCCTCGTCAACGAGGCCGCGCAGCCGATCCGGGTCCGCAAGGAAGTCCCTGGCCTGGATCTTGGCCTTGCGGAACGCCGCGCTGTGTCTGGCTCGGCGGGCCCGAGCGCTAAAAGCCATGTGCCGTGATCACGCCGATTGGGAATATTCATGCCAGTATAGGAAACCTTCTCCCAACTTGTCGTGACAAGGTCTCGAGCGTCAGGGTGCGGCTTATCGCACCATGCGCGTTGCCAGCATCCGGACTGTTTCGTCTGGATCAGAGCGGCCGAGTCGGCGCTCAAGTTCACTCGCTGCATCTGGCCGCAGTCCCTCGTCGCGACAGCCCGTGGGGCGGCGGGGGGCGAATCAGCCGATGATCAGCGCATACAGCCTGTCTTTCAGCAGCAGGCGACGCTTCTTCATCTCTTCGATGTGAAAGTCAGCGACCGGTGTGCCGTGCTCTTCCAGACTACGGATATGCGAATCGAGCCAGTTGTGCTCATCCATCAGGTGATGGAAGGCATCGCTTTCCTCACGCAACTTGGCGATCCTTTCTGCATGCTCCGGAAACTCATGCAAAAGGTCGTGCGACTCTACGAGCATCTCTTTACCCCTCGGTTTCGGCTTTTCGGCATTCTATCGATCGGACCGACGGATGACCAAGCGCCATTATCGAGTCACTGGGACCAGGCACCCCGCAATCGGCGGCCGGGATTCAGCAGAATCGCACCACCGTCTGCAGCGGGCCAATGGCGAGCCGGCCCGCTCGCGGCTCGCGGTCTACAACCCGATACCAGAGTGGCCTCGAGACGCCGCGAGGCCGTAGAAACGACGTTCACAGGACGCGCAGCAGGTCGGTGCGCTCGCGGCACCTGGGTGGAACCAGCGCGGCACATGCTCCGTGCTGGCTGACGGCCTCCGTGTCGGCGCCGGGCTTGGCGCCGCCTGCGGATCGCGATCCCTCGAGGAATGCCGGACTGCGGTGGTCCTCCCGGTGTCCCACCGGGGGAGCGTCGTGATAGGGTACGGTGGCCTGATTGATCGACCGCGACGGTGTACGCTGAATGACCCTAGTCACGCCCCTCCGAAAGGGTGTCCCGGTGCTGATCGGCACCTTCGCCGCTGCCTGCTCAACGGCGGGACCGCAAACGCTGATCACCGTTGCCGACGCCAGGATCCACAAGGCGCAGGTCATTGACGTCGGCGAACCCGGCGATTCCCCCGGGGACATGTTCGTTTTCGACCAACCGCTGCTCGACCGGCACGGCAACAGCATTGGCAACAACAGCGGCGTCTGCGTCCGTACCCGGGTGGGGCACAGCCTCCAGTGCCAATGGACGCTCACGTTCGAGAACGGCAGTATCCAGGTTGCCGGGCGCGAGTTCGACCAGGGGGCATCGGATATCGCGATCGTCGGCGGTACCGGTGGATATTCCGGCGTCAGCGGCCATATGGAGTCGGTCAATAACGGCGACGGCACTTTCACGCAGACACTCTATATATCGGCTCCGATAGCCGAGCGTGACCCGCCTGCCGGTGCGGGCGTACGGGCCGGCGCCATCGACGCGGACCCGGAAGCGCGAGAGCCATGACAGCCCGGGTCTCGCCACACCCAGGGACCCCTGCAAGATTGGAACACGGGTCGCCACATCTGGGTTGCGCTGCGCGGGCGATCGACGATCCGTCAGTGGAAAAAAGAAACGCGCGCGCTACCGTGCAGAGGCGTGGGCATTCGAGATGCCGCGATGGCAGTCCGCGCGCACGAAATTACCGATGCCGTGCCCCTGGGCGGTTGACAAGCCGCGTCGCAGCCGCCGCTAACTGCGCGCCATCTCGACCAACACGTCGCGTGCCTCCTGCGCGGATCCGATCTCGCGCGGCAGGGTGACGCGATGGATCTGGTCCTGGACCCGCAGGTCGATTCCCTCGGCATCGATCCCCACCATCGACACGACGGCGGCCGGATCCGATAGCTCACGGCCGGCCAGGTAGCGGCGCAGTGTGTCCGCGTGATCCTGGTTCATATGGGCGACGATGCGCGCCTGTGCCTCGCGGCCGAGCGGGTTGGCGCGCACGATTCGGTCGACCGAAAACCAGCGTGCGGTAGCGAATCCGCCGTTCCAGTGAAAACGTTGCGGCGTGAAACGGTAGAAGCGGAAACCCAGCTCGCGGAAGTAGAACGCCGATTGCGGGAAGTAGGCGAAGTAGCGATCGGCGTCAGCGGCCGCCGCGCGCGGCGCCACGTCGCCGATCGCACTGAGACGCGAACGCTCCTGCACATCGCCGTCGCCCCGGTCGAGCAGGGTCAGGCCGCAGCGCGGGTCGGTGTCGACGTTTCGGGTGTGCTGTGAGAGATGACTCAGCAGCAGTAAGGGGAAGCCTTCCTGATCGAGCACATAGGGCACGACGGATCCGAAGGGGTAACCCGCGTGTTCCCGCGAATGGGTCGACAACACGCCCTGGAACGCGCCCGCCAGCAACTGCCTGGCCAGGGAGGCCTGTTCTTCACTGTTTTGCATCCGCGCAGTCTAGCGCCTTGTCGGCCCTTCGTGTGCCGCGACTGCCGATCAGCCGAGCGCCGCGCCGATCGAGCTGGTCACCGAGGACCAGCACCATGTTGCGACAGCTCATCGTGGCGAGCGCTGCGGGTCGACGGTTGGCCGCGAGGTACGTCGGCGGCTGCCGTGCCGCTGATGGATCAGTCGGCTCTGGGCTCGCGCGCCGTCAGCGCGGCGGGCCTGCTGAATGCGCTGCCTCGCCAGTCGTGCCGATGCCAGATGATCGACCAGCGGCGCCGGGTAGTGGCTGCCGATGCGCACGCCGCAGCGCTGCTGAACCTGGATCGGCATCCGCCAGGGGGCGTGAATCCACTCCCGGCCGACAGCGAACAGCTCCGGAACCCAAGTCCGTATGAAGGTGCCGTCGGGGTCCTGGTCGTGGGACTGCTTGACCGGATTGTAGATGCGCAGCGTGTTGATCCCGGTCGTGCCGGACTGCATCTGGACCTGCGGCCAGTGGATCCCGGGCTCGTAGTCGACGAACTGGCGGGCGAGGTGGAGCGCCGGCTCTCGCCAGTGCAGCCACAGTTGGTAACTGGCGATCGAGATCAGCATCGCGCGCATGCGGAAGTTGATCCAGCCGCTGTGCGCCAGTGCCCGCATACAGGCGTCGACGAACGGCCAACCGGTCTCGCCGCGCACCCAGGCGGCGAGGCGGCCCGGGTCCGGCGCGCCGGCACGCAGGTCGCTGGTCGCGTGCTGCAGGTTCTCGTACGCGATCCGTGGCTCGCTCTCGAATTTCTGAATGAAGTGACAGTGCCAGTGCAGCCGACCCTCGAACGCAGCGAGTGCTCGCGGCCAGTTTGACGTCTTGACATGCTGCCGGGCCTGTCGGGTACGGGACCGCCGGTGTCGCGTTGCCTGGACGACCTCGCGCACCGACAGGGTGCCGCTGGCCAGATGGGCGCTGAGCCGCGAGCAGCTCTGGCCGGCGGTGAGCGGGCTCGACATCTCCAGGTGGTACCGTTCGCCGCGCGCCAGCAGGAAGCCGTGCAGGGCCTGCTCGGCGAACAGGCGGCCGGCCGATTGGCGCCCGGGGCAGTCGTCATGCGCCAGTGCGTCGGTCGGCCAGTCCGGCAGTGTTCCCGGGTCGATGCCGACCAGCGGCGTCAGCGCCGGGGGCGTGAACAACGGCTTACGCATCAACTGCTCCCATTGCTGCGACCAGCGATCACGGTCATGACGGCCGCGCACCACACCATGCTGGCGCAGTTGGTGCCAGGGCATGCCCCGCTCTCGGAGCATGGCTTCGACCGCGCGGTCGCGGGCGAAGGTCCAGTCATTGCCGGTTTCCTGGTGCGACCAGACCGCGGCCGTCGGCTGTCGCGTGATCAGGTCGCGCAGGACCGCTACCGCGTCCCCGTGCCGGACGACCAGGGGCTGACCGAGTGCCGCCAGCTCGTCGCGCAGCGAGGCCAGCGCTTCGCGCAGGAAGGCCCACTGACGACCCGACGCGTCGGGTTGCCGCCACAGCTCGGGCTCGACGATGTAGAGCGGCAGCACCGGCCCTTGTGCGGCGGCGCGTGCGAGGCATTCGTGGTCGGCAACACGCAGGTCGCGCTTGAACCAGACGATGTTCACCGTGGGTTCAGCCGGTACCGGTGCGCGGCAGCGCCGCGTCCGCCCGTTGCGGTTGCGCGAGGTAGGGCTCGACCAGCGTGCGGACATCGAGCGTTGCCCGCAGACGCGCCAGCAACAGATAGAGACCCCCGAGCTTGCGGTGCAGGTAAAGGATCTCGGTCGGCGGCAGGCGGCCGAATCCGTCGTGCAGGCGCATCTCGAGCACGGCATCACCCATGCGCTGCGCCATGTCCGATCCGCCGAACGAGAAGGGCCGTGCGGCGCGCAGCGGTTCCGTGGCGGTGCGCAGCAGGCCGACCACCCGCGCTCGATAGCCGTCGGGGTCGTCGTCGCCGAGGTAGCCCACCTGAGCGGCCGCGGCCGCGAGGTCGTCATCCATCCCGCCGCAGCAGGCGGCGAGTAGTCCGCGCAGCGCGGCGCGCCGGGCCGGCGGGTAGTCGCGGGTGGCGCCGAAATCCAGCAACTGGATACGGTCCTGCCCGGGCGCGTAAAGGTAATTGGCGAAATTCGGGTCGGTCTGCACCAGGCCCCAGTCGAACACTTCGCGCAGCGCCAGTTCGGTCAGCGCTTCTGCGACGCGGTTGCGCACAGCGCAGGGTTGATCGGCCAGCTGCTCGATCGGGTGCCCGTCGAGAAACTCCATACTCAGGATGTCGCGGTTGCTCAGCGGCTCTTCCAGGCGCGGTGCATGGTAACGGTCGTCGCCGTCTATTTGCGCCGCGAAGCGCCGCAGCGCAGCCGCCTCCGCGACATAGTCGGCCTCGACATGCAGCTGTTGCTTGGCCTCCGCCAGCACCGGTGCGATGTCGAAATCGTCGGGCAATACCCGCACCATGCGCAACAGCAATGCGACGTTGTCCACGTCGGCATCAATGCTCTCGCGCACCCCCGGATACTGCACCTTTATCGCCAGACGCTTCCCGTCCTTCAGCACCGCCTCGTGCACCTGCCCGATCGACGCGGCCGCCATCGGTTCGAACAGGAAGCGTGAGAAGCCGGCTTCCCAGCCCTCGCCCCAGCCGTGCTTGAGCACCTGCGCGACCTGGCCGAGCGGCATGGTGTGTGCGTCCTCCCGGAGCCGCGACATTACCTCGCTGAGCTGCGGCGGCAGAATCTGCCCGCTGTCCATCGACAGCAGCTGGCCGACCTTCATCGCCGCACCGCGCATCTCCGAGAGGCTGTCGGTGATGCGTCGCGCGTTGGACGGGGTCAGAAGCAAATCGTTCAGGGACGGCCGCCCACCCTGCGCCAAGCGGCGTACCCCCTCTCCGACCACACCGCCGGCGATGCCGCCGGCCAGCTTCCCAAGCATGCCGAGCCGTCCGGCTCGCGACGAGGTTACGCGGCGTTGCGCTGCCATGAGCCGTCCTCCGTAGATTTGGCCAGGTAGTCGAGATGGGCCTTGTCGAACGCAACCGGGTCGATCCCCAAGGAGCGCAGCGCGTTCGGGGTGCAGGTGTTGCCTTCGAGCAGCATCTGCAGCTGATCCCGGGTCACCGGGAACGACTCGAAGCGATCGAGCAGCCTGGCCGCGGTCGAGACGCCGAAGGCCGGCACCGGGACCGTGAGCTTGCGTCTGCCATTGACCGCGGCGAGCCGCTCGATGATCTGGCGCCAGCTGAGCTGTTCCGGCCCCCCGAGGCAGAGCGTGCGGCCGATCGTGTCCGGCGACAGCAGCGCGCTGACGAAGGCCCGTGCGACGTCGCTCACGTGCACCGGGGACATCCGGAAGTTACCAGCCTGCAGCGGCAGCAGGCCCGAGTAGAAGAGCGGTGCGGGCAGCGCGGAGTCGATCACGTCGCGCATCAGCTGCGTTGCGAACTCGCTGCGACCTCGCGGATCGCCGAAGATCACCGAGGGTCGGAAGACGGTTCCGTCGAGCCCGGATGCCGCGAGGTGTTGCTCGGCATGGTGCTTGGTGCGCTGATACGGCGTCCCGTTCGGATTCACGCCGTTCGCGCTCATCAATAGGAAACGCCGGACGCCTAGCCGGGCCGCACTGTCAATGACGCGCCGCGGGGCCTCCAGCTGGAGCCGCTGATAAGTGATATCGCGCGCCGGAAACTCGCGCAGAATGCCGATGTTGTAGATCGCTGCGTCCGCCTGGCCGAGCGCCTCGTCCACTGCCATGGCGTCGCCTATATCGCCGGTGACCTCGATGCAGCGATCGGGCTGACGTAGCCGCGACCCGTGGCCGGTGCGCACCAGCACGACCGGCTGAATGTCGGCCGCGATCATCGCATCGCAGATATAGCTGCCGACGAAGCCCGTACCACCGAAAATTGCAACGCGCATGAGTTCACTCTCCGTTTGTTTGAGCGGAGGCGGTCGACCTCCCGGATGACAGGCTGCGGCAGCTGCCTGTGTCGCAGCGGCGCGCCAGGCGCCAGTCGGCGAACCGCTGGTAGGCGCGGTCGAGTGGCCGCACGAGTCGCAGTCCGCGGACGGCTCGAGCGAGCCACCGATAGCCGGTCAAGTGCCGCCACACCTCGACGAATCCATGGGCCCCGGTCTGCCATTGACCGGCCCCGTCGCGCACGTGAAAACGCGCCATGGCCACGTCGCGAGCAACGCCGAAGCGCGCCTCGAGGTCGGGCGTCTGGACGATGTCTACCCAATGCAGTCGCTCTGCGCCGCGCAAGCGTCGGTAGTGGGCGACCTCGCGTCGACACAAGGGGCACGCGCCGTCGAACAGCACCACCGGTTTCGCCGGATCGTCCTGGCCCGCCTTGGCGATCTCGCGTCTGACCATCACCTTGTTCCTCTGCTGTCTGTCCCGTTCCGAATGGCGCTCGGTCCTGCCCCGATCTGTGTCGCCGCGGATCCATTATTGGATCCTGTTATCTATTGTAGACAATATGAACAGAAAAAAACTGGACAAAATATGTTCATTTCAGTGGGCGATGGCAGTGGACCGCTCGCGGGGTCGGGGTGCCGAGCGACGTTGGCGATATACGCGGCCGGTGGCACGCGCATCGGGTGAGACGTCGCTGCGCCGGGCCACCTGTGCCGTCGGGCAGAAACCAGACCGCTGCCGATTCGAAAAATCCGAGCTTCAGCGTCCGTGTTTTCGAGCCCCGCGGCTGTCGCGAGCGTCGATACTCCCTTCCGAGCCATCAGACAATTTTTCGGAGGGGAACATGCTAGCTCACAAGGTGTCGTGGCCCGTGCCGCGCAACGATCTGCAACACGAACTCGGGCAGCTCGCTGCGCTCGATGTCGGCGAGGCCGGTTTCATCAGTTGTTACCTGGATCTGCGCGACGGCATCGCGGCATCCGAGCGGTTCGTGGGTCGGCGCGCCGATGAGCTCCGCGCGACGCTGCCCGGTGGCGCG
Organism: uncultured Chromatiaceae bacterium; assembly: GCA_965601425.1. Lineage (GTDB taxonomy): Bacteria > Pseudomonadota > Gammaproteobacteria > Chromatiales > Chromatiaceae > Thiosocius. The sequence goes on along the minus strand of CBFCWF010000006.1, from coordinate 23,543 downwards.
CGCGACGACTTCGAGCGTGCGCTGGGCATGCTGCGGCTGCAGTTACGGCGGACGACGGAGGCCGGTTCACCGGGCCTTGCGGTGTTCGCCCGCAGCCTCGCAGGCGGCAGCTTCCTGAGCAGTTTGCGGTTCGGCCGGCCACTTGGCAACCACCTGACCTTCTACCGGATCCCGGACGTGGTCCCGCTGTTGCCGGCCCTGGACGACGAGCCCGGTTTCACGCTGGTCGTCGTGCGCAACGGCGCGCTGCAGGTGACCGACTGGGACGGCAGCCGTGCGACGCCGAGGGTCTGGGCCGCTTTCGCGTCGGCCGGCATTGCGGGACAGGACCCGCTCGGTCGGGTCGTGATCCCTGAACGCCGACTACAGATCGTTCGCCGCGTGCTCGCAGCGGCCAACAGCACCCCGCTGATCATTGCCGGTGACGCCCCCCAGCTGAATGCGGTGGTCGACTTCCTGCCCCGGCGCGCCGCCGGCCGCCTATCCGGCGTGATCGATGTGCCGCTCTCGGTACCGCAGCAGGAGGTCCTCCCGTTCGTTGCACAGCGGCTCGCCGATGACCGGCGCGCCTCGTCACAGCGACTGGTCGACCGGTTGGTTCGGGCGCTGCGCGGCGGCGGCCGGGCGGTGGCCGGCGAACTGGCGGTGCACGAGGCACTGCGCGCGGGCGCGGCAGACACGCTGGTTATTGCACCCGAAGGCAGCGCGGTGGGCTGGACTTGCGCCGACTGCGATGCGGTCGAGGGCTGCGCGCTGCCGCCGTCGCGCTGTACGCATTGCGGGTCGCAGGCCGTTGCCGAATGGCGCCCGGTCACTGAGGCGGTGCGACTCGCCTGTCACCAGGGCGTGCGGGTCGTTTTCGACCATTCGGACAGGTTGCGCTATCTGGGTGGAATTGCTTGCCTGCTCAGGCAGCCTGCCGATCTCCAGGTGATGCCCGAACCGACCGTACCGCGTCCGCTGGACCTGGTCGCATGATTCGCGTGGGGGTGATGATGCGTGTGCAAATCTCTGCCGATACCGAGGCGGCGGCCGCCCAGGTGGACCAGCTCTCGCGCTTCTACCTTACCGGACTGGAAGACGCGGCGGGTACGATCTCTGTCGTGGTAGACGACCGTCGCGATGCGTTGGGCAAGCAGCTCGTGCGGTGTCGCGTCATCGGCCACCTGGGTCGCGATGAGCGTCTGGAGGTGGTCGAGGTCCAGGCCGATCTGGTTCTCGCGATTACCCGGGCGTTGGACCGGGCGGTTCGCGCGCTGCGGCGCCGGGGCGCGCGGGGCCGCCTGGCGCGCAGCGCCTGAGCGACCCGCCCTTCGCCGTACGACCCATAGCGCGCCACGTCCCATCCGGGGCGTGGCGTTTTACATTGCGCCCGCGGGACCGTAGCGTCCGGGCACTGCGCGTGATTTCATCGGAAAAAACGAAGTTTTATCCCGTTTTATTCGCTTTTTGTTTTCGCGTTCCGGCGCCATAGTTCGCGCATGGCGGGGCCAGCTGGCACCGCGGCGGGGTGGAGCGAGGAGGCGGGTGATGGCGACGGGGATTGTATTGGGACTGGCCCTATCGGCGGCGTTGGCCGCGACGGCCGCGTTGCAGGTGGTGTGGGTCCGGCGTGCCACCCGGCGCGGCGCCGAGCGCTGAGGCGGGGTCGTGGCGAGACATGGGCTAATGGTGCTGGCCGTCGCGACGGGCCTCTGGCTGCTGCTCAGTGGCGGCGAGCCTTCGTCATGGCTGATCGGCGTCCCGGTGATCGTCGCCGCCGCCTGGTCGGTCAGGCTTCTGCCGACCCCAGGTCGGGGCCGATTCTCCCCGATTGCCGCGCTGCGCTTCCTGCCGTTCTTCCTCTGGGAGTCGTTGCGCGGCGGGGTCGACGTGGCGAGCCGCGTGCTGGGATCAGAAGTGCGCGTGCGCCCCGGTTTCGAGAGCTACCCGCTGCGTCTCGCGCAGGAGCCGGCCCGCGTGATGTTCGCGAATGCGGTGAGCCTGCTGCCGGGCACGCTGGCCGCGGACCTGAGCGGCGACCGCCTGCGGGTGCATGCGCTGGACACCACGAGCGATTTCCGCGCCGAGCTCGAGCGTCTCGAGCGGCGCATCGGGGCTATCTACCGCGAGGAGCTGCAATGAATGTACCGCTTTCTGTCGGACTCCAGTCGGTTCTGATGATCGGGCTCGGCCTGTTGCTGCTCACGCTGTTGCTGGGACTGATTCGCGCGCTGCGTGGTCCGATTCTCGAAGACCGCCTGATGTCGGTGCTGCTGCTGGGTAGTGGTGGGGTGGCGACACTGCTGCTGCTGGCGTTGCTGCTCGCGATGCCGGCGTTGCTCGACGTCGCACTGCTGCTGGCGCTGCTCGGTGCCGTCGCGGCGGCGGCGATGACGCGGCTGGAGGTCGACGATGTCTGAGTTCCTCGGTAGCGCGCTGATCGCCGCCGGTCTTGTGTTCTTCGCTGCTGGCAGCATCGGACTGCTGCGTCTGCCCGACATGTATTCACGCCTGCACGCACTGACGAAGGCGGACAACCTGGGCCTCGGCTTGGTGGCCAGCGGGGTCGCGTTACTCGCGGGCAGTCTGACCGTTGCGCTCAAGATCCTGGTGGTGTGGTTGCTGGTGCTGTTCGCGAGCGCCGCATCCGCCCACCTGATTGCGCAACATGCGTCGCGACGAGGCGGCGGTCGATGACCGATTCGCTCTGGATACCGCTCGATCTGCTGTTGGCCGCGCTGCTGCTGGGCCTCGGCTGGGCCAGCGTCGCGACGCACGATCTCAAGCGTGGCGTGGCGCTGTTCATCGTGTTCGGGTTGTTGCTGGCCTTGGTCTGGGCCCGTCTTCGGGCGCCCGACCTGGCGCTGGCCGAGGCAGCGATCGGCGCCGGAATCGCCGGTGCGCTGCTGCTGGCCGCGTTGCGCGATCAAACCCGCGCCGCCGCGCCGGCCGCGATGCCCGAAGGCCCCCGCCGCTGGCTGTTGAACCTCTTCTGCGTCGGCCTTGCAGGCGTCATGGCCTGGGCGCTGTTGGATGCGCTGGGCCGCTCCGACGGGCTGCGACTGGCCGAACTGGCCGGTCAGCGCATCGTCGACAGTGGCGTCAGCAACCCGGTCACTGCGGTACTGCTGAACTTCCGCGCCTACGACACGCTGCTGGAACTCGCGGTGGTGCTGGCCGCTGTGCTGGGCGTCCTGTCCCTCGGGCCGGCGCGGCGCGGCTTCGAGCCTGCCGGCCCGGTGCTCGCCAGTCTGGTCCGCTGGCTGGTGCCGCTGCTGATCGTCACCGCGGGTTATCTGCTGTGGGTCGGTGCGCATGCCCCGGGCGGGGCATTCCAGGCCGGCGCCACGCTCGCCGCGGCGGCGGTGCTGCTGCGCCTTGGCGGACGCGCCGATGCCGGGCTGCCGCCGGTCGGCTGGCTACGCTGGCTGCTTGTCGCCGGGGTCGGCGTGTTCCTGCTCGTCGGCCTCGCATTGATCGGTCCCGGGCGCACCTTCCTGCAGTACCCGCTGGAATGGGCCGGGATCCTGATCCTGTTGATCGAGACCGCCGCGACCCTTTCGATTGCGGTGGGCCTCGCCGTGGCCTATCTCGGCGGGCGTCCGGCCGGCTGGGTTGCGACGCCGCCGCTTGACGAACCATCGAGCCATCAGGAGGTGCGGTGATGCTGCCGCAGGAGATCATCTTCGGTCTGACCGGTGTCGGCCTTTTCGTCATCGGCCTCCGCGGCGCCCTGCTGCACGCCACGGCGCTGGCAAGGATTCTCGCGATCAACGTGTGCGGTGCGGGCGTATTCCTCGTGTTCGTGACCCTGGCCTATCGTGGAGTCGGTCAGGCCCCGGACCCTGTGCCGCTGGCTCTGGTGCTGACCGGTATCGTTGTCGCGGTCAGCGCGACCGCACTGGCCCTCGCTTTGGCGCGCCGCCTGCAGGAGCACGGTGATGACTAGCCTGCTGATCTGGCCGATTGCACTGCCGCTGCTCGGTGCGCTGCTGGCACTGCTGTGGTCGTCGCGCGCGAACCTGATCGGCACCGGCGTCGCAGTTGGCACGCTGCTTGCCGCCGCGCTGGTCGCCCAGCGATTCGCCGCGAACGGACCGCTGGAGCTTGCGTTGGGTGGATGGGATCCGGGACTGGGCATCACATTGCGCGCAGACGGCCTGGCAGCCGCGTTGTTGCTGATGAGCAGCCTGGTCGTACTCGGGGCGAGCGTCTATGCGACCGGCTACTTCCGAGACCCGTTGCAGCGTGCCGGGTTCTGGCCCCTCTGGCTATTGCTGGTCGCCGCGCTGCACGCATTGTTGCTGGCCGGAGACGTCTTCAACGTCTATGTCACGCTCGAGTTGCTCGGGCTGGCCGCGGTCGCGCTGGCGGCGCTGGGCGGCAGCCGGGCCTCGCTGCAGGCGGCATTGCGCTACCTGACGGTCGGCTTGCTCGGCTCGATGGCGTTCCTGGCGGGCGTCGCATTGCTCTACGCGGCTTACGGCACGCTCGATATGCGCAGCCTGGCCGGACTGATAGGCGCTGAACCTGCCGCCTGGGTGTCGCTCACGTTGATGACCTCGGGTCTCCTGATCAAGGCGGCGCTGTTTCCGCTGCACTTCTGGCTGCCGCCGACGCATGCCAACGCGCCCGCACCGGTCAGCGCGGCGCTCTCCGCGCTGGTCGTGAAGGCGGCCTTTTACCTGGTGCTGCGGCTGTGGTTCGATGTGTTCGACGTCGCGCTTACACCGGCCGCTGGTTCGCTGCTCGGCCTGCTCGGCGCGGCTGCGGTGCTCTGGGGTTCGTGGATGGCGCTGCGGGCGGAACGCCTGAAACTGCTCGCCGCCTATTCGACCTGCGCCCAGCTCGGCTATCTGTTCCTGTTCTTCCCGCTGCTGCTGGCGTTGCCGCCAGGCCCGGGCCGGGAGGCCGCGTTCGGTGGCCTGGTGCTGTTCGCGCTGACCCACGGCTTCGCCAAGAGCGCGCTGTTTCTCGGGGCAGGGGTGATCCAGCAGCATGCCGGCCACGATCGCATCGCCGAGCTAGGCGGTACCGCGCGGGCCCTGCCGATCACGACTTTCGTGCTCGCCTTGTCCGGCGTCGCACTGATCGGCCTGCCGCCGAGCGGTACCTTCCTGGCCAAGTGGCATCTGCTGACCGCGGCAGTCGACACCGGTCAGTGGCTCCTGCTGCCGGTGATCGCACTCGGTTCGCTGCTCGCCGGCGCCTACAGTTTTCGGGTGCTCGGTCATGCGTTCGGACCCGGTGAGCGGGACACGGGCGTGCTGGCCGGCGGGCGCGAAGAGATCCCGGCGCTGCTGTTGGCGATCGTGGCTACGGTGATCCTGGGTCTCGGGGCAGCCGGGCTCTGGGATTTCCTGGCGATCGGTTCGCCGCTCGCGGAGGTGTCCCGATGAGCCTGTCCAGCCTGTTGCCGGCGCTGATCCTGCTGTCTTCGCTGGTCCCCGGACTCGCGATCTTTCTGCTGCGCGAGGAAAGCCACCGGCTGCGCACCGCACTGAACCTGTTCGGCGCGATCGCCAAGCTGCTGCTGGTCGGCCTGATGATCTGGGGCGTGTTTCACGAGCGCTTTTTCGAGACCCGCTGGACACTCGCGCCCGGACTCGATCTGGTGCTGCATGCCGATGCGTTGTCCGTGCTGTTCGTCAGCCTGTCTTCGCTGCTCTGGCTTGTGACGACGGTCTACGCAATCGGCTACCTGGAAGACACGCCGCACCGCAGCCGCTTCTTCGGGTTCTTCAGCCTTTGCGTCACGGCCACCATCGGCATCGCGCTGGCGGGCAACCTGTTCACGTTCGTGGTCTTTTACGAGATGTTGACGCTCGCGACCTATCCGCTGGTAGCGCACAAGGGGACCCCGGCCGCGGTGCGCGGCGCCCGGATCTACCTCGCCTATACGCTCAGCGGCGGCGTGCTGCTGCTGATCGGTGCGGTATGGCTGCGTACCATCGCCGGTCCGCTGGATTTCGTACAGGGCGGTATCCTTGGCGGCCTCGAAGGGGTCGATCCCTGGGCGCTGCGCTGGATCTTTCTGTTGTTGATCGTCGGCCTCGGCGTCAAGGCCGCACTGGTCCCGCTACACGGCTGGCTACCGCAGGCGATGGTTGCCCCGGCGCCCGTCAGTGCACTGCTGCATGCCGTCGCGGTCGTCAAGGCCGGAGCCTTCGGCATCGTGCGCGTCGTCTACGATGTCTATGGGGTCGAGTTCACCGCCACGCTCGGTCTTCTGCCGCTGCTCGGCGCGGTCGCGGCGGTCACGATCATCTACGGTTCGGTCAAGGCCCTCTCGCAGGACCATCTGAAGAAACGTTTGGCCTATTCGACGGTGAGCCAGGTCTCCTACATCGCGCTGGGTACCGCGATCCTCGGCCCGCTGGCGACCATCGGCGGTGTCGTCCACCTGGTCCATCAGGGGGTAATGAAGATCACGCTGTTCTTCGCCGCCGGCAATTATGCCGAGAACCTCGGTGTGCATCGGGTCAGCGAGATGGACGGCGTCGGGCATCGCATGCCGGGTACGACGCTGGCCTTCACGGTCGGCGCGCTCGGCATGATCGGCGTGCCGCCGGTGGCCGGATTCATCAGCAAATGGTACCTCGGCCTCGGTGCGGTCGAGGCCGGGGCCGCGGCCTGGGTACTGCCGGTACTGGTCACCAGCAGCCTGCTCAACGCCGCCTACTTCCTGCCGATCCTGTATCGCGCGTGGTTCAAACCAGTGCCTGCGGCCTGGCCGGCAGAGAAGGCCTCTGTCGGACGTTGGGAGATGCCCGGCGCGCTGCTATGGCCGCCGGTCGTGACGGCGCTGCTGGCGCTGGCGGCGGGCCTGCTCGCCGCGGCACCCTACAGCCCACTCGAATGGGCGCAACTGATCGCCTCCCGGGAGTACGCCTCATGAACCAGGCATTGTTGATCCTGGCGCCGGCGCTGCCGCTGTTGCTCGCGCCGCTGGCGATGAGGCGGCGCTGGGTCTTGCCGCTGGCCGCGCTGCCGGCGCTCTTGCTGGCCCTGTTGGCACCGGTCGGCAGCACCGCCGCGTTGCCCTGGCTCCTGCTCGGCGTTCACCTCGAGCTGGATGCGGTCGGGCGCCTTTTCCTGCTCTTCAGCACCCTGATCTGGCTCGGTACTGCGACTTACGTCGGGCTCGGGCGCGGTACCGATGGCGCGTCAGCGACCTTCGGCGTGTTCTTCCTGCTCGCGATGGCGGGCAATATCCTGCTGATCGTCGCCGCCGACATCGTGACCTTCTATGTCGGCTTCGCGCTGATGGGTCTTTCGGCGTACGGCTTGGTGCTGCGCCGTTCGCAGTTGGCCCGACGGGCAGGACGGGTCTACCTGGCCTTCACACTGGTCGGCGAACTCGCGCTGTTCGGCGCGATGTTGCTGCTGTTCGCGGCCGGTGGGTCATTGCTGTTCGCCGATCTCGCCGCGCGGCCGGTGCCGGGCGGTGCCGTCGCGCTGCTGTTGCTCGGTTTCGGCATCAAGGTCGCGTTGCCGGGACTCCACCCCTGGCTTCCAATGGCCTACACGGCGGCCCCGATCGCGGCAGTGGCCGTGCTGAGCGGGCCGATGATGAAAGCGGGCCTGCTGGGTTGGCTGCGTTTTCTGCCGCCGGGCGCGCCCGGTGTCGAGACCTGGGGGCCGCCACTGATGTTGCTGGGCGGTCTCGGCATCCTGCTGGGTGTCGCGATCGGTGTACTGCAGCGTGACCCGCGCGCGGTGCTGGCCTATTCCAGCATCGCGAAGATGGGGCTGATCATGGTGCTGTTTGGCGAGTTGCTGACCGCGCCGCCGTATGCCGACGCGCTGCTGACGTCCCTGCTGCTCTTCGCGATGCATCACCTGTTGGTGAAATCGACATTGTTCCTGGGGCTGGGGGAATGGCAGCGGCGCGGCAGTGGGTTCTGGCTATTGGCCGGGTTGACCTTGCTGGCGCTGTCGATGGCGGCGGTGCCGCTGACCGGCGGCGCAACGGCGAAGGACGCCCTCAAGGCCGCACTCGGTGGCGAACTTGGCCTACTGATGACCCTGTCCGCGATCGGCACCGTCCTGCTCATGGTCCGCTTCCTGATCCTGCTGGCCGGTCGACCGGCGCACCCTGGCATCGACCCGGTACTGCCGGGAGTCCTATGGGCCGGCCTGGCGGTCATCGCTTTCTGGGGACCGTTCTGGCCGAGCGAGGTCACCGCGAACGTCGCTGGGCTCGGCAGCCTCACGTTCGGTGTGGCACTTGGCCTCGCGGCGTGGCGCGTCGCCAAGGATCGGCCGCGGGTGCTGCCCGACATTCCACCGGGCGACATCTTCCTGCTCTTCGCCCGGCTGCGGTTGCGACCGCCTGCCCTGGCGTGGCGCGGCCCGGCTGGCCCGGATCTGAACGCGTTGCCGTCCGCGCCGGCCGGAGAGCGCGCCCAGACGACATTGCTCGGGCCTGGCCTCTATCTGCTGGCGGTGATGTCCCTGCTGTTCGGGGCACTCTGGCTGCCGCTGTGAGTACCGGGAGAATCGAATGAGGCGTTTCAAGAACATCCTGTTTTTCGCCGACGGCGATGCCGCCGATGGCGCGGCGATGCGCCGTGCCATCGCTTTGGCCGAACGCAACCAGGCGCGGTTGACGGTGGTCGACGTGATCGAACCGGTCGAGACACCGAAAAAGGTGTCGACCCATCTGGGCGGAGAACTGACCGACCTGCTGCGCGAGCGGCGGCTGCAGATGCTGGACGCCCTGGTCGAGCCCTTCAAACAGGCCGATACGCTGATCTACGCCGAGGTCTTCTCGGGCATCCCCTTCGTCGAGGTGATCCGCGCCGTCCGACGCAGTCGATACGACCTCGTGATGAAGGCCGCACGCCCACCGATTGGCGTTTCCGAACGCCTGTTCGGGAGTACCGACATGCACCTGCTTCGCAAATGCCCCTGTCCGGTCTGGATAGACCACCCCGGGGCTGCGGAGAGCTATCGTACGGTGCTGGCCGCGGTCGACCCGACTACCGGGCCGGGCGCAGGGTGTGACCCGCTCGTGATGGACCTGGCCGGTGCGCTGGCCCGACAGGAGGGCGCGACACTCGCGGTCGTCCATGCCTGGCGCCTCGAGGGAGAGTCCATGCTGCGTCATGGACGATTCCGGATGCCGGACGGCGAACTCGACGACCTCATGCGCGGCACCGAAGCGCGTCGCCGCGAACGACTCGACGAGCTGCTGCGATCGTGCGCGCGGGACGGGGTCGCGCCCGAGGTGCATCTGGTCCGCGGTGCCGCCGCGGCTGTGATTCGACAGACGGCCGAGACGCTGCCGGCCGACGTCATCGTGATGGGCACCGCTGGGCGCACCGGTATCCCTGGCTTTTTCATAGGCAACACCGCCGAGGAAGTGTTACAAACGGCCAGGGCCTCGATACTCGCGGTCAAGCCGCCCGGTTTCGTTTCGCCGGTCGGATGAAGGCCGTGTTCGAGCACGCAGGGAGCGCTTGGCCGGTTTCCCCCTGTCCCGGTTCGGGGACAGGTGAGCCGGCGTTGAGAGAAAAGGGGCACTCACTTGAGTCGATTCCGGTCGTTTTCGCAGCAAACGTCGGCGGCAACGACGCAGCCGTCGGGGCTGCAGGGACTCCCGCGTGCCGGTCTGCGGAAGCGGGTGATCGGAATGACCCGCCCAAGGTATCGCTTGAGCCCCCGCAGTATGTGCCGTTGCGTTTAGGGCAGAGTCCATAACGGATGCAAAACCTCAAGCTGAATCTGAAACACCTTCGTTACTTCTGGTCCGTCGCCAGCCACGGCTCGATCGCGCGCGCCGCCGAGTCCCTGTACCTGACGCCGCAGACGATCAGTGGCCAGCTGCGCGAACTCGAGGAGCAGGTCGGCGCCAAGTTGTTTCAACGCGACGGCAGACAGCTGGTGCTCACCGAGACCGGCCGCATGGTCTTCTCCTATGCCGACGAAATGTTTCGGCTGGGGCTTGAGCTGCAGGACGTGCTCGCCGGTCGAACGCCGGGCTCGGCGATCACGGTCAAGGTCGGCATTGCGATGGTGGTGCCCAAGCTGCTGACCTATCGGGTCCTCGAGCCGGTGCTTCAGATGCCCGAGCCGATCAATCTGGTCTGCCACGAGGCGCCGCTGGTCGACCTGCTCGCGGATCTCTCGGTACACAAGCTCGACGTCGTCCTCGCGGACAGCCCGGTGAGTCCGGCGCTGAACATCCGTGCCTACAACCATGCGCTCGGTGAATCCGGGATCAGTTTCTTCGGCGTGCCGCAGACGGCGGCAAGGCTCAGGGAGGGTTTCCCGGAAAGCCTGGCCGGCGTGAAGATGTTGATGCCCAGTGTCGGCAGCAACCTGCGCCGCAGCCTGGAGAATTGGTTCGAGCGCTATGCGATCCAACCGGTCGTGGTCGCGGAGTTCGAAGACCGCGCCCTGATGAAGGCCTTCGGCGAGCGGGGCTCAGGCATCTTTACCTCACCGACCGCGGTCGAACAGGACGTGACGAGCAAGTACGGTGTCGAGGTGATTGGGCGAACCGAAGAAGTCGCGGAGCGCTACTACATCATCTCTCCCGAGCGGCGCATCAAGCATCCGGCGGTCACCGCGATCACCGAGGCGGCCCGGTCCCGGCTTTTCGCATAGTGGGCTGGCCGTGGCTCCCGAACTTCGCGCATCGCCCACGGGGGCGCGGGCGCCGACGATCGATTGGGTTTGCGTTTGCCCCCGGTTAGGAGTACCGTCTGGCCCACTGCAACGATCTTTGACCTGCCTGTTAGCGCCTTTCTCTGGCTGTTTCCTCGAAAGTTACATCCGAAGCGAGCTACAAGTGCCTGCCAAGAATCGTGGCAGTAGTCCGTCGCCTGCGACGGATATCGTTAAGAAACTTTTGAGGTTTACAGAATATGTCAGAAAGACAGATTGGGACCGTGAAATGGTTCGATAGTGGCAAAGGTTACGGTTTCATCGAGCGCGAGAACGGCAAAGACCTGTTCGTGCATTTCCGTTCGATTGCCGGCGAGGGTCACCGCTCGCTGGTTGACGGCCAGAAGGTCGAATTCACCGAGACTCAGGGCCAGAAAGGTCCTCAGGCCGACAACGTCGTCGCACTGTAAGACGCGCTCGGATCGGCTGCCCCGGGTGCGCCCGGGGCAGCCCTCCTCTTGACTACCACGCCGCTCATCGCGGCGATGCCTGTTCGACGGCGCCTCCCCAACGCACCGGATTGCCTTGATGATTACCCTTTTTGTACGCGGACTCCCCAGATCCTCCACGGAACAGAGCGTGACCGAGTTATTCAATCAGTATGGCGTCGTTCGGGCGATCAAACTGTCGACCGATATCTTCTCCGGCGATTGCAGGGGGTTTGCCACGGTGGACATGGAGGGGCACGAGGCGCGGGCTGCGATTTCCGGGCTCGACGGCCGCGAGATCAACGGCAGCCAGCTCCGCGTCGGTCCCAACCGACCGAAGAACAAACGGGGTGGCGGTCACCGCTGAACCGGGTCCGGACCCATGGCGGTCCCGTGGCGTGCACGCAGCGCCGTTGTCGCGGCACCTCCGAATCTTCAGTCCTTGCGGGGCTTGCGCTCCCAAACATCATAGCCGACTAGCAGCATCACCCCGGCATCGCCGAGGATCGCGACATCGAAGCCGAGGCGATCGCGCTTCCAACCGAAGGAAGGAATGATCACCGGCGACCACCCATCCCAGTTGATCGCGAGCTTGTCTTCGTACTCGTCGACGTAACCGTAGATCAGCCCGCCGCTCAGTTTCACATGCGCGGACTCCGAAATGAACGGCAGCCGCCACTTGTACCCATAGTAGTAGTACTGCGAGAACTGACCGAAAGAGTTGTTGAACAACGAGATGCCGACACGGTGCCTGTCTTCGTGTGTCGCTTCGAAGCCACCCAGAGCCGGTACACCCTTGTGGTCCTCACCGTCGCTCCAGTGTATGCCGTATCCGGCCTGGACATAGACCGAGTCGAACCACGCGGCCAGCCCGGATTCCGCGCTGGATGCCTCATCGTCGGTCGACAGGCAGACGCCCGGTGCCAGGAGCAGGGCCAGTAAACCTGCCGTACGTGCTGTGGACGCACTAACTGCACTCGCCATCGTGCGCATCAATGACATGTCATGTCCTTAGATATGGGCTACCAGCCCCGAGCTTCGAATGATAACCCAATGGCCAGGTCGGTCGGGCAATCTTGGAGCTGGAACATCCGGCGCGGGCAGCCCGGCCTGGACGTGTCGACGGCCGCCGTGGCGCTGCCGATGCGAATTAGGCGCGAGAGCGCATCGAGCACGCCGGGGGCAGGTGCCCGGCGCCCCTGTCCCGCTTCGTCGCCGTCAGTCTTCACGCGTCTGCGTTGACGACGAACGCCTGTCGCTGTCCGCAGGTCAGGGCCGCCCGGTGCCTTCGCTGCGGACTGCCTTCAAGACCATATCGACCTGCCTCGGCGCACCTCGTGTGATGATCGGGTGGTGCCGGTCGCTGATGAATAGCAGCCGGCCGCCATCCTCGAGACGCGCCTGGACCGCGTAACTGTAGCGGTCGTCGATTGCCGCCGCGTCGTAGGCGATCTCGAACGCGAACGGCACCTGTCTGCCAGCGGCCTCGATGACCTGTTCGCCGAGGACGAGGGCCGCTGCGTCGGCCCGTGATACGTCCATCAGCCTCACCGTGAGTCGCGCACTCGGCGGCAGCGCGGTGCGCTCCCGGTAGCTGACGCTGCCGGTCACGCGTGCCGTCAGCCCACGGTGATTCTCAGGTACGGCATGCATGCCGGCGCAACCCGCAAACAACAATGCCGCCAGCGAGGCGGTACCCGATCTGTACATGGCCCGATCCTCTGTCAGACCCTGCGGCGTGGCCGGGGGCTCTGTGTCGCACCGCCCGCAGCCCGGGTCGCTGTTCAATCCCCGGCCGCGACGCGCTCGCCGAGATTCCCGGACAGGTTCTTCACCTTGAACGCAAACACGACCTTCATCGCACCGAGCAGCAACGCCCAACCGGCAATGAAGTAGACGACCGACACGCTGCCCTCGAGCGGCCGCAGCACGATCAGCGTGCCGAACAGTACCGACAGCGCGCCGCTCAGGTAGAGTACCCACTCGCGTTCGCTTTCCTTGCGAATCTTGAAACCTAGTGTCAGTAGCAGGAAGCCGATCACGATCGCAGTGAACGCAACCAGCAGCACGAAGGCGGGCATGCTCAGTGCGGGGTGGAACAGCGCGTAGCCTCCGGCGACCACGGACAGGCAGCCGAGCAGCATCATGATCCACCAGCCGTCCTTGTCGCGATTGCCCAGCGCGCCCCAGATGTTGACCGCGCCGGAAACCAGGACCATCGCAGCGAAGTAGCTGGCAAGGACCAGCAACGCAACGCCCGGCCTCATGAACGCAAGGATGCCGAAGATCACCGCGGCGATGCCGCCGACCAGGAATACCCACCAGGTGCGTTTGCACAGTGCCTGTACGCCGCTTGCTGACGGTGTCGGAAGCGGGGCGGCCTTCATCGTGTCTGCCATGTGTTCTCCTTGTAAATCACCTGATCGCTTTGGTCGGAAGGCGTCGATTCGCCCGCGTTGCTGCCGCGGCTCAGGCGGCCGTCAGTTGCCGAATCACGTATTGCAGAATCCCGCCGTTGCTAAAGTACTCCCACTCCTTCGGCGTGTCGATGCGCACACGTGCCGTGAAGCGCCTGGCTTCACCCGCATCCGGTTGGACGACGATGTCGACCTCGCCGGCGCCCGGCACCAGTCCTTCGATGTCATAGGCCTCGGTGCCATCGACGCCGAGCGAGCCGGCATCTTCGTCTTCCTGGAACTGGAGCGGCAGGATGCCCATGCCGATCAGATTGGAGCGGTGGATACGCTCGTAGCTCTCGGCGATCACCGCCTTGACGCCAAGCAGCATCGGCCCCTTGGCCGCCCAGTCGCGTGAGGAGCCGCTGCCGTATTCCTTGCCGGCGATCACGAGCAGCGGCACGCCCTCCTCGGCATATCGCATCGCGGCGTCGAATACGCTCATCTCTTTGCCGTCCGGCCGGTGCGATGTCCAGCCGCCCTCGGTTCCCGGTGCGAGCCGGTTGCGCAGCCGGATGTTGGCGAACGTGCCGCGCACCATGACCTCGTGATTGCCGCGCCGCGAGCCGTAAGAGTTGAAGTCGCCGGGGCTGACGCCATGCCCGATCAGATACTGGCCGGCCGGGCCGTCCGGCATGATCGCTCCGGCCGGCGAGATGTGGTCGGTGGTGATACTGTCGCCGAGCAGGCACAGCACCCGGGCGCCCCGGATGGTCGGCAACGCCTCGGGTTCGGGCCCCATGGCCTCGAAGTAGGGCGGCAACCGGATGTATGTCGAGGAAGGGTCCCAGCGGTATTGATCACCGCCCGGCACCTGCATTGCCCGCCAGTTTGCGTCTCCCTCGAACACCGTCTCGTAGCGGTGATCGAACATGGCGGGGTCGATGTTTGCGGCGATGATCGACTGCACTTCGGCCTGCGCCGGCCAGAGGTCGCGCAAATAGACCGGGTTCCCGAGCGGGTCATGCGCAAGGGGTTCTCGATAGACGTCGACCTCCATGCTGCCCGCCACCGCATAGGCAACGACCAGCGGTGGCGAGGCGAGGAAATTCATCCGGACATCGGGATGGATGCGGCCCTCAAAATTGCGGTTTCCAGACAGGATTGCGCAGGCGATAAGGTCTGCGCGACGGATCGCTTCGCTGATCGGCGCCGGCAACGGCCCGGCGTTGCCAATGCACGTGGTGCAGCCGAAACCGGCGAGGTGGAATCCGAGCGTCGCGAGATCGTCGAGCAGCCCGGCGCGCTCGAGATAGTCGCTGACCACCCGGGAGCCGGGCGCCAGGCTGGTCTTGACCCAGGGCTTCACATTCAGTCCGCGTTCGCGGGCCTTTCTGGCCACCAGGCCAGCCGCCACCATCACCGCGGGGTTCGAGGTGTTGGTACACGAGGTGATCGCCGCGATCACCACGGCGCCGTCACGCAGTTCGAACAGCTGCCCTGCATACTCGACTGTTTCCACGCCGCTGTGCCGGGTCTCCTCGGCGGCCACTGCGGTGCCGCCGCCCTCGTCGGCGAAGCGTGCGATATCCCTGTTGCGGCTGGTGCGCCCGGAGCGCTCCTCCTGCAGTGCATGCATCGCGTTTCCGATGGTGCCACGCGCGTCACTCAGTGTGATCCGGTCCTGAGGTCGCCTGGGCCCTGCCAGGCTGGGTTCGACGCTGCCCAGGTCCAGCTCGAGCCGCTCGCTGTACTCGGGCTCGGGCCCGCCGGCGCCGCGAAACAGGCCCTGTTCACGCGCATAGGACTCGATCAGTGCTAGCTGTTCGGGTGATCTGCCGGTCAGTTCGAGGTAGCGTAGGGTCTCTGTGTCGATCGGGAAGATGCCGCAGGTGGCGCCGTACTCGGGCGCCATGTTGGCGATCGTGGCGCGGTCGGCCAACGGCAGGTCTTCAAGGCCACTGCCGTAGAACTCGACGAACTTGCCGACAACGCCGCGCTCGCGCAGCATCTGCGTCACGGTCAGCACCAGATCGGTCGCCGTGGCGCCTTCGGCGAGCCGGCCATCCAGCCGGAACCCGACGACCTGCGGTACCAGCATCGTGACCGGCTGGCCGAGCATCGCCGCCTCGGCTTCTATGCCGCCGACACCCCAGCCCAACACGCCGAGGCCGTTGATCATCGTGGTGTGTGAATCGGTCCCGACCAACGAGTCCGGGTAGGCCTGTCGGAGCCCATCCTGCTCGCGTTGGAACACTACGCGCGCCAGGTGTTCCAGATTGACCTGGTGCACGATGCCGGTGCCCGGCGGCACGACCCTGAAGTTCTCGAAGGCGCTCTGTCCCCAGCGCAGGAAGCCGTAGCGCTCGCGGTTGCGCTGAAACTCGAGTCGCGTATTTATGTCCAGCGCATCGGCGCTGCCGAAGGCGTCGACCTGGACCGAGTGGTCTATGACCAGTTCGGCCGGCGTCAGCGGATTGATACCGGTCGGATCGCCGCCGAGCCTGTACACGGCATCGCGCATCGCCGCGAGATCGACGATCGCGGGCACGCCGGTGAAATCCTGCAGGATCACGCGGGCCGGACTAAACGCGATCTCGCCGCCCGCCTGGGCCTTCGCGTCCCAGTCTGCGAGTGCCCGGATATGATCGCGGGTGACATTCTGGCCGTCCTCGTTGCGCAACAGATTCTCGAGCAGTATCTTCAGCGCGAACGGCAGGCGCCCGAGATCGTGGTCGGCCGCGAGGCTGTCGAGGCGGTAGATCTCGAAAGTCTGTCCCTGTACAACGAGCGTCGAACGTGCACCGAAAGAGTCTTTCATCGCCTTCTCCTGTGGCGTAGATACCGAAAAACCTTAACACGTGATGCCGCCGGCTCTGGATCTGCGCAGCGTCGGCCGGTTCCAGTAGTCTTCGTGAAGCGTTAGTGAGTCGACTGAACGGCGTGGGCCGGTCGGCGGCCCGTCACGCCACTACCCGGAGTGATCATGGTCCACCATCCGCATCACCCTTCTGGCCTCGACCTGCGCATGGCGCGCGACAGCGGCACGGTGCAGAATCTGCGTGATCGACGGCACGACCTGTACAGCATCCAATGGCGTGGCAAGTAGCGGGCACGCCGGCTAGCCGCGCGATCCCCATACCCAGGGCATAACGACAGACACGAACAGCGCGATCATCGCGATGCCGATCAGGTTCATCCAGATGCCGGCGCGCGCCATCTCGGGGATGCTGATCTGGCGACTGGCGAACACGATCGCGTTCGGCGGCGTGGCGACCGGCAGCATAAACGCGAAAGAGGCGGCGAGCGCGGTAGCCACCATCGGCGTCAGCGGATCCTGGCCAGCACCGGCAGCGAGGCCTGCAACGATCGGTAGCAGCATGCTGGCGGTCGCGGTGTTCGATGTCACTTCGGTCAGAAAAATGGTCACCAGCGCGACCATCAGCATGAGGACGAGCCAGTGCACATGGCGCAGGAAGTCCAGTTGATTTCCAATCCATTCGGTGAGCCCGGATTGTTGGAAACCATGCGCCAAGGCAAAGCCGCCACCGAACAGGATCAGCACATCCCAGGGTATATTGGCGGCCGTCTGCCAGTCCAGCAGTCCGGCGCGCGCGTCGCGGCCGCTCGGGATCATAAACAAGGCGATCGCCCCGGCCATGGCGATGGTCGAATCGCTGAGTGAGCCGAACCAGTCCGCCGGCAGTAGCCCCTTGAATACCCAAAGGCCGGCGACGGTTGCGAACACGAGCAGCACACGTCGTTCGGCACTGTCCATGCTGCCGAGCCGATCGATCTCTCCCTGGATCATATCCGTGCCACAGCCGGCTTCACGCCCGCCGATGTGCGCCGCGATCCGTGTCAGGTACCACCAGGCGATCGCGAGCATGACAACGGCAAGTGGCAGGCCGAACAGCATCCACTGTGCAAAACCGATGGTCAGGTTGAGGTTCTTTTCGACGACCCCGGCCAGGACCGCGTTCGGCGGTGTCCCGATCAGCGTGGCCACGCCGCCAATGGACGCCGAGTAGGCGACGCCCAGCATCAGTGTCCGACCAAACGGCTCGTGCGTGTCGGCGCCGAGGCGCGCGACGACCGCGAGGGCGATCGGCAGCATCATCATCGTGGTCGCGGTGTTGCTGAGCCACATGGACAGGAACGCAGTCGCTGCCATGAAGCCCAGCACGATACGGTCCTGCCGCGAGCCCATCACGCCGAGCACCTGCAACGCGATCCGGCGATGCAGGCCGCAGCGTTCCACCGCGGCAGCGATCCAGAACCCACCCAGGAAAAGAAAAACCAGATGGTGCGCATAGTTTGCCGCCGCCGCCTCGATGGGCATCACGCCGAGCAGCGGGAACAGCACCACCGGCAGCAGCGCGGTCGCCGGAATCGGGATCGCCTCGCTGATCCACAACACGGCCATCAGCACCGCGGTGGCAGCGACCCGGTTGGCACTCGTCGGCATCACGCTATCCGGGACCCCGTACAGGATCGGCAGAAAAAGCAGTACCCCAAGCAGCAGCCAGCTTACCTTCAGCGTTGTCACGCCGTCACCGATGCTGGGTATCCGAGCTGTGCCGAAATTGTCCGACCTGCCGCGACTACGCTGTCGACCCAGGCCATACGCCGGCGTTCGATCGGGGCCGATACGGACAGGCCGGCGGCGACGTTACCGCTGCTGTCGTGCAGCAGGACCCCGATGCAGCCCACATCGATCTCCGCCTCCTCGTTGTCCAGGGCATAGCCACGACGGACGCCTTCGTTACACTCGTCGATCAGGCGCGGGAGCGTGGTGATGGTGTTGCGTGTGTAAGCGGGCAGATTGGTACGTAGCGCATAGCCACGAATCGCCTCTTCGCCGGCGGCGCCCAACATCAGTTTGCCCACTGCCGTGACATGCAGCGGGGCGCGGCTGCCGACCAGCTGCTGCACATGCATCATCCGATTCGGCGTTGCCTTCTCGATGTACACCACGACGTCGCCCTCGCGCAGCGTCAGGTTCACCGACTCGCCGAGCTCGTCGCGCAATGCCTCCATCACGGGCAGCGCGACCGCGCGCAGGTCGATGCTGCTGTGCAGCCGGACGCCGAGCTGCAGCAATCGCATTCCGAGCCGGTACCGACCGGACGTGTCGCGTTCGACGAAGCGGTTCTCGATCATCGAGGCAAGGATGCGGTGGGCCGTCGACGCGTGCAAACCGGTTTCGGCGCTCAGAACCTTGAGGCTGACCGGTTCCTGGTAACGCGCGATCGCGTCGAGCAGTGCGGCGGCGCGATCGATGACCTGGATCGACGAGGAGCTCCGAGGGGTATTCATGATTGAGAACTCTTTTCACAATATGGTAAGCGACGGCGATCCGCGCATGGGCCGCGGCACCATCGCGCTAATAGGCATGATGCTAACACGGTATTTCACAATGTGAAATAGTCGGTGGAGCTGGGTAATCGAACCTTTTGGCGCGGTCGATGCGCGAAATGCCGGCGATGCGTCGCGCGTTTCGGCAAAAATTTCACAATACGAAAACTATACTCCATTGCGGAAAACTGCTCGCGGGCCTAGTGTCTTACGCAACGCGGAGGCACCGCAACCCAACACGTCGACCGGGAGGTCAAGTCATGAGTACGGCAGCAGAACAGATTTTCGATACCCGTCCGTCATTCTGCGAAGGCGTCCTGCACTTCGGGCAGAGCCCGACGTCCTTCGCGGCCCACGCGCGCAAGCCGGCGATCGCGGCGGGGGAGGGGGCAATCACCCGCATCGACGATGCGGCGGTCTTTCAGACCCGCCTGATCGTCGATGCGCTGCGCTATGCCACGCTGCAGCTCTGTGCCTCCAAGGAGTCCGGCCATCCGGGCGGTTTCGCGAGCAGTGCCGACGCCTATGCGTCGCTGGTGATGCTCGGCCACACCAACATCGTGACCGAGGTCGGGCATCATGCCCCCGGGTTCTACAGTGCGATGTTTCTTGACGGGTCGCTGGAGGCGATGGGCATCCACAGCATGCAGCAATTACAGCAAAGGTTTCGCGAGCGCGACGGACTGCTCGGTCATCTGTCCGGCGCGATACCCGGTCTGCTGGCCCCGGCCGGCCCGCTCGGCCAGGGCCAGCACTTCGCGATGGCCGGTGCCTATCTCAACCGCGACACCTTGTTTCCGTGCACGATCGGCGACGGTGGGCTGGGCGAACCCTACATCATGTCGGCGATGAAGCACTTCCATACGAGCTACCCGGATGTGACCAATTTCCTCCCGGTGCTGGTATGGAACGGATTCAGCCAGGAGCACCACTCGATGGTGTCGCTGATGGACAATGCGCAGATGACGGCCTACTGGCAGGCGCACGATTTCAGGAAAATCGTGCTGATCGACGCCAAGGATTACGACGATGCCGGGCAGGATGGGGCGTTTGTCGACAGCACCCGATTCAGTGAGGGTGCACGTCAGGCATTCACCCGCGCCGTGCTCGAGGGCGCGAACGCGGCTTCCAATGCGGCGATGAGTGGGACTCTTAGCGTGCTGATCGTCAAGCAGCTGAAGGGAGCTGGCGTGCACGCGCACGGTGCCAAGTCGCACAACCTCTATCCCGGGGACAATCCCGAGAAGGACAGCATTGCCGCCGCGCTCAAGCGGGGTGCGCTGTCACCCGAGGCCTGGGATCTGGTGCGCACGAACATGTCGCGAGCCGGCGGCGGACCGGCTGGACGTACCGTGGTCACCGAGTTCGAGCGTGCGTTGCCGGACATCGGCATATTGCCGACCCGGGATTATGCGCCCGGCGAGAAGGCCGTGCCGGCAACCGCGATGGCGCACATGGTGGCCGAGCTCGGTCGGCGCGATCCGAGCTTCGTGGTGACCAACGCCGACGGTAACGAGGCCTCGAACATGAAACCGATCAACGAGGCGCTGAAGATCCGTCACCCGACCGAGGACGCACTCTACAACCAGTCGCCGAACGGTCAGGTCTACGAGCCGTTGAACGAAGACGCCTGCGCGGGTTTTGCGGCCGGCCTGGCACTGTTCGGGGGGCGTTCGCTGTGGCTGTCCTACGAGAGCTTCGCGATCAACGGCTGGCCCATCGTTCAGACCGTCGGCCAGGCGATGGCAGAGCTCCGGCGCACGACCCCGGCGCTCGTGACGATGTTCACGGCAGGTGCGCTGGAGCAGGGCCGCAACGGTTGGACACATCAGCGTCCGGAGATCGAGAACTACATCGGCGGTCAGATGCGCAACGGCAACGTCTACCTGCTCTATCCGGCCGATGCGAACATGATGCAGGCTGCGTACCGCTGGTCGGTTGACGCGTCGAACAAGTGCATCAGCATCGTCGCATCGAAGTCGGCGCTGCCGGTGTACACGACGCCCGAACAGGCGGCGCAGGCAATCGATCTGGGGGCGAGCGTCCTCTACGAATCGGCCGGGGGCGAACGCGGCACGGTCGTGTTCGCAGTGACCGGCGACATGATCTTTCTCCCGGTGTTCGCGGCCAGGGACGCGCTCGAGTCGGCCGGCTACCGGGTGCGCATCGTCTGCGTCGCCAACCCGCGACGTCTGTACCGGCCTACCGATGTCGCCTGGCGACACGCGGCGCAGGCCGATGGCCGTTTCATGGACGATGCGACGTTCGCCGCACTGTTCGACGGTGATGCGCTGATCGGGGTCAGCGGTGGCGGTACCATTGGGCTCGAACCGGTACTGCTGCGCAGCGGCGCGGCGGCACGCGACCTGTTCGGCTGGCAGCGTGGTGAAACCACCGCGAGCCCGGCCGAGATCATGGCCTTCAATGGCATCACTGCGGAGGCCCTGGCCGGACGAGCGCGGGAACTGCTGGGCGATCACGGTGCGAGCGAAGCCAACGGCGGATGAGGCAGATGACAATGGACAGACGACAAGTCACCAAGATCATCGTGATAGACGACGATCCGACGGGTTCGCAGACGGTGCATGGCTGTCTGCTGCTGACCCGCTGGGATCCGGATACGCTGGTGGAGGCCCTGGCCGACGAGGCGCCCCTGTTCTTCGTGCTGAGCAACACGCGCGGGATGGGGGCTGTCGAGGCGGCCCAGGTGACGCGCGAGATCTGCGTCAACCTGCGCACCGCCCTGGAGCGGGCGTCCGCGGACGGTACCGCGATCCTGCCCGTGGTCGTCAGTCGCTCCGACTCGACGCTGCGTGGACACTATCCGGTCGAGACGGACGTGATTGCCGAGGAGCTCGGACCGTTCGATGCCCACTTCCTGGTGCCGGCCTTCTTCGAGGGTGGGCGCGTCACGCGCGACGGGACGCACTATCTCGTGGTCGATGGCGTGCCGGTGCCGGTGCATGAGACAGAGTTCGCGCGCGACTCGGTGTTCGCTTTTCGCACCGGATACCTGCCTGATTATGTCGAGGAGAAGACCGCCGGCCGGATAACTGCCGCGCAGGTGGAGCGCTTCTCGCTCGACGATGTGCGCGGCGACCTTGCCGACAGGCTGCGCTCGCTGGAACACAACAGCTGTTGCGTCGTCGATGCCGAGCACCAGGCCGACCTGGACGGCTTTGCGCGTCAGGTCCTGGCAGCCGCGGCCGATGGCAAGCGTTTCCTGTTCCGCAGTGCCGCGAGTCTGCTGACCGCGTTCGCGGACCTGCCGCCGCAGCCGGTCGCCGCGGCAGACATGTGGCGCCTGGTGCGCGGCGGGCGACCGGGGGTGGTGCTGGTCGGGTCGCATGTCGAAAAATCGACGCGCCAGCTCGAGCGGCTGCGCGAGCAGGCGTCGCTCGCCGCGCTGCAGGTCGACCTGGACTGGATGGTGCGCGACGAGGAGGGCCTGTTCGCCGAACTGGTGCAGGCGATGGTCGAAGCGCAACGTGCGGGGCAGGGTGTCGTGCTCTACACCAGCCGCGGCGAGCGCCGGTTCGCGAGCAGCGCGGAGCGGTTGGACTTCGGCGGTCGCGTCTCGGCCTTCCTGACACGCCTGGTGCGGAATCTGCCGCGGGAGACCGGTTTCCTGATCAGCAAGGGCGGTATCACCTCGAACGATACGCTGAGCACGGGGCTGGCCTTGCGCACCGCGCGAGTGGTCGGACAAATCCGTCCGGGTTGCTCGGTCGTGCGGTGCCCGGACGATCACCCGCGCTTTCCGGGTCTCCCGGTCGTGATCTTCCCCGGCAATGTCGGCGATGACCATGCGCTGGCGGAGGTCTACGAGATACTGTCGCGGCCACGCGAGCCGCAGATTCGCGTCGGGGCCGTGGCAACGCGCTAACGCACGCCTGCGCGGAACCCGGTGACTGTCGGCGGGACCGGTGGTTCGGGTTATGCTGGGGTTCATGAGCGAAGAAAACGAACTGCGCAACAAGTGGGATGCGCGGTATGCCCAGGCCGGGGCGCCACCGGTGCCGCTCGAGGTGCTGACGGAGAATGCGCACCTGCTGCCCGGGCACGGCGACGCGCTTGACCTCGCCAGCGGTATGGGCGGTAGCGCGCTGTTCCTTGCAGGGCACGGCCTGCGCACGCAGGCCTGGGACCTGTCGCCGGTGGCCGTCGCGACGCTGCGTCGGCTGGCTGAAGGCCTACCGTTGTGCGCCCAGGTGCGGGACGTGGCGGCCTCGCCTCCGTTACCGGGGCGCTTCGACGTGATCTGCGTGGGCCACTTTCTCGACCGCCCGCTGTGCCCGAGCATCGCCGCGGCCCTCAGACCGGGCGGACTTTTGTTCTACCAGACGTTCACCCGGGAGCGGGTTGACGACAGCGGGCCGGGCAACCCGTGCTTCCGTCTCGATCGCAACGAGCTGTTGCGGTTGTTCGCCGATCTTGAACTGTGCTTCTACCGAGAAGAAGGCACGATTGGTGACGTAGCGCAGGGATTTCGCAACCGCGCCCAGTTGGTCGCACAGCGCCCGCGGTGAGCCGCCGCGGCACCGGCCGGGTGTGCATCGATCATTCGCCGGCCGGATCGCTGCCCAAGCGGTATCGACCCGATGCCGTGCCTCGCACAGGATTTCCAGCAGGCGTCGGGTGATGCGGTGGGTGCGCTCGATCGGCTGGTAGGCGTCGGTGATCGCGCCAAGCGCCAGCGGCGCCG
>CBFCWF010000005.1:0-37626 GCA_965601425.1 uncultured Chromatiaceae bacterium | reverse complement strand
CTCGCAATCCGGCCCGTAAAGGTAATGAACGACGAGTAACAGCGAGTGGCCCATTCTGGGACGCAACCCGAAGGGACGGGGCCATTTTTCCACAGCTCTGCGTTGCACCTCGCTTATGTAGCCTGCTACACAGCGCTCGTTACGCCTTGATCTGCGAAAAAATGGCCTCCGGCGACACGGTCCGGATGAGTGTTAACAGGCCCTAATACTCTTGACGCTGGAGCTGACTCCTCTGGCTCATAAAAGAAAACCGATGGATAGTGGGCCTTAAGCACCCGCCGTGAGGGGCGCGTTCATCGCCGCCTGACCCAGTCGCCTGGTATCGGCAGAAACACGCGGATACCATGCACCCTGTGCCCGCCCGGCGGTCGCCGGCCCCCGGAAACCTGCCCCCGGGGTGGAACAGCCGTTCAACAAGGAGCCTACCGATGCTGCTGGG
The DNA here is from genome assembly GCA_965601425.1 of uncultured Chromatiaceae bacterium. GTDB lineage: Bacteria > Pseudomonadota > Gammaproteobacteria > Chromatiales > Chromatiaceae > Thiosocius. Next base: position 37,187 of record CBFCWF010000005.1, on the reverse strand, counting down.
GTTTTTGGATCGTGGTCCGCTGCTGGACGAGGCGTACGCCGACTGGATGTTCGCTGTCTATGCCTGGGCCCTGCGCAATTTCGACCCAGTGATGTTCCGCGACGAAACACTGCTCGTCACGCCCTCCAACAAACACTTCCCCGGCAGGGCGCACAGCCCCGAGGAAATGGCAGGGCTGATCTTCGATCGGGTGGTCAACTATGCGGGTATGGCGCATTGGCCGTTCAAGCTGCTGCCGCCGGGCAGCTGCGTGCTGGCGCCCGCTGCCGAGGTGCCCGTGGTCGTCGGTGTACGGGGGTCGAGGGCCGTCGCATCCCAGCCGTCCCCTGCCAGCCTGACGCTGAGCTACGATCCCGACTACCTCAACAACCCGGAGGCGATGATCGCGGTGTTCGCCCACACGCTGGCCCACTATCTGGGCACCTCGGCGAAGGAACCCGCGCCGGGCGGACCCGAGAACTGGCCACACACGACCGAGATCTTGGCGGTATTCCTCGGATTCGGCCTGATGTTTGCGAATACCGCGCTGGTCTTGCCGCGGGGGGGATGTTGTGGCGGTCCGGTGGTGCGGCGTCAGGCCTACGTGTCACAGCACGACATCACCTACGCGCTCGCGATCTTCGCCGCGCTCAAGGAGCTGCCGCAAAAAGACGTCCTCAGGCATCTGAAGAAGCCGCTGCGCGGCCATTTCAAGCAGGCGCTGCGCGAAGTGAAGGGCCGGCACGCGCCGCGGCTGCAGGCGATAGGGCTGCGTCACGCGTGAGAGCGGGGCCCAGCAAGTATTTTCGCGCTACGCCCGCGAGCAGGCCGCGCCACGGGCGGCTACACTGACCGACTGATGACACGCGACGTATCGCAGACCCGGCCTTTCGGGACCACGACCAGGAGCCGACGATGAACAAGCCAGACGATCCGCAAGTCACCGAGGGCGCCGCGCCGACACCCGACACCCGGCGCCAGGACATGCTGCGCGCGCTCAGCGCAGAACATCGTCACGGACTGGCGTTCGCCGAGCAGATCGCGCAGATTGCGCGCAGCGGCGACGAAGAGGACCTGGCGCGCGGCGTCGCGATGGTGGACGCCTACAACCGGCAGGAGATGGAGGCCCACCTGCAACACGAGGAGCAAACCCTCTTCGGCCCGCTGGTCCGAAACCACGGCCAGTATGTCGACATGTGCGTGCAGCTGGGCAAGGAACACGGGTTTCTGCGCAGCCTGGTCGAACGGATGCGTGACGGCGACACCCGATCGCGTCTGGCCGAGTTTGCCCAGACGCTGAAGAACCACACGCTGCTCGAGGAGGAGTGGTTGTTCCCGGTGATCGAATCCCTGTTGACAGACGACGAGCTGCAGGCGGTGTTGAACTTCGAACCCCTGTCGGTACTCGAACCGGCCCCCGGCACCCCGAAAACGCGGGTCAAGCTGGTTACCGACGAGGATTGGCTCGCCGTGATCGCCGAACACCATGCAAAGAACGCCGCGAGCGGTCCGAGCATCGTGCTGTTTCCACGTTACCAGCCGGAACTGGCGATGAGCCTGGCCGAACACCTGGACCTCGCGTTCTTCGACCTGCGGCAGGACTATCTGCAGCAGTTCGGTGTCGCCGCAGATCGCACGTCGCTCGCCGCGCTCGATCAGGAGCTGCGCGACCGGGCCGCGCGCTCGGGCTTCGTATGCCACAACATCGAGGCGCTGCTATGTGTCAAAACAGAGCAACAGAGACGTTCCTGGCTGAGGGATTTTCTCACTGCCTCATGGCCGAACCCGGTCGTGCTGCCGATCACGGTGTTTCAGGGCGACGTCCCGGAAGATCACCCGCGTGTGTGCGATCTCGAACTGTTCAAACTGCCCTACCTGCGTGCCCGACAGGCCGCCTCGAAGGTCATTCGTTACGACATGGAAAAGCCTGAATAGCCGGGGCACGACCCGCCGCACACCCGCAGTCACGGTGGCTTGCCCGGACCGGGCTTGCCACAGCAGGCATGTGGCTTATTCCCGCAGATTTTCTTCTATACATTACGAGACATGAAGGTCGACAGGCGCCTCCCAATCGTGAACCGCCGGATCTTGACGAGGGCCTATCGCACGATGTTCTTCACCGCTGTAGCTACGCACCAGCCCCGACTACGCGACGTCAGCGCTGCGCGTTCGAGGCACTATCTCGCCGTCATCGATCACCGGGCATCGCGGGTCGCCGGCATCCTGATGCTGGCCTTCTGCTCCACGATCGCGCAGGCGGCGCCCGACCGCGCGGAAACGCCGCTGTTTGACGGCCATATCCACTATAACGACGACGTCTGGGACCTGCTGGCGCCGGCCGATGCCATCAAGCGTCTGCAGGCGGCAGGCATCGCGCGGGCATTCGTGTCGAGCACACCGACAGAGGGTACCGAGTACCTTTTTGCACAGGACCCGGCCCGGATCGTCCCGTTGCTGCGGCCTTATCGCAGCTTTGCGGACCGTCGTACCTGGTTCGCGGACCCCGAGCTGGTCGCACGCCTCCGGGAGCGCCTCGATGCCTTCCCCTATCGGGGCATCGGCGAGTTCCACGTGTTCGGCGCCAACGCCTCGACGCCGGTGATGGCGGCGATGATCGATCTGGCCGCGGAACATGGCCTCTTCCTTCACGCCCACGCTGATGAAGACGCCATTGCCCGTATCCTCGAACGTTCAATGGATCTGACCCTGATCTGGGCGCACGCCGGATTCGATGTGCCGGTAACGCGATTAGCCGAACTGCTCGCGCGCTACCCGCGATTGCTGATCGAGCTGTCTTTCCGGGACGACATCGCACCCGACGGGCATCTCTCGGACGAATGGCGGCGGATCTTCGTTGCCCACCCCGGGCGCTTCCTCGTCGGCATGGATACCTACATCGCGAGTCGTTGGGACGCGCTTGGCGAAATGGCCGACGGGGCTCGCGGCTGGCTCGCCCAGCTCCCGCCGGATATCGCGGACCGGATCGCATTCGAGAACGCGGCCGAGCTGGTGGTCCATGCGGGCCAATGACCGCTGCCCCGTGCGGAACCCTTCCACGACAGTGCTGCTGCGCGCGATCGCGGGACAGGCCGCTGGCCCGTTGAAGAATCGCGCGCCCGGGTAGCCTAGTATCCGCGGAAGCCGGGCTACCGGCGTTCGAGACCCGTCATGCGCAACAGCCCGATTACCGAAGAGCGCCCCAAATCCCGTGATCTGCGCGGTCTGCGCAGACTGCTAGGCTTCTTGCGCCCCTATCGCGGCCGACTGCTGCTGGCGATCGCTTCGCTGATCGTCGCAGCGGCGTCGGTGCTCGCATTCGGCCTGGTCATACGCGAGGTTGTCGACACAGGCATCGCCAGCGGCAGCCCCATGGCACTGAACAATGTCCTGCTGCTGTTCCTGGCCGTCGTCACCGTGATGTCCCTGTCCGTCGGCGCACGGGTATACCTGGTCAACTGGTTGGGCGAGCGCGTCGTGGCCGACTTGCGCAAGGCGGTGTTCTCGCACGTCCTCACGCTGGACATCGGATTCTTCGAGTCGATCCGCACCGGCGAGGTGATCTCGCGTCTGACGACCGACACCACGCTGCTGCAGAGTGTGGTCGGTTCGACACTGGCGATCAGCGTCCGCAACCTGCTGCTGATCATAGGCGGTATCGTGATGCTGTTGATCACGAGCCTGAAGCTGACCCTGCTGGTGCTGGTCGGCGTACCGCTGGTCGTCGTTCCGGTCTGGCTGCTGGGCCATCGCGTCCGGCGCTTGTCCCGGATCAGTCAGGATCGTATCGCCGATGTCGCGTCGAGCGTAGACGAAGTGCTGTACGGGATACGCACGGTCCAGGCGTTTCGCCACGAGGCGGTCGACCGGCACGCCTACGGCGGCCACGTCGAGTCTGCGTTCGACGCGGCCACCGAACGCTCGCGTATGAGCGCAACCCTTGCCTCGCTGGTGATGCTATTGACCTTCTGCGCCGTCGGCGTGGTGCTCTGGTTCGGTGGTCGCGACGTCTTGGCCGGGCGCATGACGGGTGGCGAGCTGTCGGCCTTCGTCTTCTTCGCCGTGCTGGTCGCCGGTTCCGTGGGCGCATTGAGCGAGGTCGCCGGCGAGCTGTTGCGCGCGGCGGGTGCGACAGAGCGTCTGCTGGAGTTGTTGGCGACCCGGCCCGCGGTCGCCGCGCCGCGACACCCCGTTGCGCTGCCCGAGCCTGCAGTGGGTCGAGTGGCCTTCGAACGCGTCTTTTTTCATTATCCGTCGCGCCCCGATCTAGCGGTGCTGCAGGGGCTCGACCTGGAGATCGAGCCCGGACAGACCGTCGCCCTGGTCGGGCCGTCCGGCGCCGGCAAGTCCACCGTGATGCAGCTGCTGTTGCGCTTTTACGATCCGCAGCAGGGCCTGATTCGACTCGACGGCGTCGACCTGCGCAAGGCCGATCCAGCGGCGCTGCGCCGGCGTATCGCCGTCGTAGCGCAGGAACCGGTAATCTTCGGTACCAGTGCGCGCGAAAACATTGCCTATGGGCTGCAGGACGCCAGCGACGACGACGTTCGGCGTGCCGCAGCCGCCGCCCATGCAACCGATTTTCTCGACCAGCTCCCCGATGGCCTCGATACCTATCTCGGCGAACGCGGTGTGCGACTGTCCGGCGGGCAACGCCAGCGCATCGCGATCGCCAGGGCGATACTGCGCGACCCGGCGGTGCTGCTGCTCGACGAGGCCACCAGCGCGCTGGATGCGCAAAGCGAGAAGGCAGTCCAGCAGGCGCTCGAAGAACTGATGGCACAGCGCACCACGCTGGTCATCGCGCACCGCCTGGCGACCGTTCGGAAGGCCGATCGGATCCTAGTCATGGACGCAGGCCGCATCGTCGCGGCCGGGCAGCACGACGAACTGGTCGCGCGCGGCGGGCTGTACGCACGGCTCGCGGCGCTTCAGTTCCGCGACGGGCCCGCAGCGGCGCACAGCCCTGCATTCGGCGCGGGCGCATGATGCGCTAAGCGCTCCTGAGGCGCGAAACCCTGATCAGCAGCACCGCGGCGATCGGTAACAGCAAGCCAAGCAGCATCGCACTCCACATTAGCCAACCCAATTCGCCGTAGTCGGCGGGCACGCTGATCTCACCGCTCGCGCGGTCCTTGACCTCGCGGGTAACCGTGAACAGCTGATTCAGATACTTGGTACCAAGCTGACTGGCCGACAGTGCGAGATTGGTAAAGGACGCCATCACGGCGAAAAAGGTCGCCTTCAGATTGGCAGGTGCCGAGTTTGCAATCCACGCGAGCATCGGGATCATCGCGATCTGACCGAGTGGCGACTCCAGTGCCGTGTCCACCAATGCAATGAACCGTGCGTCGACGACGCCGCCGGTCACGCTCGCGGTCCACTGATGCAGACCATAGAACATACCGATGATCGGGAGGTACAGCACGCTGCTGACGATGGTCAGAAATACGATGACGTAAGCGATCGAGCGCTCTGCCATGAAGCGCCGAAACAGGAACATGCCGAACAGCGTCAGCACGCTGCTGATCAGCGACAGGAGCGCCAGGAACTGCTGATCGAAGCCGAGGTCGTCGATCATCCACCAGGTCTGGCCCGCACCCGGCGTCGGCATCGCGCGGTAAACGAAAATGATCACCGCGGTACCCACAAGAACCATCCGGTCCTCGGGCTTGAGCACCTTGATCAGCCGGCTCATCAGGAACACCACGATCGCCATCGAGCCGAAAAAAATGATCTCTTTGTTGAAGCGGATATCGCTGAGCCCCATGCCGACGGTAAACAACACGAACAGCAGGCCGCCGCCGAGAATCCACCAGTTCGGCCGTGTCGCCTCGGCCCGCCCGTACGCGATTTCCGCGGCCTCGTGTTGCGCAAGACCGCTTGCACGCAGGCGTTTCAGGTGGCGACGGGTTATCAGGCCTCCGAGCACGACACCGAGTACCGAGATGATCGGAATCGCCAGCGCATAGGTATAGATGCGGAGATAGGTCGCGACCTTTTCCGATTCGGGCATCCCCGCCACGTCCTGGAACAGCAGTATGTTCAGCAGCGACACGAACACACCACCGCCGATGATCGCGACCCGGCCGAGCGTCTGCATCGTGGTATGCATCAGGCGCAGCGTCTCCGGTTCGATGGCCCCGCCCTGCGCATCGACCCGCGGTACCGCTTCGACGGTCATTGCGTCGGCGACCACATCCTGCACCACGTAGCCGACCGGCGCCAACAACGCACTGACGACGAACCAGGCCTCGACAGGCATCAGCTGACCCATCGCATCCGGCGCGGCGAGCAGCCCGAGCATCACGAACAGGCTCGCCGCGATCATGCCCGCACCAAGGAACACCAGCCCGGCCTTGTAGCGCCAGATCAGGTCCACCAGATGCCCCAGCGGCATCTTCAACGCCCAGGGGATACCCGCCCAGAAGGCGAGCGCCGCGAGAAACTCTGCGGACAGATTCAGGTAATCCTTGACGAAAAAGGTACCGACGATGCTGGTCAACCCGGAAATGCCCGCCGCCGCATACACCATCAGGGGCGGCAGATACGACAGGCGCATCTCCCGGCCCAGTTCCAGGATATTGCGGTCCAACCAGTGCCAGAGGCGCTGGACCCAGGCGGCGTTTCGCTTCATGCGGATTCGGTCACTGTCTCTTGTGATGGCGGTCGTCGGCATGCGACGCCTGCCGGGAAGCGTCGTGGTGCACAGCCCGAATGTTCACTCGGGCAGCGACCCGTGTCACGCGGTTCAGTCGCAAAAAACGACGTCCAAAACCCTTGCGTTCTCGATGGTGTCCCGTGCTGCTGTGCATCGGGTACGGCGATGGCACAACTCGGCCTGATCTGATCGCAGCCGCTGGCCGGGCATCGGCGCCGGGCGACCCCCCCGGCCAATGCCCGCGATCGCGGCTGCACGGCGTCATGGCTTCAGGTACGCATAACCCGCTTCGAGCTGCAGGCGGGCGATCTCCGAGATGCCCGAGGGGACGACCTTCACCGCGTCGAGGAGGCTGTCCCTGCTGATCTCCCGTGCCGACATTGTTGCGGCACATACGCTGAAATCCACACCGCGTTCGACCAGGCTCAGGACCCTCTGCTCATAGGGGTCGTCGCGGTGGTCCCTGGCCTGTCCGAGCAGAAAATCGACACCTGGCCCATAGGCGACAAAGGCGATTTTCGCAGTCGGCACATCGTCGAGATAGGAGCGCGCCAGCATCAGCGCCCAGCGCGCGGTGCGGGCATCGTCGATGTGAAAAACGACCTTGTCCCAGCTCTGTGGCGGCTGCTCGGCACCAGCCGGTGAAAGGACGCCCGTCAGCAGCACGACCAACAGACAGCCTTTTGCGAAATTTTGCAAACTGATCATTGGTTTACCCTCCGCATTTTTCAATCGGACCGCCCGACCTTCACGACACGTCCTTGTGTCCCGCCCACGGCGCCACGCGTCCGGCTGGCCGTGACCGGCAGTCCCTTACTTGTAGGCCCCGACACCGCAGAAGAAGCCGTCGTCGTTAGTGGCGATGTAGCTTGTCTTCGGCCTGATCTCGCCGGTCCCTGGGTGAGGCCATCTGTAGTCCACCCAACCGGCTTCCGACGCCTTGGCCACGCCGACCATGTCCTGAAAGAGCAGGTCCCCGTACTTGTTGAAATTGAACAGGTTCTTCCCGACAAGTTCCGGCTTGATCGGTTGCGCGAGCACCACACCCTCCATGTCGATGCAGAATACGTACAGATCCCTGTCCCGGAAATCGCCTTTGGGGTCAGCGAACGCGGCAAACGCCTTTTCGCGGCCCATGTCGTTGACGGTCGCCCGGGCGTCAAGGCTCATTGCCTTGGCCTCTTCCGGTGTCCCCATCTCGGCGGCCGTCACTGAATTCGCCAGCACGACGGCGAGCATTCCCAATGCGATGTTTCTCATGTCTCTGTCCTCGATCTGTTGGCGTCGATACCTGCGGGCCCAACGAGGGGCCCACCCCTGTCCGCGATCGCCCGGACACATGGCTTCGGGGAACCCGGTCCCACGGCATCCCGGCGATCGCTGACGCCAAACATAGGACTATGCTCTGAGTCAGGTGGGAAGTTTTTCCGATCTTTTCCGGAAGAATCTCCGACCCAGGCAACCAACTGTAAAGTCGAACTTTTTCCTCGACGCCGGGGCATCAGATTTGAACAACATCGGGCCAAGCCGGGCCGAAGCCTTCCTCGTGGCCGGTTGCGAGGTAGAGCCATCGACCCTGGAGGTCAACATCGACGGCCACCGCGTTCGGCTGGAGGCCAAGGTCATGCTCGTACTGGTCTATCTGGCGGAGCAGGCAGGGCGCGTGGTCAGCCGGGCCGAACTGGAGGAGAACCTCTGGCCCGGCCGGATCGTGACCGAGGACTCGGCCACCAACGCAATCGCGAAGCTGCGACGCGTGTTTCGGGACGATCCCCGGAATCCACGAGTCATCGAGACGATACCCAAGAGCGGCTACCGCTTGATCGCGGAAGTCACACGACCCGGCGAGGCCGCGACAGCGGCCGCCCCCGTCTCGCAGCTGGCTGAGCGGTCACCGCCCTCACAGCGTCCGGTCTCAGGCTCAAAATGGATCGCCGCCGCCGGCCTCGTCGCGCTTGTTTTGCTCGGATTCTTGGTTCAGCAGGGTCGCGACGAGACGGCGCCCTTGTCGTCCGTGCCGCCCGCAACCCGGCCCGTCGTCGCCGTTATCCCGTTCGGCAACCTGGGACGGATACCGGAAAACGATTATTTCGCGAACGGCATCACCGCGGACCTGGTCACCGATCTGTCCAAGCTCAACGGCCTGTTGGTCATCGCCCGCCGGACCACGCTCGCCTATCGAGACCAGCGCCTGGCGCCGGCGCGGATCGCCGCCGAGCTGGGCGTCGACTACTTTGTTACCGGCACCGTACAGCGGCTCGGGCAGGCCCTTCGGATCAACGTCCGGCTCATCGAGACGCGGCGTGGGCATGCGCTGTGGGGCGAACGTTACAGCGGTGATCTGACCGATCTATTCGCCATTCAGGACCGAATCACCGCCGCGGTCGTCGCAGCGCTCAGGGTGGAACTCGCCCCGGCCGAGCGCGAACGGCTGGCCAGCCGCCCCACCGCCAGCATTGCGGCCTACGACGCGTATTTGCGCGGCTTGGAGGCACACGGGGGGCGCAGCGAGACGTCGAATCTGGTCGCCAGGGCCCACTTCGAGGATGCGATTGCATCCGACCCGCAGTTTGCCCGCGCCTACGCGGGCCTGGCGCTCACCCATTCCCGCGAGGCGATCGATGGCTGGACCCCGATGCCCGGACGTTCGCTGAACCTGGCAAACCGGTTCGCGGACAAGGCCGCCGCAATAGATGCGTCCCTCCCTCAGGTGCATTTCGTCAGCGGACAGATCCTGCTGTTCGAGCGCCGGCACAACGAAGCCGTAGCGGCCGCCGAGCGCGCGATCGAAATCGACCCTAACTACGCAGACGCCTTTGCACTGATGGCGTGGACACTCAACTATGCTGGCCGCCCCGACAAGGCCATTACCGTCCTGAACATGGCGATGCGACTCAATCCACAACCGCCCGCGTCCTACCTCGAGATCCTCGGCGAGATCTATTTCGCGCAACGACGGTACCAGGACTCGGCCTCCACGTTTGAAAGCGTGCTGGACATCAACCCGGCTTACCTGCGCGCACGGCTGTGGAATGCCGCCGCGCTTGTCGCCGCGGGTTCGATGGATCTGGCCGAATGGGAGATCGTCGAGGCGTTGGTCGCGAGCCCGCAACTGGCCATCTCGCGGCTCGCATTCGCGTTCCCGTTCCGAGATGCGAGGACACGAGAGACTGCGTTGAATGCACTGCGTGATGCCGGCGTGCCGGATCGGTAACCCGTCTCAAAGGTCGCGGATCTCAAAGTGGGCACCGGCAAGCGATACGGCACCGAAAGGCAAAGGCTGCGGCAAAGGCCCGGACAGGCGGGCACGAGTGCCGACCTGCCCGTCCGATCGAAGACACGCCGATGTGCTGCGTCCCCGCCCTTGGGGATACGAGGCCGGAAGCCGCTACTGGAAGAGGGTCCGGCCGCGCAGGTCATCGATGTCCGTCGACACCTCGGCCAACGTGATACCGTCTGCCGCGACGCCAACGACCACGCCCTTGCCTGCCACGGGTATCAGCTTGTCGATCTGAAAACGGCCGGATGCCCCCCGGATGAAGCATTCTTCATCGAAGAATAGGCGGTCGCCGGCGCTGCCGACCGCGTCGGACGCAATCGTTTCAAAGCCGATCAGTTGCTTGATGTCATTTTCACTCGACAGTTCGATCGGCTCGATCGACTGGTCCTCTGGGGAGATCAGAAAGGCCTTGGTCATTACGTGCTCCGGGTCGCAAGGTGTGGTTTGCCGATGCGGACTTTATCTTGTGCGGTCGTGGGAGGCACCCGCCGACACCACAAGGATAGCAGGGTAGCGGCTGAAGCCTTTCCGGCACGCCGCGCGCAGTCGCCCGTTATTCGGCACCGACCTTGCGCACGCGGGCCGGGGCCGCCGGGACCGCGCTTTTACCGCCGATCGCCTGCGCATCTCCGTCGCCAGGTGCGGCCGGTTCACGCCATGACAGCACCATCACCGACAGCGCCGGCAGGAAGGTCAGCGAGACCAGCGCCGTACCCAGCACACCGAACAGCACGATCGCACCAACGCCGCGGTAGAGCTCCGCACCGGCACCGGGCAGGAAGACCAGCGGCGCCAGTCCGCATACCGTCGTCAGCGTCGACATCGCAATCGGCCGCAGGCGGGTCTCGACCGCGTCGCGCACCGCCTCCCGCGCCCGCATGCCCCTTTCGACCATGTTCGTCATCGACTGGTGCACGATCAGGATCGGGTTGTTGACCACGGTGCCCATCAGGATCAGGAAGCCCAGCATCGCGATCATGTCGAACGGCTGGCTCAGCGTCGGCAACCCAATCAGCGGTAGCAGCCCACCGGCCCAGTTCATGAGCCAGAGGCCGACGATACCGCCGGCCACGCCGAGCGGGATCGTGGTCATGATCAGCAGCGGGTAGCCCCAGTGGGTGAAGATCGCGACCAGCAGCAGATAGATGATTACGATCGCAACCACGTAGTTGCCGCTCAGCGCAGCACGCGTCGCGTCGAGCTGGTCGCTGGCCCCGGAGATGCCCATGCTGACACTGGCCGGGACACTGCCGGCGGAACGCAACGGCATCACGAGTTGCTCGCGCACAAGCCGCACTGCATCCTCCAACGCGACCGAGTCCGGCGGGATGATGCTGAGCGTGACCATGCGCCGGCCGTTGACGCGCCGGATGCTGTTCGTGTCGACCGTCTCGACGATGTGCGCGATGGTCGACAGCGGGACGACGCTACCTGCGTCGGTGTAAACCGGCAGGCGGCCAAGCGTCCCGAGGGTCGCCTGTGTGGCGGCAGGGCCGTACAGGTAGATATCGATCTTGTCGTCGTTGAGCAGGAACTCGTCAACGAACGCCCCGTCTGTCAGCGCCGCGACGGTGAAGCCGATGTCCGCCGCCCCCATACCGAGCTCAGCGGCGCGTGACCAGTCCGGCCGCAGTTCGATCATCGGCTGTGACAACGACAGCGTCGACGGGTTTGCCTGGATACGCGGGTTGTCGAAAATCTCCTGTGCCCGCCGGTATGCGCTGAGTGCGACATCGTAGACCACGCTCAGCTCCGGACCTGCGATATCGAGATTGACGCTGCGCGTGCCGCCATCGTTGCTGGTGATGATCGAGCCACGCGACACGAACGAGCGCATGCCGGGATATTCCTGGTATTTGAGCGCCAACGCGTCCATCAGGTCCTTGATGTGCGCCGGGTCCTTGGGCTCGGCGATGATACGCAGGCCGTCTGCCTGCACCCGCAGGTTCAGGTACTTGAGCGCGGGCACCGCGGTCTCGCCACGATCGAAACGCACCGGTTCGTCAGCGAGATACGGTAGGAAGTGGCGCTGCAGATCACTGCCGATACGGCTCATGGTCTCGAGGTTATAACCCGGCGGCGCGTTCATGCGCGCGAAGGTCTTCGGCTCCTCGCCCTCGGGCAGGTATTCGGCCGGCGGCGTCAGCCAGACGAATGCGGCGAGACTGGTGGCGGCCGCGACGACCAGCGTCGCGAGGCGCCGCAGCCGACTGCCGCTCAACCAGTCGATGCCGGCCAACACGGCCGCGCGCAGGCGGCGCGGGTCGTCGGCCGCGCCCCGGCCTTTCGGGCGAAAGTGCAGACGGGCGCTCGCGGTCGGCAGTACCGTGATGGCGACGATCATCGACGCGAGGATCGACGACGACACCGCGATCGCGATATCCGAGTACAGTTGGCCGGCCTCCTGCTCGATGAACACGATCGGCACGAATACCATCACCGTGGTCAGCGTCGACGCGAGCACGGCCGGCCACACCTGGCGTACGCCTTCGACCGCCGAGCGGAAGCGGTCGAGACCGCGTCGACGCATGAGCTCGATGTTCTCCAGCACGACGATGCTGTTGTCCAGCGTCATGCCGATCGCGAAGGCGACGCCGGCGAGCGAGATCACATTGATCGTGCGACCGGTCAGCAGCAGGCCGAGAAACGCCGCGATGGTACAGATCGGGATCCCCATCACCGCAACCAGCGTCGCCGGGACCGAGCGCAGGAAAAGGAACATGACCAGACTGGCGAACACCGCACCTATCGCCAGGTTCTTCCACACATTGCGCAGCGAGTCTTCGACATAGCCGACATCATCGGCGATCAGGCGCATGAACATACCGGCCGGTTCGAGCACCTCGCGATTGATCACCGCGAGTTCGTCGAGCATTTCGCGCTTGATCTCGATGACGTTCGAGCCGGCTTCGCGGCGCACCGACAGGCCGAGCACCGGCTTGCCGTCCGAATAGGATCGACTGGTGAGTTCGACATGGCTTTGACGGACGGCGGCGACATCGCCAAGTCGGATCAACGCATCGCCGCGTCGTGCGAGGATCAGTCGTCGGAGGTCCTCGAGGTTTTCGAAGCGTCCGATCGTACGCAGCAGAAAACGGCGCTTGCCGGACGCTATCTCGCCGCCCGAGGCATCGCGGTTACGCTCGACGATCGCACGCCGGACATCGGCGACGGCCAGGTCGTGCTCGGCCAGACTGGCCGGATCGAGGAGCACCTGGATCTGCCGCTCGGCACCGCCATAGACCCTGACCTCGGAGACACCCGGGATGCCCTCCATCCGTGTCTGCACCTGGTCCTCGAGGAAATCCTGCATCAGCACCATGTCCAGGTCACGCGGGTTTCCCGGCAGCGGGGCGACACGAAAGAACATGAACGCGTTGCCCGAGAACGAGGTCGCGTAGATGCGCGGCTCGTCGACGTTGTTCGGGTAGGAAGGCACCTGGCTCAGCGCATTGCTCACGCGGATCAGCATCTCGTTGATGTCGACGCCATACGGGAACTCCAGCTCGATACTCGCCCGGCCGAACGAGGCGTTGGCGACGAGTCGCTTGAGGCTCGGAATGTTGCGCAGAAACTCCTCCTGCTCGATCAGGATCTCCTTTTCGACGTCCTGCGGCGTCGCGCCGGGCCAAGCGGTGCGCACCGTGACTGTGCGCACGTCGAGATCCGGGATCATCTGGACAGAGATGCGCGTGGCGGCGACCAGCCCGATCACGCAGATGATCAGCACCGCGACCGTCGTCAAGGTGCCGCGACGGATGATCCCCTCGAACATCATCGCACTGCCCGGATCGTCACACCCTGCCCCTGTTGCAGCACCTCGTTGCCCTCGACGACGACCTGCTGGTCGGCATCGAGACCCTCGCGAACGACGACCTGATCGTCAAAGGCAAGCCCGGTGCTGACGAGGCGTTCGGCCACACTGGCGCGCTCGCCGTCGAACTCAACGACCCACAGCGTGGTGCGCCCGTCGGCGTGGCGCAACAGCGCGTCGCGCGGCACGACCAGGCTTCGCTCACCCGTGGCCAGCGCGAGCGTGCCGCTGGCCGACATGCCAGGCATCAGCGGCAGATCCAGGGGCTCGGGGTAGACCCGCACAACGAAGGTCCGTGCGCTGGGGTCGCTGACCGGGATGATCTCGCCAATCCGCGCGTCGACCGGTTGCGCGGGCAGGCCCCCGAGACGCACCTCGATACCGGTATCGGTGGCAATCCGCGGGAAATAGCGCTGCGGCACCGCGAAGTCGATACGCAGCCCACGGTCCGCGACCAGTTCGAGCACCGGTTCGCCCGGTGACACCCATTCGCCGGTCTCGCTGAGCTTGCGGCTGATCACGCCTTCGAACGGCGCCGCCAGGGTATGGCGCTGCAGCCGTTCCTGCTCGCGCCGCTGCTCGGCCTCACGCAGTTTAAGCGTCGCGGCATCCGTGCGTACCTCCGAGCGGCGGGCCTCGACCTCGGTCTCGGGTATACCGCGCAACTTGACCAGGCGCTCGGCATCGGTCAGTCGGCGGCGCGCATCGGCCAGTTCCTCACGTGCGAGTTCGGTGGCCGCCTGCGCCCCCTGCAGCGCGAGGCGTGCGAACGTCGCATCGAGCGTCAGCAGGGTATCGCCGGCGGCGACCCGGTCACCGGAATCGACCTCGAGGCCGGCCACCAGGCCGGCCACCTCGGGCGAGAGACGGGCAACTCGCGGCGATCTGACCGTTCCACTGACCGGCACCTCCTCGACGACCGCCTGCACGCTGGGGTGGGCGACAACGATCGGGGCCAGCGGGGGGGCCGCCGGCGTCGCGGTGCAGGCAAACAGCAGCCCGTTCAGCAGGGCCGACCGCACGACGCGGCGGACACCGGCCGATCGGCCGATCGGCCGTCGCACGGCGGCGACGTGCTTGCCGTCGCGGCGCGCCTCCACCAGGCCCGCGGCCTTCCACTGTTGCAGATGCTTGGATGATTTCGCGATGGACAGCCCGGCCGCCCGGGCAAGTGCGTCAACGTTATGCTCACCCTTGGCCAGGTAATCGAGCAATTCCAGGCGCGCCGCGCTACCCAGGGCACGCGCGATCGCCGCCAGCTGCTCGAACAAGGCCTGCTTGGGTTTCGTTTCCGTTGACATGGCTCCAAGTCGCAGACTAGACATTCAACCAACTGGTTGAGTAAGAGGGGTCCGTCGAGCCCAGTATAGCGATCGATCGCAGACCCCGGACATGCACCGGTTGCACCACTCGGTGGAGGACGACGAGGCGGATTCCAACTTCGGCTTCTGCGTGCCCTGGTGGGACCGCCTGCTCGGCACCTACCGCGATCAGCCGCGCGACGTCTGTCGGCTGCCCGGCCTGCTGGCCTTGCCTTTCCGTGACCGGACAAAGGCTTGAGTGATCGATAGCCGGCGCCGAACGTTCGGCGCATTACCCGCCACAGCCGGGCTTGCGCACCCTTCCGCCCCGGCGCACGATCGGGCCCGGACCGGGTGCCCGACCACCCCGTCAGACCGAACCGTTCGCCTGGTAATCGTCACGTCTTTCCAGGTAGGCGTTCACCAGCCGATCCATACCGTCTTGTGCATAGGGACGCAAGCCGCTCAGCAGAAGGCGTTTTGAGCCGACGCCACACACCCTGCCGTCGCACAGAAACTCGAACGTCAGGCGCACGTCACCTCGTTTGCCATCGACCTGCATTCGACTGCCGACCAGGCGCAGCTCAAGGCGCGGGATGTCCAGACGTTCGAGTTCGAATCCCATGCTCTCGTAGATGACCATCGGGCGTTCGACATTGACCATCACACCCTGGTCCTGCATCAGCGGTACGAGAATATGCGGGAAATTCTGACCGGAGAATGCAACGTAACGGCGCGCCAGGTGCTCGATCAGCTGCCCATCATGTGTCGTCTCGCCGCTACGCTCGACATGCAGACATGTCTTCCCGGCCGCATCACGCAGCTCGGAGGTGCGACCGTCGCCTGCCGCTATTCGCAGTGCCGCATCGGCACCCACCATGCCGGAAAAGCGGAAACGCATACGCTGGCTGAGTCCATCGTGCTTCAGAAACAACGTGAAGAGCAGGTCACCGGGTATGCAGAAACGCCGATTGTCCGGGTCGTGCAGCGGATTGAAATCGCCAGCGACGGCCTTGGCGAAGTTGCTGGCCTGATGGGCGCTGATCCGAAGACCGGTGGCGTCGATGCTGTAGTAATCACTGAGCGACATGATGGCTGGGGCCTGGACTGCCGCCATAGCGCGGTCTTGTCAATATAGTTGGCGGCGTCGGGGTGGAACGTCGGGTTGCCGGTCCGGCCCGAGATGCGATTCCCTGTACCCATGTTACCGCAAGGCCGTGCGAACAGGAGAGATCAACATGATCACCGCATTCCTCGCCGCCGCCGTCGTCGGCCTGTTTGAGAGCACGATAACGAAATACACGGCACTGGCAGTGCTGCTGCCAGTCGTGGCCGGACAGTCTGGCAACACCGGCGCTCAGGCACTGGCGGTGACGATGCGTGGCCTCGCATTACGCGAGATCCGTATTCGGCAATGGCCCCGCGTGGTCTTCAAAGAAGCATCAACCGCTTTCCTGAATGGTCTCGCGGTAGCGGCCACGACAGCACTTGGCCTCTGGGTGTGGAGTTCCTCAGTCGGCCTGGCCGGGGTCATCGGCATATCGATGATCCTGTCGATGGTGATCGCGGGGGTAGCAGGTGCGGCGATACCACTGTTGCTCACCGCTGCCCGTCAAGACCCTGCGCAATCATCGTCGATCGTGCTGACAACGGTGACGGACGTTGCCGGCTTTTTCAGCTTTCTCGGAATCGCCTCGCTGTTTGCGGAACGTCTCTCGTGGTTTAGCGCGCACCGATCGGTCATGACGGACGGCCGAGGCGTCGCTTGCGGCAGCCGCGAACTGCCTGGCGGCACGGTCCATGTCGGCGCCGATCCCGTGCATGTGGCCGAGATACGGGGCACTTGAACATACTTCTGTGCAGCGCCAGCGAAGTCGGCCCGATCCGTCGTCCAGCGGATTGTCGTCGACGGGCGCTGATCCGATTTATGCCTGGTCGAGACGCATGGGGCTTCACGATTCCCCGATCAACTTCACCCGGCAGGCCTCCTGACCGCCCCAATGGATTTCGAGCGCAACCGCTTCAAGCGCATCGGTTTCGCTTACCAAGCGACCGCTCAGTGCACGGGCCAATGCTGCAGCTCCCGCTTCTGCGTGTCGTAGCTCAGAACGCGGCTGTTGTTCGTATCGACGATCAGCACTTGGTCTCCCGACACGGCGATGCCGCCCGGTTCATTCAGCTCGATCAAGTGTTCCGCGTCCCTTGCATCGCCGGGCCGCCCTGTTCCGATCAGTGTTTCGACGGTACGCGACTGAACACGTAGCCGCTTTATCTTGTGGTTATAGGTGTCGGCAACGATGATATCGCCATTGGCCAAGACACCGACACCGAGCGGATGCTGGAGCTGAGCCTGACCGAAACCCCCGTCGCGATCTCCGAAATCGAACAAGCCGGTCCCGACAAGGGTCTCGACCCGACCCTCGCTCAAATTGATTCGGCGCAACGCCGAGCTCTCGGCATCGGCGACATAGAGCCAATCGCCTGCCAGGCTCAATCCGCTCGGTTGACTGAATTCGGCAACTTCCAACCCGCCGTCGCGGACACCCTCATGGCCACTGCCGGCATAGGCGCCGATACGCCCCGTTCGCAGATCGAGCTTCCAGATCTTGTGGTCACCGGCCATAGCGATATAGAGCAGGTCGCCGGCAATTTCGACGTCCCAAGGTGAACGCAGACTGACGGCAGCCGCATCTGGGCCACCGGTTTCGTCTCGCCCCATGCGCCCGGTGCCGGCAACCGTCGTGACCTCCCCACGCTTCAGGTCGATAGCCCGCACGGCATGGTTCCCTGTATCCGCGACGTACAGCCGTCCTTTTCCGAACACCAGACCCTGAGGCGAAGAAAAGCGCACACTGTCGGACCCGCCGTCGACAAGGCCTGGGGCAGGACCACCAAACACTTGCTTTATCCTGCCCTGGGTGTCGGCAACGAGGACCCGGTGATGCAAGGTATCACTCACTGCAACCAGGGGGCCCGAGGCGGCAATCTTGCCGGGAAACGCGAGCACCGCATCCTTCAGCTTTTCCTTCTCGGCCAGCAAGGGCAGCGGCTTGTCATTCAGTTCGTCCGCATAGGCCTCAACGAGTTCGCCGATGACCTTGTCGAGCAATCGATAATGGCCCTCGCCAGTCACCCTGCCCACCACGCCCCCTGCCGGGTCCAATACGAACAGGGTCGGCCAGGCGCGCGCGCCAAACAGGCGCATGAGCTCGAAATCGATGTCGTGGACCACCGGGTCCACTCTGCCGTAGCGCACCAGCACGCGCCGCAGGGTTTCGACGTTCTTTTCATTGTCGAATTTCGGCGAGTGCACCCCAATGACGACCAAATGTCGTCCAAACTTTTGCTCCAGACGCTTCAGATCCTCGATGACGTGAATGCAGTTGATGCAGCCGTAGGTCCAGAAATCGAGGACAACGACCTTGCCGCGCAGGTCAGACAGCCGCAGCGGCCGCTCCACGTTCAACCACGGGAGGTCGCCCGGAAACTCCGGTGCCGGCGCATTGCCGCGAAGGTCGTAGCCGGTCACGGGGGTAGCCGCCAACAGAAACAACAGCGCCGCCATGAGTCTGAGCGACAAGGATCCCGGCGGGAGAGGGAGAGGGGCAACTCGCGTCATGGGCAGACTTTAGAAGAATTGACCACGACGGTCCCGACTTTCTCTCTGGCGCGCATGCCGCTGGCGTTGCCGCACAAACATACATCGCGGGAGCGGCTGCCCGGCGCTGTCGCCCAGGTCGGGCTGGCCGGCTCAACGGCACCCCGCGAGGGTAGCGCGGCCCAGGGGTATCCCCCGGGCTGCCCGATCGGCAGCCCGGGGACGCCCGGCTGGATTCAACTCAGATCGAAACGGTCCGCATTCATGACCTTGGCCCATGCCGCAACGAAGTCGTTGACGAACTTTTCTTTGTTGTCGTCCTGGGCATAGACTTCGGCGTAAGACCGGAGAATGGAGTTGGAGCCGAACACGAGATCCACCCTGGTCGCGGTCCACTTGACGGCACCGGTCTTGCGATCGCGAATCTCATACAGGTTGTCGCCTGCGGGCTGCCAGCTGTTCGCCATATCCGTCAGATTGACGAAGAAGTCGTTCGTGAGCACACCCTCGCGATCAGTGAACACACCGTGCCCGGCCCCTCCATGGTTGGCACCCAGGACACGCAGGCCGCCGACCAGCACGGTCATCTCGGGCGCGGTCAGCCCCATGAGCTGCGTGCGATCGAGCATCATCTCTTCGGGTGCCACCACATAGTCTTCCTTCAACCAGTTGCGGTAGCCGTCGTGGAGCGGCTCCAGCACCTCGAAGGCCTCGGCATCGGTCATTTCGTCCGTTGCATCGCCGCGGCCGGGGACGAAGGGAACGGTGATGTCGAAGCCCGCCGCCTTGGCCGCCCGTTCGATACCGACATTACCGGCCAACACGATGAGGTCGGCCACGCTGGCGCCGCTATCATCCGCGATGCCCTCGAGCACGCCCAGCACCCTGGCAAGCCGCTCGGGCTCGTTGCCTTCCCAGTCCTTCTGCGGCGCCAGGCGTATACGCGCACCATTGGCGCCGCCACGCTTGTCCGAACCGCGGAAGGTTCTGGCACTGTCCCAGGCGGTGGCGACCAACTCGTTGATGCCCAGACCGGAGGCCGCAATCTTGGCCTTGACCGCTTCGACGTCATAGCCCGTGCCACCCGCGGGTACCGGATCCTGCCAGATCAGCTCTTCCCCAGGTACATCAGGGCCGATATAACGCGCCCTCGGCCCCATATCGCGGTGCGTCAGCTTGAACCAGGCACGGGCGAAGACTTCCGAGAAATACGCAGGGTCCTTGTAGAAGCGCTCGGAGATCTCGCGGTACGCCGGGTCCATCTTCATCGCCATGTCCGCATCGGTCATGATGGGATTGTGGCGCACCGCTGGGTCCTCCGCGTCGATCGGCTTGTCCTCATCCTTGATGTCCACCGGTTCCCACTGCCAGGCACCCGCGGGGCTCTTCACCGACTCCCATTCATGGTTGAGCAGCATATCGAAGTAACCGTTGTCCCACTGGGTCGGTTGGGACGTCCAGGCACCTTCGAGACCACTGGTAACGGCGTCATGGCCAATGCCACGCTTGGTCTTGTTGTTCCAGCCCAGACCCTGTTCTTCGATACCGGCACCTTCGGGTTCCGGACCCAGCAGTGCCGCGTCGCCGTTGCCGTGACATTTGCCCACGGTATGGCCGCCGGCGGTCAGCGCGACCGTCTCCTCGTCGTTCATCGCCATGCGGGCGAAGGTCACGCGCACGTCGTGCGCGGTCTTCAGTGGGTCCGGCTTTCCGTCCACGCCCTCGGGGTTCACGTAGATCAGGCCCATCATCACCGCGGCCAGCGGGTTTTCCAGGTCACGCTCGCCCGAATAACGACTGCCTTCGCTGCCGCTGGGTGCCAGCCACTCCTTCTCAGAACCCCAGTAGGTGTCTTTTTCCGGATGCCAGATGTCTTCCCGCCCGAAACCGAAGCCAAAGGTCTTCAGCCCCATGGACTCGTAGGCGATAGTACCGGCGTAGGCGATAAGGTCGGCCCAGCTGAGCTTGTTGCCATACTTCTTCTTGATCGGCCACAAAAGACGGCGCGCCTTGTCGAGGTTGGCGTTGTCGGGCCAGGAGTTGATCGGCGCAAAGCGCTGATTCCCGGTGCCGGCGCCGCCGCGACCATCGGCGATCCGGTAGGTGCCGGCCGCATGCCAGGTCATGCGGATCATCAGGCCGCCATAGTGGCCCCAGTCCGCGGGCCACCAGTCCTGGTTTTCTGTCATCAGTGCATGGAGATCCTTCTTGAGCGCTTCGAAGTCAAGCGACTTGACCGCTTCCCGATAGTCGAAACCCTCGCCCATCGGGTCGGTTTTGGTGTCGTGCTGATGCAGGATGTCGAGATTCAGGGCCTTTGGCCACCATTCGGTAACCGACGTGTCGCCGGTGGTAATGGCACCGTGCATCACCGGACATTTCAAATCAGACATTGTCTTTCTCCTCTCGTATTCGCGACGATCTTGGCAGATGATGAGGTTATAGCTTTCTGGCGACGATTCATCTAATGAAAAAATATGAACCTCTTGATAGTTTTTAACGATCGCCGCCCCCGCGCCTGAACCTGCGCAGTCAGCCGGGGCCGGTCCCGTCGCGGCTGGCGATGCATCACAGCAGTCGCCGGCCGCGAAAGTTTTCGATTAAGCTGCGCGCTGGTCAACATCCCAGAACATCATCTTGAGACATCGATCATGACCTTACTCATCGCGGGACTGGTGATTTTCCTCGGTATCCATTCCCTTTCTATCGTCAACGAACCCTTGCGCGACCGCCTGGCCGAGCGACTCGGCAATATCGGTTGGCAAGCCGTATACGCGATCATCGCGATCGTCGGCTTCGTACTGATCGTAAGGGGATACAGCGCCGCGCGGCTGGAACCCGTGTTGCTCTACGCACCGCCCGTCTGGCTGCGACATGTTTCGCTGTTGCTGATGCTGTTTGTCTTCCCCCTATTGCTCGCTGCCTACCTGCCGGGACGCATCCAGGACATGGCCAAGCATCCGATGCTGCTCGCAACCAAGGTCTGGGCATTCGCGCATCTGCTCGCCAACGGCATGCTGCACGACGTCATTCTTTTTGGCGCCTTTCTGGCATGGGCGGTCGCCGATCGCATCTCCCTAAAGCGACGGCAGGGTCGACCGGTCCCCGGCCCGGCCCGATCCAAGCTGAACGACGTCATCGCACTCGTCGGCGGCGTTGGGTTGTATTTGTGGTTCCTGCTTCAGGGACATGCGTGGCTGTTTGGCGTTTCACCTGCCGCGGCGCGCTGATGTGTCGAATCCCGACAACCCCGGTTTCGAGGCGATTTGACACAAACGCTGCGCGGTCGAGTTCGAAATGAGTGACACCCCCAGCGTCCGTGCGTTCTGCTAATGCGAGGATTGCCGTGCCCTGCTCGATGTACCCTATCATTCGGTCGTCGCTTGGGACGCCCACCAGGTTCGCATCGTGTCGGGCGAAGAGCACGCCGTCGAGTACAAGCATCGAACGCTGCAAATGACCCGTATCTTCTGCAGGCACTGCGGCGAGACCCGGTACAACACCAATGCGATGGGCTGGCAACTGTTATCGCAGCTGCTGATCCGCAAATGCAACGAAGACACACTGCCGGCGTAGTTTCAAACGAACGCACACGTCTACTACGACCGCCGAATCGTCGACATCGATGACCAGCTAGCCGAGGGCTGACCGACGAATGGAAAGCCACCGAGATGTCACAGAAGTCAGGTAGCAGGGCGCACGAGGGGAAGCGCGCCGACCAATCAGGAGTGAAGTGAATACGAACGCTACTGATCTCAGCCAGAACAGGCACGCCGCGTCCGAGAAAAGACGCCGAATTCTGATCTTGCTGGCTCACCCGTCGCTCGACCGGTCGGAAGTGAACCGCCCACTGGCAGATGCCGTTCGCGGCCTCGAGCGCGTTACATTGGTCGACCTTTACGCGGAGTATCCCGATCTTCAAATCGACATCGACCGAGAGCAGGCGCGCCTGCTCGCGCACGAGGTCATTGTGTTCCAGCACCCGTTGTACTGGTACTCGACGCCGGCCATCCTCAAGGAATGGCAGGATCTGGTGCTGGAACATGGTTTTGCCTACGGCTCGGATGGCCAGGCGCTACACGGCAAAGTCTTCTTCAATGCGCTGACCGCTGGGGGCCTGGAGGCCGCTTACCGTGCCGACGGCTACAACCACTTCACCATCCGCGAACTCCTTCATCCGATCGAGCAGACAGCGATGCTCTGCGGGATGATCTACCTACCACCGTTCGCGCTGTTTGGTTCGCGTACCGCAGTGGAAGAAGGCCGCGTCGATCAACATATCGCGAACTGGGTGAGGCTGCTCAAGGCACTGCGCGACGGGCGCCTCGACATCCATGCCGCGCAGGCGCTGCCATTGCTGAATCGAACCTTGGAAAACATGCCAGCGGGGGCCTGATCCATGGGTGGACTACTGTTCCAGGCCTTCATCTATCTCTGCGCCGCCGTCATCGCAGTGCCGGTGGCGAAACGGCTCGGGCTTGGCTCGGTCCTCGGTTACCTGCTCGCCGGCATTCTCATCGGGCCCGTAATCGGGCTGGTCGGTTCGGAGACCCAGGAGATCCAGCATTTCGCCGAGTTCGGCGTCGTCATGATGCTGTTTCTGGTCGGCCTGGAAGTGCAGCCACGCATGCTCTGGCAGATGCGCAATCGTCTGATCGGGCTCGGTGGCCTGCAGGTCGGGGCGACGGCGGGTTTGATCATGGGCGTTGCGCTGCTCCTGGGCATGTCCTGGGGCATCGCCCTGACGGTCGGCTTGATCTTCTCGCTGTCATCGACGGCGATCGTGCTGCAGACGCTCAACGAGAAAGGGCTGACCGAGACCGAGGGCGGTCGCGCGAGCTTTTCGGTCCTGCTGTTCCAGGACATCGCCGTGATACCGATGCTCGCATTGATCCCGCTGCTGGCGCTGCCGGAGTTGGTCAGCGGCGTAGACGCCGTGCCCGGCCATGCGGGCGATGACGCGCATCATGAGAGTATGAGTCTGGTGGCGGGCTTGCCCGGCTGGGCACATGCATTGGTCGTCCTTGGTGCCGTTGCGGCCGTACTGATCGGTGGCCATTTCCTGTCGCGGCCGATGTTTCGTTTCATCGCAGCGTCTCGCCTGCGCGAGATCTTCACCGCGAGTGCCCTGCTGCTGGTGATCGGTATCGCGCTGCTGATGACCTTGGTCGACCTGTCGCCGGCGCTCGGCACCTTTCTCGCCGGCGTCGTGCTCGCAAACAGCGAGTTCCGCCATGAACTCGAATCCGACATCGAACCCTTCAAAGGTTTGTTGCTCGGCCTGTTCTTCATCACCGTCGGCGCCGGCATCGATTTTGACATCCTGTTCGGCGATTTTGTGACCATCATCGGCCTGACGCTCGGTGTCATCGTCGCCAAAGGCGCCGTGCTCTATGCCCTTGCCAGGTTGTTTCGCCTGGAAGGCGCAGACCGCTGGTTGTTTACCTTGGGCCTGGCCCAGGCAGGCGAGTTCGGTTTCGTGCTCTTGAGCTTCAGTCTGCAACGCACGGTAATACCTGTGGATTTGGCCGCAACGCTGTCGCTTGTGGTAGCGCTGTCGATGCTGCTGACGCCCGGCCTGTTCATTCTATACGACCGGTTCGTGCTGTCGCGTCCTGCGAGCGACGACGCACAGCCGGCCGACCCGATTGACGAGACAGGGACCGTCATCATCGCCGGGAGCGGCCGCTTTGGTCAGATCGTCAACCGCCTGCTCGTTGCGAGTGGGGTCAAGACGGTCGTCCTCGACCACGAAGTGGCGATGATCGACATGTTGGGCAAGTTCGGCGTGAAGAGCTACTACGGAGACGCGTCACGCCCCGATTTGCTCCACGCCGCCGGAATCGAGTCGGCCAAGGCGATCGTGATCGCGATAGACGACCGGGAACGTGCCGTAGAACTGGTCGCGCACGTTCGTCGTCACTATCCTCAGGTCAAGACGCTCGCACGCGCCTACGACGTCAATCACCTTTACCTGCTGAACAAGGCCGGCGTGGATATCGCCGTCCGCGAGCTGTTCGACGCATCACTGGAGATCGGCAAAGCGGCACTGAAAGCGGTTGGCATGCATCCGTTCAAGGTCGAGAAGATGTCACACGCATTCCGCCGGCATGACCGGAACGGACTCGAAAGCCTGTACGAACTGTGGGACGAAAACACGGCGATGTCGAGCAATAAGGCCTATCTGGCAAGGGCCCGGGAGCATGGTGCTGCGCTCAAGGATCTGATGGAAACCGATCGCCTACAGCTCCACGATCGCTCCGAACGAGGCTGGACGCCGCCGCCGAAAGGCTATGCCGATGACATTGACGCATAAAGGTGCGGCCGCCGCGAGAAATGCCGCTGGCGCGCTTCGCCCTTTACGCCCAGGGCATCGATATTCACATCGCACCGACCTACGACAGTGGCGAGGGCTGGATCGGCACGATGCAGTATATTGCCAAGCAGGGCGGCTGCTGGGTGATCGGCGCCGGCGTGGCGCTGCGCAATCGGGATCTGCCGGATGACCTGCCGGAAAGGGAGACCCTCTATGACAATCGCCGATCGAGCTCGAGGCCTGAGCGGACTGCGCGTGCCACAATGACGGCAACGGTCAGGCAGGGTCTGACTCACGTCCCGTCGCCTGCCCTTGCATACGCCGCCGTCACCGACACTGCAGACAAGCGGCCCGTCACTTGGTCGGCGTGTTCAAGACCCGCTGAAACCTTTCGCGGGAGCCTGGATGCGATGAATCGGCGCAGCTCACCGCAAACGGCGCTGCTCACGTAATATTGCGGCGGGCCGACGACAACACCCGCGGGCGCAACACGCCGGCAAGGCAGCGAGGCCGCGGAGATTGAAGCCCTGTTGACGGGCCAGGCCGCCGATTCGCTCGTCAGCCAAGGGCCGGGTAGTCCGTATAGCCCCGCTCGTCACCACCGTAGAACGTCTCCTCGTCATACGCGTTGAGCTTTGCCCCTTTGCGGAATCGATCCGGCAGATCGGGATTCGAAATGAATGGCCGCCCGAACGAGACCAGATCGCATTGCCCGGCCTTGATTCGTTGTCGCGCCTCTTCGGCCGTGTAATTCCCGTTGGCAATATAGACCCCTTTGAAATTTTCGCGAATGGCCTGGACTACCGATTCCGGACGACCTTCGACGGCATTTCCCTGGAAAGAGTCTTCGACCACCTCGATATAGGCGATCCTCCGCTCGCTGAGTTCGCGGGCCAGGGTACCGTAAGTCGTCACCGGGTCATCATCGGACATATCATTAAACGTGCCTGTCGGGGAGACACGGATACCGGTGCGGTCGCAACCCCAGACATCGACGACAGCATCAACCACCATCAACGGAAACCGTAGGCGATTATCCGTAGAACCACCATACGCGTCTTCGCGCCTGTTCGATTTGGTACGCATGAACTGGTCAAGCAGGTAGCCGTTGGCGCCATGGATTTCGACGCCGTCGAAACCGGCACGCTTGGCATTCTCAGCACCTTCTCTGAACTGCTCCACGATCGATGGAATCTCGTCCGACAGGAGGGCGCGTGGCTCCAATACCTCGACGAGACCGGAACGCTCATCGATGAAGGTCATCGCACCGGACGGCTTGAGGGCTGACGGGGCAACCGGCAATTGGCCATCCGGCTGCAATTCCGGGCGCGAAATTCGTCCCACGTGCCAGAGTTGCAGATAGATACGTCCACCTGCTGCATGGACCGCATCGGTTACCAGGCGCCACCCCTCGACCTGCGCAGCGGAATGGATTCCGGGCGTGAAAGCATACCCCTTTCCCTGTGGCGAAACCTGAGTGGCCTCGGCGAAAATCAGTCCGGCGCCGGCCCGTTGCGCGTAGTAGGTGGCGTTGAGTTCCCAGGGAATATCACCCGGTTGCTTTGAGCGCGAGCGGGTGAGCGGAGACATCAGTACTCGGTTTGGCAACGTAAGGTCGCCCAGGGTGAATGCACTGAACAGCACATCTTCATCTACTGCCATCATCGACTCCTCGGTCTTATTCAGACTTGTTACGAATGCTTGAACATGATCTACAGCCTATCAGGCCCAAGCCAGGCGCAGGCGCCCGTAAGCACAGAATCCCGACGGCCGGTTGCGCCGCTATCGGGGACATCTGCGTCCAAAACCTCAACGATACGCCAAAACGCCTGGGCAAAGAGGTCGAGGGCGCGGTTCCCAATGCCGGCTTTCATCGGTTTCTAGGCGATCCGGATGAGTGTTAACAGGCCCTAGTGAAAGGCACAAAGACGTGGTTTGCCAGGCAGCCGCTGAATCCGCCGCCGTTCATGAAAAGGCAGGCCGCAGCGCCATCGGAATCATCCCGACCGCTTGGCGATCAAGTCGAGAACGAAATCCTTCGCCTTGTGGGTATTCTCCCGCGCCATGTCAGACAAGGGCAGACCCAAGCCGAATTCGTAGCCGCGTACTGATAGCAGATCAGCGGGAGGCGGCTGCGCTTCGTGAACTTTGCGATAAACGGAAAGCAGGGCCGCCGGAGACATGGCGTGCGTTGTGTAGCTGCTGTCCTCCTCCGGTTGGAGCGCTTGGCATTCGAATGGCGACGCCGCAGTCACACTCGCGTCGACGAACAGAATCCGTTCCCGCTTCTCCAGGTCCACGACGTGTTCGATCTGAAGCTGGAAGTCGGTCAGCAGATCGACCTCGGGTAGATCGTGTCCGCGCAGCAGTTCACCCAGGTAGGGGCCGATCGCATCGTCGCCGCGCGACGGATTGCCCCAGGTGAAAACCAGGATCGGGCGAGTCGGGCGCGGATCGAGGCTATTCGCCATCGTGCGCTGTTGGATCGGCAGCGCCGGCCATGTCGATCAGTTTGCCGCCACCCCCGTGACGTTCGATACGTCCGACGGTCTGCTGCAGCAACGATCTCAGAACGCGCACCTCTCTATCGCGCCCGAGGTCTGCTTCTCCATGCGGTCGACGATCTCTTCGTTTGCGTTCAACAGTGTGATCTCCAGCGGCATCTTACCCATCGCGTGGGTCGCACAGGACAGGCAGGGGTCATAGGCGCGAATCGCAACCTCGATCTGATTGAGCAGGGGCTCGGTCAGCGCATTGCCGTCCAGATAATTGCTGGCGACTTGTCGAATGGATTCGTTCATCGCCTGGTTGTTGTTGGTGGTCGAGACGATCAGATTGGCCTTCGTGACGATGCCCTGATCGTCGATCTCATAGTGGTGGAATAACGTGCCCCGCGGTGCCTCGATCACGCCAATACCCACGCCCTGCCTATCCCCCCCGTTCAGTCGATCGTTGCCGGAAATATCAGGATCGCGCAGGAGTTCCCTGATGGCCTCGGCGCAATACAGCAGCTCGATCAGCCGCGCCCAATGGAACGCAAGCGCAGACCGTACCGGCCTCCCGCCGCCGATCTCCATGAAGCCCTGACGCGCCTCCTCGGCCATCGGCGTGGTGAAGAAGTCGCAGTTGTTGACCCGGGCCAGCGGCCCGACTCTGTACCATCCCTTTTCTGTCCCCAGATCCTTGATGAAGGGGAACTTCATGTAACTCCAGTTCTTGACATCTTCCTCGAGGTAATCCGCGTACTGCGTGTAGTCGACATGATCGAAGATCGTATCGCCTTGCGCATCGCGCGCACGCAGGCCCCCATGATAAATCTCGAAGGCACCGTCGCGTCGGATCATACTCATCGAGTTGGTCTCGATGGCGGCGAAGGCCATGTGGTAATCGTATTGCTCCATGAACACCGTTTTGATCAACTCGACCGCGTCTTGCGCCCAGGCGACGATCTGATCGACATCCTTGGTCAGGTAGGCTATCTCGTCCGCGTTCAGCGATTTGTTCACACCGCCGGGTATCGCGCCTGTTCCGTGGACCCGCTTGCCCGCAGTCAGTCGGATCACCTCCTGACCGTACTTGCGTAGCAGCACACCCTGCTTCGCGATCTCGGGGTGATCCTCGATGACCCCGACGATATTGCGGTGCCGAACCTCGTCATCAAAGCCGAACAATAGATCGGGTGAACACAGGTGGAAGAAGTGCAGCGCGTGCGACTGCAGCGTCTGGCCGTAGTGCATCAGGCGGCGGATTTTTTCGGCTGTCGGCGTCAGCTCCCGAGCGCCCACCAGCATATCTGTCGCCTTGGCCGCCGCGAGATGGTGACTGACCGGACAGATGCCGCACAAGCGCTGTACCAATACCGGCAGCTCCCAATAGGGGCGGCCCTGGATGAACTTCTCGAACCCTCGGAACTCGACGATGTGCAGTCGCGCCTGCTTGATGCGCTTGTCGTCGTCCTGCAGCAACGTCACCTTGCCGTGTCCCTCGACGCGGGTCAAAGGCTCGATAACGACGCGATTCAGCTTTTCCGGGTGCTCTGCGGTTTCCAGTGATGACATGGCCTGACCCCCTGGGGGACTATCAATCGTAATGTATCTGTTCGTACGGAAAGCTGATGGGCTTTCCTTCGATCAGCTCGGTGAGAAAGGTCCAGATGGTATCGCCCGAAGGTGGGCAGCCCGGCAGGAAATGGTCGACCTTGACGACTTCATGTATCGGGTGGACCTTATTCAGCAGCATCGGTATTTCATTGTCGCTGGGAATCATCGGCGTGTGTACGCCGACGCCGTCTATATAGGCCTCCCGCAGGCACTCTTCGAGTTCGAACTGGTTGCGCATCGCCGGAATGCCACCGTTCACGGCGCATGCGCCCAACGCGACCAGTATCTTGCAGTGGTCCCGGAACTCCCGCAGTACCTCGACATTCTCGGCGTTGGCGACACCGCCCTCGATGAGGCCGATATCGCAATGCCCGATCTTCTTGATGTCCGTAAGCGGCGTGCGATCGAACTCGACCAGTTCCACCAGGTCGATGATGCGCTCATCGATATCAAGGAACGACATATGGCAACCGAAACAGCCGCATAGCGAGGCTGTTGCCACTCGGATTTTTTCAGCCATTGCTGTTAGACCTCGTCTTCGTGCGCCGCGACGTCGCCGACGACGCTGATCGGCTGACGGTCGTAGAGCCGTTGCCCGATCGGCGTGTCGTAGCCTCGGTGTTTGGAGAGGATGGCCCCGACCGGGCAGACATGGGCTGCCCTGTCATCGGCGGTGAAATCGCTGTCCCCCAGTTTGCCGCTGGGAGAATTGATCACCAGCTTGCTGCCGATGCCACGGCCGTCGATGGCGAACACATTTTTGTGATCCACATCACGACTGGCACGCACGCACAGTTCGCACAGGATACAGCGGTTGAAGTCGATCACTGTGTCCGGGTGAGAGGCATCGAGCGCGCGCTTCGGGAAGAAATGGGTGAAATGCGGTGACAGCATATCGGTGTAGTAGGCAACCGCCTGCAGCTGACAGGCCCCACTTGCCTCGCAGCCAGGACAGACGTGGTTGCCTTCAACAAACAACATCTGCACCAGCGTGCGCCGCTGCTCGGTTATCTCGTCAGTGTTGTTGGCGACCAAGAGCCCGGCCGAAGCCGGATGCGTGCAGGCCGACACTTTTCGGCCGCCGATATCGACGATGCATACCCGACAGCTGCCGTGCGGCTTGAACTCGGGATTGTGGCAAAGATGCGGAATGTATTCGCCGGCGCGCAGCGCGGCATCCATGATGGTATCGCCCGGCTGAAAGGCGATCGACTTTCCGTCGAGTCGGAAGGTGGCTTCGCTGCTCATGACTCCCTACCTAATGTGTGCCCCGGCATCGTCGCGCCCGGTGATTTCGCGTGCCTCTTGCAGTGCCGCATCCAAGTCGAAGGCGGGCTCGTAGTTTTTCTGGCTCAGGCGGCGTTCGTAAATCTGGGGAAACTTGCTGAGCGTGTCGAGCACCGCATTGGGTGCGGTCACGCCTAGGCCGCACTGGCTGGCGACCTTCATCAAGTCGCCGATGCCACGCAGTTCGTCGGTGTCGAAGCGGCTGCCATGCCCCGCATGGACCTTGTCGACCAGATCTTTGACCAGCGCCCCACCCACTCGGCACGGCGTACAAAAACCGCAGCTCTCGTGAACGAAGAAATGGGCGAAGTTCTGCACCATGTCGAGCAGATCGCGCTGATTGTTGAACACCATGAACGAACCGGCGGTGGCGACATCCTCGAAGGCGATACGCCGACCGAACTCACCGGGCGGCAGCGTTCTGCCGGCCGCCCCGGAGACCTGCACCGCTTGTGCATCCGAAGCGCCGCAGGCATCCAGCACACGCTGGATGCTCACACCGAATGGGAACTCGTAGATCCCAGGCCTTTCGCAATCGCCACTGATACTGAGCAATTTGGTTCCGGTCGATCGTTCGGTGCCGGCGCTCTTGAACCAGTCCGCTCCCAAGACGGCAATCGATGCGGACTTGACCAGCGTCTCGACGTTGTTCACCACCGTCGGCCGGCCGAGATACCCATCGGTCACGGGATATGGGGGACGTGTACGAGGCACTCCGCGTTTGCCCTCGAGCGACTCGATCAGCGCGGACTCCTCGCCACAGATGTAAGCGCCGGCCCCCATGTGGATCTCGATGTCGAAATCGAAGCCCTCCCTGCCTCCAATGCCGGCGCCCAATAGGCCGGCCCGGCGTCGGTCATCCAGGATCTGTTCAAGCCGATCCCTGAGATAGAGATACTCGCCACGCAGATACAGAAAACCGCGGCGGGCACCGATCGTGCCGGCGCACAACGTCATACCTTCGAAGACATCGTTCGCATAGCTGCTGAGCAGTATACGGTCCTTGAAGGTCCCGGGTTCGCCTTCGTCCGCATTGCACACCACCACCCGGTCTCGGCCGTCCGCGCCGCCATCGGCATCACGGCAGAATTTCCACTTGCGCGCTGTGTTGTAGCCGGCGCCACCGCGGCCGAGCAGGTGGGCGGCATCGAGGGCGTCGAGGATACTCTCCGGTCCGCGGTCGACGAGCGCCTGAATCGCGCTACCCGGCGCCAGCACATTGGAAAGCAGCAAATCCTTCCGGCGGATGTTGTCTTCAACCTCGAAATAGGCCGTCGGCCATTCCTGCAACGGCGTCCGGTTCTGGATCAACGCAGCGATGTTCTCGATGCGGTGGTTGTCGAGCCGGGTGATCGCCCGACCGTTGACCAGAACTGCCGGCCCCTGATCGCACATCCCGGTACAGGAGGTAGGGGTTACCGTGACTCGCCCGTCCGTGCGCGGGACGCCGGGTTCGACACCGAGCCGGGTGCACAGATCGCGCATCAATGCCCGGCTTCCGAGCATGTGGTCGGTGATACTGTCGCTGAAGCGGACGTCGTATTCGCCGCGCGGGGTCTCGTGCAGGAAGCTATAAAAACCTATCACACCGCGAACGTGCGCCTCGGTCAGGTCCAAGCCCCTGGCCAACAGTTGAACGGCTACCTCCGGCACGTGCGAGCACTGCAACTGGAGGGCGTGAAGAAGCTGGACGAGTTGTGTCCGGTCGTTGCCGGAATCGGCAAGCAGTTGAGCAGTAAGCTGCTCAGGCGCTGTGTGTAACGTCACTTTCACACCCTTCGGTTATCGATCGAACGCTATGTGTTGACGGCAAGGCGCAGAGGCTTTGTCGCCGTGCATCGAACCCGATCAGCGGTCATTCACCCCAAGGCATCAAACCTGCGCATGCAATGCAATGATGGACCGCCGGAGCGGGGATCTCAAAGACTTTTTCATCCAGCCGAAAAACATGACTCCCTGATGGTACTATGCTGCACGGAGATGAGTCGGCGGCCTGGGCACCGCATGCCGTTGCCGCATTGCAGCACTCTCCAGTGCCGCGAAAATCGAAGCGTTCCACTGCCTTCCCCCCACGCGCAGCCAACGGGCTGATCGCGGCAGCATTCCCGGCCCGCTGCTTCATAATCGTATGAATTCTCTCGGAAACACCCGGAAGGCCGCTCGAGCCACCGCCGGGGGGAATGACTCGAACAGGACGCCAATGGGGCGCTTGTTAAACCCGGAACTCGCGTGCCAGTATCGACTGCCCGTTCTCGTGTAACTCGACATGCCCTATGAGCGCTGAATCCTCCACATCGATCCCGGCCCAAGAGCCGCCCCCTGTGCGTACGGCAGAGCCGACACGTGTTTTCGCCTGGCTGAAGATGGGTCTGGCGGACTTACGTGCCGCCAAGCGTATCAGCCTGCTGCACGGCCTCCTGGTCGTGCTGCTCAGCTATGCCGTGCTCGCCACCACCCTGCTACGTTGGGAACTTGTCATCATCGCCGCATCCTGTTTCGTTTTTGTCGGGCCTTTTCTGGCGACGGGGCTTTATGCCGTCAGTCGAGCGCTGCAGAACGGCGAAAAACCCTCTTTGTCTGACGCCGTCAAAGCCTGGCAACATGCCAGGCATTGCCTATTCCGTTTCGGTCTTCTTCTGGTATTCATCGGCGTCTGGTGGGTCGGCCTGTCGCTGTTCCTGTTTTACTTCTTCGTCGACGTGTCTATCGCGGACCCAGTGGATTTCCTGCGTTACGTGCTGACGCAGCAAGAAGATCTGTTCGCACTCTGGACCATTCTGGGTGGACTGTATGCAGCAGTGACTTACGCGATCACCGTGGTCACGATGCCCTTGCTGGCCGATCGCGACGTCAGCTCGTGGGTCGCGGTGCAAACGAGCATCCGTGCAGTCAGCGAGAATCCCTTCACCATGGTGGCCTGGGCCATGGTCATCATGGCCCTCACCGCCATCTCGTTCGTCACGGGGATGCTGGGTTTTCTCGTTCTCTATCCGCTCATGGGACACGCCTCTTGGCACGCCTACCGCGAACTGGTGGACGCCTCCAAGCTACCGCAGTACACCGCTTAGGAGTATCGGGCGTTGCAGCTATCTGAAGAGCAGATTTCGAACATCGGGATGACGTGGGGCCTTGGCTTCTTTATCGCCCTGATGCTGTGGATCATCTGGGACCTTGCCAGAAAATCCAACGCCGGCAAGTTCGGTACCTTTATCCTTTTCTTCGTGCTCGCGTTCGGAATTTTCGGATTCGTGATGAAAAATGTCCTGGAATGGCTGCTGCAACCCTGAACCACAATGACCGCGACGATGTTGCCGACAGGTACGAGGGCTGTCGACAGATGCGCTCGCAACAATGCAGCGCTGCAGCGGCGCAGAGCAATTTCGGGCTGCCGCGACTCACGCCATCTGAGATTCGAGCATTTCGCGTCCGGGTTTTGCCGTTGCTTGCCAGTGCAGAATTGATGCTTACCCCGGCTCAGCGAAGTGGTCCAGCAGATATTCCAAGAATCGGCGCGTTTTCGCTGGCACATGCTGGCGGGAAGGATACAGGGCGAACAAAATGAATGGTGCGCGCTCGTAGTCTTCAAGCACCTTGACCAGCCGGCCATCTGCCAGGCCGTCCTCAACGATGAAATTCGGTAGCAGGGTGATCCCCAGGCCCTGCATGGCGGCTTCGTATAGCACGTCGCCATTATTGCTGCAGAAGCTACCCCGAATTGCGAGCGTCTGCTCGCCATCGTCGTCGAGAAAGGTCCACTCCTCGCGCTCCGAGATCAGGCTGTAGTGCAGACAGTCGTGGTGCAGCAAGTCCGCGGGCGATTCCGGGTTGCCGTGGCGTTCAAGGTACTGCGGGGAGGCGCAGGCATGTCGCGGCACCGGAGCAATCGTGCGCGCGATCATCGATGAGTCGGCAGGATAACCAATGCGGATCGCAAGGTCGGCGGCCTCATCAATCAGGTCAGTGTCGCGGTCTTCAAGGATCAGCGAGATCCGCAGTTTCGAGTGTAGCTTCGCAAAGCGCGCGACCAGCGGCGCCAGTCGTCGCTGTCCAAACGACATGGGCGCAACGATTCGCAGCTCTCCCTCCGGTTCGTGGGCCGAGGCAGTCAGCGCCTGCTCGAGCTCATCAAGCTCGTGCAGCAGACGACGCCCCTCACGATAGTAACGCTCACCTGCCTCGGTCAGGCTGAGCTTGCGCGTCGTCCGCTGCAACAGCCGCACGCCCAGGCGCTGCTCCAATGCCTTGACCCGGCGGCTCACCGACGCCGGCGTGGTTCCTAAGCGCCTGGCGGCCGCGCCGAAGCCGGCCGCCTCCACGACATTGAAAAAGACTGCTCTGTCATCCACTCGCGTCACCTTGTCCCGGCCGGACCTCATGCGACTTTTATTACACCTCCCGTAACAGTCTATTTCTTTTCATGCGGTTTTTCATAACTGAGTATTTTACTAAGGTACGTCCATCGAGGGTAATTACGACGGAGGCAACACCATGTTGGCAATGCGAAAGGCAGACGATCGGGGCCACGCCAGTTACGGGTGGCTGGACAGCTACCATACCTTCTCATTCGGCAGCTACTACGACCCGCAGTACATGGGCATGTCCAATCTGCGCGTGATCAACGACGACACCGTCGCACCCGGCGGGGGCTTCGCAGAACACGGCCACAACGACATGGAGATCATCAGTTACGTGCTCGACGGTGCACTCGAGCACAAGGACAGCATGGGGAACGGCTCAGTGATCCGGCCCGGCGATGTACAGCATATGAGCGCCGGCACCGGCGTAACCCATAGCGAGTACAACCACTCATCGGTCGAGCCGGTGCATTTTCTGCAGATCTGGCTTGAACCAAATGCGCTGGGCGTCGAACCGGGCTACGACCAGAAGCACTTCCCGATCGACGATCGTCGTGGCCGCTGGGTGCCCTTGGTATCTCCCGACGGGCGGGACGGGTCCATCGCGACGCACCAGGAGGCACTGATGTTCGGTACGCTGCTGGCGTCTCGCGAGACCCTGGATTACCGGTTCGATGCCGACCGCCAGGGCTATCTGCATCTGGCACGTGGCCGGGTTCAAGTGGGCAATGTCACGCTACGACAAGGCGACGGCATTCGGATTCAGAAGCACGAACGCCTGGAGCTCGCTGGCGTCGAGGACGCCGAGGTCCTGCTGTTCGATCTACCCTGATGAGACTTACCGGTTGGAAAATTTCGAGGTAATCATGACATGAAGAAAATCAGCGTGGTTGTCCACAGTGGCTATGGCCATACGACAAATCTGGCCAACGGCATCGCCAGCGGCATCGAGAGCGTCGACGGCGTCTCCGCCAACCTGGTCGCCATCGACCAGGATGGCGAAATTCCCGAGATGGACTGGCAGGCGCTGGACGCATCGGATGCCATCATATTCGGATCTCCGACCTACATGGGGATGGCATCCTGGCAGTTCAAAAAGTTTGCCGATGCGACCAGCAAACGTTGGCTCAAGCAGGATTGGAAAAACAAGATGGCTGCCGGTTTCACAAACTCGGCATCGATGAACGGTGACAAGCACTCCACCCTGCACTACTTCATGACGCTGGCGATGCAGCACTCGATGTTGTGGGTGGGCACTGGCTTAATGCCCGCCAATACCAAGGCAGCACATCGCGACGATATCAACTTCCTCGGGTCTTTCGGTGGACTGATGGCGCAGTCGCCCTCGGACGCCGGTACCGACGAGGCCCCGACGACAGGCGATATCGAGACCGCCAAGGCATTCGGCATCCGCGTGGCAACGGTCTGCCGCGACCTGCTGAGGTAAGCGCATGTCGCATCCGATCATTGTCGATATCTTGGACTGGTCAAGGTCACCCTGGCGAAAGGCCAGGGGTATCAATTCTGTCCCTGCAGGCGCTCGCGTAGCGAACCATTCTGCGTTGGGTCGCGTTGGCGCATCGGATTCGAGGGCTGAGCAATGACGAAAACGCGAATACCTCCCGACCCGGCATTTTCGTCCGCACTGAACTTGGACTTCACGCGGCGCGTCGCCGTTGAAACCGGACAGCAAGACTGGATCACCAGCCCGAGCAGCAAAGTCTGGCGAAAACCGCTGGAACGTGAAGCAGCCGAGACCGGGCACACGACCAGCATCGTTCGCTTCGATCCGGACTCACACTTTCACGAACACGAACATCCGCTCGGTGAAGAGATCCTGGTGCTCGACGGGGTCTTCTCCGACGAACACGGTGACTATGGCCCTGGCACCTATATCAGAAACCCACCCGGCTCGAGACACTCGCCCTTCAGCCGCGAAGGCTGTGTGCTGTTTGTCAAACTCGACCAGTTTGATCCGGAGGACACGGCGGCCGTTCGAATCAACACCCGCACCACGGACTGGCTACCAGGACAGGGACATCTCCAAGTGATGCCTTTGCACGATTTTCGGGGCGAGCACGTGGCATTGGTCGAATGGCCGGCCGGCGAACGTTTCCATGCGCATACCCACTTCGGTGGTGAAGAAATCCTGGTTCTCTCCGGCCAATTCAAAGACGAGTTCGGCAGCTACCCGGCGGGGAGCTGGTTACGCAGCCCGCATCTGAGCAGGCATCATCCGTTTGTCGACGAGCCGACCGTGATATGGGTCAAGGTTGGTCATTTGCCACTTTGACCTCGCGGCGCGCGATCCGGAAAGGATTGAGGACTTGATGGCTGCGTCAGCGGATCACGAGAAGGCCAGCTGCGTGATGCCGGTGTTTGCAGACGACGACTTTTTTGCAGCAGACGATCGAGAATTCCAAGGTCGGGCGTGATCGCCGAGGACCCTTGCTATGCCCGAATGCCAATTTACACGACAGGATACTCGAGGGCACCTCT
>CBFCWF010000004.1:0-38184 GCA_965601425.1 uncultured Chromatiaceae bacterium | reverse complement strand
CCGACCTGATCCCATTGCGCGACGAAGCGATGCTCGCCGGCCGGCAGGTCGCGCCGCGCAAAGGTGATGCCATGACCGGCGTCGGCAGGCCGCATCCGCATCGTCGCGACGTGCCCGCTGTGCAGGCCGACGCCGACGAAGGCGACCGACGAAGCAATGGTATGCTGCGAACGCAGGTGCTGGTATGCCTGATCCAACATGTTCGACCTCCGAGCGAAAGGGCGGACGAGACGCGGTCTCGATGCCGGGGTCAGCTTAGGGTCAGGGGTGGCAAGGGCATTAATCCGGCGGCGCCAAAGGTCTGTCCCGCGGCGCCAGGCGAGCCATGAGCTATTCGACCATTGCAACGACTTCGCAGACGCTTTGGCGTGTGATCGATTCCTACGGGCTGGATCCGGCCGCGGTATTCGAGCGTGCCGGACTCGACCCGTCACGTTGGAACGAGCCCGGGGCGCGATTCGACGACGACAAGCTGGACCGGGCCTGGATCCTGGCGACCGAACTGACCGGCGATCCCTGCATCGGGTTGCGGGTCGCGCGGCATTTCAGCCCCGCCTCTTTGCAGGCGCTGGGTTTCGTCTGGCTGACCAGCGACAGCCTGCTCGATGCGCTGTCGCGCCTGGTGCACTATTTTCGAGCGGTCTCCAACACGATCGAACTCGAGCTCGCCGTTGCCGGCGAGGAGTGTCGCCTGTCGATCGCGAGGGTCATGCACCTTCGGCGGTCGCGTGACCAGTCGCGGGACGCGCTCTGGGCGGCGGTAATCAGCCTGTGCCGGATCAGCACGTCCGAAGATTTCACGCCGCTGGCGCTCCAACTTGAACGCCCGGAACCGCCGTGTGTCGCGGATTTCTACGCGCTGTTCCGGGCCCCGATCGGCTTCGGGGCGCCGCGCGACACCATGGTCTTCCGGCGTGCCGAGGTCGAGCGTCCGCTGCCCACGGCCAACCGCGGGCTGGCCCGGGCGAATGAGCAGATCGTCGCCGATTACATGGCGCGGCTGGATCAGACCCGTTTCGCGGATCGGGTGCGGCTCAAGCTGGTGGAGTCACTGCCGGGCGGTGGCGCCGAGGTCGAGGATGTGGCGCGGTCGCTGAACGTCTCCGTGCGCACGCTGCAGCGTCGGCTGGCGCAAGAGCAGACCTCCTGGTCGGCGCTGCTCGACGAGGCACGGCATGAACTCGCGCTGCGTTTCATCGGGGAACGGCAGATGCCGGTGAAGGAGGCGACCTATGTGCTGGGTTTCTCCGAGCCGTCGAATTTCACCCGCGCGTTCAAGCGCTGGACCGGCCTGTCGCCGACCGCGTACCGTGTGGCGGCGCGCGGATGATGCGCCGGGGGCAGGGAATGCTGGCGGGTGTGCGCGATAACCACCCGGGTGCAAGGCGTTCGATTTCC
Source organism: uncultured Chromatiaceae bacterium (assembly GCA_965601425.1). GTDB lineage: Bacteria > Pseudomonadota > Gammaproteobacteria > Chromatiales > Chromatiaceae > Thiosocius. Next base: position 36,786 of record CBFCWF010000004.1, on the reverse strand, counting down.
GGTCGACCCGATGTGTGCGTGCACGGTCGTGAAACGCGGCACGGGGCCCGACGATGATCCGTTGGCTGCTCGGTCTGCTGCTGGCTTGTGTGCTGCTGGTGCTCGGCGGCGTGACGGCAACCCTGGTGTTCGAGCCGAGACTGGACTTGACCGCGTATCGCGGACCCATCGCCGAGCGACTCGGCGCATTGACCGGGCGCCGGGTCCACCTGGATGGCGAGATTCGGCTGGACCTCGGACGCCACGCGCGCGTCACCCTCGGCGATGTCGCGATCGCCAACCCGGCTTGGGCGGAAGCATCCCATCTGCTCAGTGCCTCGCGTCTCGCGGCAGGGCTCGATCTGTTCGCGCTGTTGCGTGGTGTCGTGCACCTGGAGGCGATCGTGTTGCACGATGCCTCGATTGCACTGGAGGTCGCCGACGACGGCGAGCGCAGCTGGGACTTGGCGGACCCTGGCCGGCCGGCGTCGACCAGTTCCCCGCGGCTCGTCATCGAGGGTGCTGCGTTGCAGGATGTGTCGCTGCTGTACCGCGCGGCGGGTGTCGAATCGCCGGTGCGCGCGCGGCTCGACCGCTTCAGCCAGGTGAACGATGACGGGACCCTGGTCATCGATGGGACGGGCCAGGTCAATGCGGCGCCGGTTCGTCTCGGTGGACGCATCGGGCCGCTGCGCGCCCTGCTCGCGGGACGGGACATCGCCGTCGATCTGCATGCGATGTTGGGCGAGGCCCTGCTGACGCTGCAGGGCCAGTTGGGCGAGCCGGCGCGTCTGGAAGACATCGTGCTCGATGCGTCGATCCAGGGGCCGGGCTGCGCAGGCCTGTTCGAGATCTACGGCGTCCGTTGCGAGCCAACAGACCAGACCGACCTGAAGGTCCAGGTCAGCGATCGCGACCCGGGGTTCGCCTGGCAGACGACGGGTCGCCTCGGGTCGATCGCGCTGGATACCCGAGGCGAGGTCGGCCGGCCGCTGGAGATGAACGACCTGCGTATGGCGGTCGATGTCCGCGGCGACGATCTGACGCTGCTGGGACGGCTGTTGGGGCTCGGATCGCTGCCCGCACGCGGCTACAGCCTCACCGGCGGTATCCGCCGGGATGCACAGGGGCTCCAGCTGGAGGCGATCGAACTGCGCAGCGAAGACGCGCAGTTGACCCTGTCCGGTGGCCTGCCCGTGTACCCGCGACTGGACGGCGCGGACGCCCGGCTCTCGCTGCTACTGCCGGACCCGAGACCGTTCGCCGAGCTCCTCGGTACCACTGCGTTCGGCACCGACCTCGCCGCGCTCGGTGCGCTGCGTGGCGACGTGACCCTGGCCGCGCACGTCGATGGCGGCGCCCTGCTCGACGCCGATGTGCGGCTGGGTGACAATCAGCTGACAGCGCATGGCCCGGTGGGTAGTCCGCCGCGCTATGCCGGCTCCCGGCTGGAATTCAGCGTTTCAGGTCCCGATCTGACTGCGCTGCATGCTCCCTTCGCCGAGCTCTGGCCGCTCGGTACCGCATTCGAACTCGGTGGCGGGCTGAGGATCGAAGCCGACGGTGAACTGCGACTGCACGCCGTCGACGGCACGGCCGGCGGATTGGGGGTCTCGCTGGACGGCGCGATGGGTCGATGGCCTGGGCTCGGCCCGGCCGACCTATCCGTCAGGGCACGCGGCAACTCGCTGCGGCAGTTTGCCGGTCCCCGGCTGCCTGCACTGCCGTTCCGGGTCGAGACCCATCTTCGGGGCCCGTGGCGGGCGCCTGCGATCGACAGCCTCGCCGTGCGTGTTGGCCAGACACAGCTGACGGTGACCGGTCGGATCGGGGTACCGCCAGACTTCGACAGGAGCGACGCGCGGATCTCGGCCACGGTCGCGGACCTGGTCGAGCTGCTGCCCCAGGCCGCCGGCAGTCGTTGGGCCCAGGGTGAGTATCGGCTGAGCGGGCGGCTGCGGAGCGACGATGCGGTGCTGCGGCTCGATGAGCTACAGGTCGACGGGGCCGGGCAGCGGCTGACGATCGCGGCGGCAAAGGTGCGCGTCATCGATGACGCGTACCGCGTCGATGACCTGGACGCGCGGCTGAACGACGGCCGGATCACCGGCACGGTCGCGATCCGGCCGGGACCGCGGCCTGTCGTCGATCTGGACCTCATGCTGCGGCGTTTGGATCTGGCCCCGTTCCTGCCCGAGGCGACCCCGCATGACGCATCCGACGGCGCCGAGGTAACCGGAGACGGTCGATTGATCCCGGACCGGCCGCTCGACCTGTCGTTCCTGGATACCCTGGACGGGCGGTTCAGGATCCGCGGCGAGGAACTGAGCCACCCCGATCCGGTCTTCCCGGGCGAGGCGATCGCGCGCCGACTGGAACTGGAGGCGACCCTGGGCGGCGGTCACCTCCAGTTGGCGCGGCTCGCGCTCGGAGGCGACCGGGGCGAGCTGACGCTGCGGGGCGATTTGCGAAAATCGGCGCAGGGCATCGAGACCGACCTCGTGGTGCAGGCGCGCGCTATGCGCTTCGGCGCGCTGGCGCACCCGGAGCGTATTCGACACCTGCCGGCGCACGATCTCGACGCGGAGTTTTCCGCCCGCGGCCGCAATCCCAGGGAGCTCGCTGCGACGCTGAACGGCCGGCTTCGTCTGTCTGGCGGCCCCGGGGAGACCCGTCATATCGGCCTCGAACACCTGTTCGGTAGCATTGCCGAGAAACTGGTCAGCGAGCTGAACCCCTACATCGAAAAGGACAAGGTCACCCGGGTCGAGTGCACCGCGACAGGTCTGGCGGCGGTCGACGGGGTCGTGACGTTGGCGCCAGGGTTTGTCGCGCGTACCGACAAGGTCGACATCGCTGCGACCGGAACGGTCGACCTCACGACGGAGAGGCTCGCCGTCCAGTTTCGCAGTGCGCCGCGCAAGGGGATCGGCGTGAGCGCCGCGGGTCTGGTGCGGCCCTACGTGAAGCTGGGCGGCACGCTGTCGCAGCCGACGCTGGTGCTGGATCCCCCGGCGGCACTGTTATCCGGCGGCGTGGCCGTCGCGACCGGTGGGCTGTCGATCGTCGCGGTGCACCTGCTCGAACGCCTCTCGACCACCGGTGATCCTTGCGCCCGGGTCCTGGCGGACGAATCGGAGGCGCCAAGCAGCAGCGGATTCGCCCCGATCGAATCGCTCAGGCGCGTGCTGAGTGGCCAATCGAAGGGCCAGCGCGACGGCGCCGAACGCAACGGGTCGACGTCGGTGCTGGATCAGGAGCGTTGAGTCGGCCGGGCGCCGCACGCGGGTTTCACTGCCGAACGCCACGCCGCGTGGACGGTCGAGGCCTGCGAGACACCGGGCACGGTGCTGCCCGGATACGCTGTCCCAGCGCGCGACCCTGCAAAATCTACCGTGACCTGCCGTGGTGCAGCGGTTTATCATTGTCGCGGATAGCGCCAACCGGCGCCTATTTTGGTGAGATTGGGAGAAAACAGATAATGATACCGAGACGAGTGACCAGCCTGCTGTTCGCCGCGCTGATGCTGTCGGCCGCGACCGCGTGGGCGGACAAGTACACGGAGACGATCGACATTTTCAGCAATGCGATCGAAAGCAAGGATCTGATGAACAGCGCCTACGGCTATGCGGTGTTTCCGACGATCGGCAAGGGTGGCATCGGCATCGGCGGGGCCTATGGTGAAGGCCGCGTCTACGAGCAGGGCAAGTACATCGGCGACACGCGGATGACGCAGGTCACGGTCGGCTTCCAATGGGGCGGGCAGGCCTACAGCCAGGTCATCTTCTTCGAAGACGAGCGTGCGTTGAAGGAGTTCACCTCGGGCAACTTCGAGTTCGGTGCGCAGGCGAGCGCGGTCGCGATTACGGCCGGTGCGCAGGCAGCGGCCACCACGACCGGCAGCTCGGCCGGGGCAAGCGGCGGCAAGCGTGATGCGACGACCGTGGGCAAATACAACAAGGGCATGGCGATATTCACGGTCGCGAAGGGCGGCCTGATGTACGAGGCGAGCGTCGGCGGTCAGAAGTTCGGCTATACGCCGCGCTGATCGGCAGAAGAACCGGCGCGGCGCCGGTGCGCCGAGAGGCGGTCGTGCGCAACGACCGCCTTTTTGTTTTCGCCGCCCCGATCAGGCCTTATAGTGAGCTGAACGGCATACTCGCGCCGGGTCCGGCCGAGTGTTGTCCGAACGGGTCGTGACCTCGGAGGTGACTATGTACCCCAAAGGCCTATTGTCGAATTCCCTATGCGCGGCCTGCCTGTTCGCGCTGGCGGCGCCCGCGCTTGCATCGAATGTCTGGTTCGCGAGGGACATGCCGATGTCGCAGATGACCGAGGCGGACAGGGCGGTCCTGTCTGCGGCGGCCGACGAGGTGCTGGAAACGGGCGCGGATGGCGCCACGCAGCGCTGGGAGAATCCGGAGACCGGCGCCGGCGGCCTACTGACGCCGCAGTCGATAGCGGAACGGGACGGCATGCGCTGCCGTCGGTTGCAGATCGCGAACGAGGTCAAGGGTAGCACCGCCCGCAGCGAGTTCGATTTCTGTCGCCAGGCCGATGGCAGTTGGAAAGTGGTCTCGTCCCCGGCGGCGCCCGCGGCTGCGTCGACGCCCGGTTCGCCGGCGGAATGAGCGACCGGCGCCGCGCGATCGAATCTGCGCCGGATGGCCCCCCCCGGCGCGTCCGTCACCGCCCCGCTGGGCGGTTACCCGTCTGTGCGCTCGGCGCGTGAGTCGTCGCTGAGACGCGATGGCGAAGGCCGGCTGAATGCTGCCGAGATGGCTCCAGTGGGCACTGCTGGCCGTTGCCGTCGCGGTCATATGGCAACTGCTGCGCACCGAATTCGTTCACACGGAACGACAGGCGCGCTCGCAGCTGAAGGATGCCGCCGAGCGGGCCTTTCCGGCGCAGGCCGCGGCGGCGCACGCGCGCTATGGGCTGTCGCGGCTCTATCCCGCTCGGTCGGGGAATCGGGAGGTCGTGCTGGTGCACGGCCTGGACGACCCGGGCAAGGTCTGGATGAACCTCGCCCCGGCACTGGGCGCGGCCGGATACGGCGTCAGCCAGATGACCTACCCGAACGATCAACCGGTGCACGATTCCGCGGCCCTGCTGCACGCGTCGCTGCGCCCGCTGTCGCGCGACGGCGTCGACCAGGTTGCGATCGTCGCGCACAGCATGGGCGGCCTGGTGACGCGGGAGATGCTGACCAATCCGGTGTTCGCCTGTGGCGGCGCGCACTGCCCGATTCCCAGGGTGCGGCAGCTGATCATGATCGGCACGCCGAACCACGGCTCGAGCCTCGCGCGCTTTCGCGGGCTCGGCGAGTTGCGCGAACAGTTCGCTCGCATCCTGGCCGGTCAGGCCGGCTGGCTCGACTGGATCTTCGATGGCGCGGGCGAGGCCGGTATCGACATCACGCCGGGCAGTCCTTTCCTGACCGCGCTGAATGAACGGCCGCCTCCCCGCGGGACCGTGATGGACGTGATCGCCGGGGTGATTGCAGACGACCAGGCACAGGCAATGGACCGGCTGATCGTCGAGTCCGTATCTGGCGACCCGGCGCTGCGGGTGGCCCCGCTGGCCGAGCGCCTGGGCGACGGCCTGGTCAGCCTCGCGTCCGCCAGATTGCCGGGCGTGCCGCTGCACCGCGTGCAGGGCAATCATCTGTCGATCATCCGTAACCTCGACGCCGAGGACGACCGCGTCCCGCCGGCGATCCCGATCGTACTGGAACTGCTGTCCGCAGACCGCCCGACGGGGACCGTGTCGCCTGACGGGCCCGCGACCCTTCGGACGTCGGTTCCTAGCCGGGGTGATATTAGGCAAGATGTCCCCTCCCGGGCGATCGCCTTGACCCGTTGCCTGCGTCCGCCCGCCACAGCCTCGAGGACCTGCCCGAACGATGGATAGCCGCGAACAGATCGAACACCTGCAGGAGCGGATGTCGCGCTCGATCATCGGCCAGGAACACATCGTCGAGCGGCTGCTGATCGGGCTGCTGGCCAACGGCAACCTGCTGGTGGAGGGCCTGCCCGGTCTGGCCAAGACGCGTGCGGTCAAGAGCCTGGCGCAGAATCTGGACACGGATTTCAGCCGCGTGCAGTTCACGCCCGACCTGTTGCCCTCCGACATCACCGGGACCGAGGTCCTGCACAGCGACGCCGAGGGCCCGCAGTTTCGCTTCGAGCCGGGGCCGCTGTTCGCGAACATCGTGCTGGCCGACGAGATCAACCGTGCCCCTGCCAAGGTCCAGGCGGCGCTGCTCGAGGCGATGGAGGAGCGACAGGTCACGGTGGCGGGGACCACGCACAAGATGCCCGCGCTGTTCATGGTCATGGCCACACAGAACCCGGTCGAGCAGGAGGGCACCTACCCCTTGCCCGAGGCGCAGATGGACCGCTTCATCATGCATGTCTACATCGACTACCCGGACGAGGCGTCGGAGCTCGAGATCATCCGCCTGGTGCGTGGCGAGTCGGCGGCCGAGGGCGGCAGCGACGCGGCCTCGGCCCCGGTGCCGCAGCAGGCGGTGTTCGATGCCCGGCAGGCGATTGCCCAGGTCCACGTCGGCGAGGCGATGGAGCGCTACATGGTCGACCTGGTGTTCGCCACGCGCTACCCGGATCGCTATGACCCGGACCTGCGGCGCTGGATCCAGATCGGTGTGAGCCCGCGCGGCGGCATCTCACTGGACAAGTGCGCGCGCACGCATGCCTGGCTGGCCGGGCGCGACCAGGTGCTGCCGGACGACGTGCGCGCGCTGCTCCATGATGTGTTTCGCCACCGTCTGGCGCTCAGTTACGAGGCGGCGGCCGATGGCATCTCCGCGAACGCGGTGCTGGACCGGATCGTCGATCTGGTCGCGGTCGCGTGAATCCCGGACCATCAATACTTGGAGGCATCCGAACCATGGGTCTCAAACCGGCCACCCTCGTCTGGCTGGCCGCGCTATGCGCTCTCGGGCAAGCCGTATCGGCGGCCGATCGGGAAGCTCCGCCGCGGCTCGTGCTGCAGATTACGGTCGACGCGCTGCGCGGCGACCTGCCGACCCGTTATGCGCACGTGCTGGGAGACGGCGGCTTTCGTTACCTGATGGGACAGGGTATCCACTATGCCGATGCCCACTATCAGCATGCCAACACCGAGACCATCGTCGGCCACACGTCGCTGGCGACCGGCACCGTCCCGGCCGCACACGGCATGATCGGCAATGTCTGGTTCGATCGTGAGCAGGGTAGGCTGGTCTACAACATCGAGGATGCCCGCTACCGACTGCTCACGCCGGGGGCCGACGTCGACGCAAAGACCGAGATCGACCCGACGCAACGCGCCGCCAAGGTCGACGGGCGCTCGCCGGACGCGATCCTCTCGTCGACCTTCAGCGACGAACTGGCCGTGCATTTCGCCGGTCGCTCCAAGCTATTCGCGGTCTCGGTCAAGGACCGCGGCGCGGTGTCGATGGCCGGCCACGCGGGCAAGGCCTTCTGGTTCTCCAAAGCGATCGGGCAGTTCGTCACCAGCAGTTACTATTACGACCGTTATCCCGACTGGGTCGAGGCCTGGAACGCCACCGACCCGGCCGCGGCCTATGCCGGCAGGTCCTGGGAGTTGACTCACCCGGCGTCGGCCTATCTGTTCGGCGATGCCGACGACAACGCCTACGAGACCGACTTTCCCGGTTTCGGACGCACCTTCCCGCATGCCTATGGCACCGCTGACGACAAGTACTTCACGACGCGCCTGACCCTGAGCCCGGCCGGCGACGAACTGACGCTCGGGTTCGCCAAGGCGCTGATCGAAAATGAGCAGCTCGGGCAGGACGCGGTGCCCGACTATCTGGCGATCAGTTTCTCGTCCACCGACTATGTCGGGCACATCTTCGGCGCCTCGAGCCTCGAGAGCGAGGACAACCTGGTACGGCTCGACCGCACCCTGGCCGAGCTGTTCGCGTTCGTCGACCAGCGGGTCGGTCTGCACAACACGCTGATCGTGCTGTCGGCCGATCACGGGCAACCCGAGGTGCCGGGCCATCTGCACGCCCTGGGTATCCAGGAGGCCGCCTATTTCGACACCGACGCGCTGGACAAGACCCCCGCCATCGCGGCCATTAAGGAAAGATTCGGCCTCGGCGAGGAGTTGATCAAGGCCTTTTTCCAGCCTTATCTGTATCTCGACCGCGAACTGATCCGTGAAAAGGGCCTCGACCAGGCAGCGGTCGAGCAGGCGGTTGCCGAGGAACTGCAGAAGTTCGACGGCATCGCCGCGGCCGTATCGGCGACGGCGCTGCGCACCGGCGGACTGCCCGACACGCTGTTGATGCGGTCGATCCTGCGGAACTTCCACCCGAAGCGCTCCGGCGACGTCATCCTGGTGTTCGAACCGAATGTCTTCATCAATGACTTCGACGGCCTGGAAGTCGCGTCGACCCATGGCTCGCCATGGCGTTACGACACCTTCGTGCCGGTGATGTTCGCCGGGGACGGCATCAGGCCGCGGACCGTCACCCGCCCGGTGACCCCGTATGACATCGCGCCGACGCTGGCGGCCCGGCTCGGCGTGAAGCCGCCATCGGCCGCGGTCGGCCGGCCCCTGCTGGAAGTCCTGGGCGAGAGCCCAAGGTAGGTTCGGCTGCCGATGCAATTCACGCGCGTCAGGCCCCGGCCGTCACCGCCCGACCAGGATCCGCGGGTCTACGCCGATCTGCAGCAGCTGATACGCCTGCAATTCAAGGCCAAGGGCTTCAGCTACCTGCCGCGCCAGCCGGTGCACAGCGTGCTGTACGGTCGGCATGCCTCGCGCCTGCGCGGGCGCGGCCTGAATTTCGAAGAGCTGCGCAACTACCTGCCGGGCGACGACATCCGCAACGTGGACTGGAAGGCCTCCGCGCGGAGCAGCCGGCCGCAGGTGCGCGTCTATACCGAGGAACGCGACCGGCCGGTATGGCTGCTGATCGACCAGCGGGTCAGCATGTTCTTCGGCAGCCGTGTCCGGTTCAAGTCGGTGACCGCCGCCGAGGCCGCGGCGGTGTCGGCCTGGCGGGTCATCGGCATGGGCGACCGGGTGGGGGCGATCGTGTTCAACGACAGCGACATCGTCGTGTTCAAGCCGCAGCGCAGCCAAAACCAGGTCATGGCGATCCTCGGCGAGGTGGTGCGCCAGAACCAGGTGTTGCACGCCGGCCCGGATATCGCGCCGGGGCCGGCGATGTTGAATGGCGTGCTGCGCCGGCTGCGGCGGGTGGTACGGCACGATGCGCTGGTCGTGTTGATCAGCGATGCGAGCGGTGCCGACGCGCATTCCGCCCGCCTCGTGACCCGTATCAATCAGCACAACGACGTGATCCTCGCGCTGGTCTACGATGCGATGGAGCAGCAGCTGCCCGATGCCGGCCGCTTGGTGGCCAGCGACGGCAGGGGGCAGCTCGAGGTCGACAGCGGCGGGCGCAAGCTGCGCAAGGGCTTCGCCGACGCATTCGATCAGCGGCGGCTCGCCCTGCAGGCGCTTTCGCGCAAGCACGCGATCCCGCTGTTGCCGCTCGACACCGAGCGCCCGGTGCTCGATCAGCTGCGCGAGCAACTCGGCCGGCGCACCGCGCGCCGCAACTGACCGGGGCCACGCGATGTCCGATGCTGCCGCCAGCCTCGCCAATCTGCACGATATCGTATTGCCGGCCCCGGTCCCCTGGTGGCCGCTGGCCCCGGCTTGGTATGTCGCCGGCCTGTTGCTGCTGTTGTCGCTGGGCTGGCTGGCGCTGGCAGGCTACCGGCGACACCAGGCACGGCGCTACCGCGTCGACGCGCTCGCAGAACTGGCGGCGATCGCGTCTGCCGCCGGGGATCCTTCGCGGCGACAGGACGCACTTCGGGCCTTGCCGGCGCTGCTGAAACGGACCGCACTCGCGTGCTGGCCGCGCGACCGGGTCGCGTCGCTCAGCGCCGCGGACTGGTGGCGTTTTCTCGACGACAGCAGCAGTGGCGATGCGTTCAGCGGGTCCTACGGGGCGCTGCTGGACGGATTGTCCTATCGCGAAAACGCGCGTGTCACCGATGCCGAGCTGCAGGGGCTGATGACTGCGTCGCGGCACTGGATTCGGCACCACGACTGTCCGGAACGGGGAAGCTGAGCCATGCTGACGCTGGTTTATCCCTGGCTGTTTTTGTTGCTTCCGCTCCCCTGGCTGATGGCCCGGTTGCTGCCGCCCTTCCGACAGTCGCGTGCCGCACTGCAGGTCCCGTTCGTCGGCGAGCTGTCGCGCCTGACCGGTCAGGCCCCTGAACCGGGCGCGGTCGTGCTGCGTCGCCCGCGCGGCCACTGGGTCGTCCAGGGCATGGTCTGGCTGCTGCTGATGCTCGCGCTGGTGCGGCCACAATGGCTGGAACAACCGCTGGTCGAAGAGCTGCCGATGCGCGACATGCTGCTGGCGGTGGATCTTTCCCAGTCGATGGCGACCGAGGACTTCAGCGACGCGCAGGGCCGGCAGGTCGATCGCTTGACCGCGGTGAAGCAGGTCCTGGACGATTTCCTGGAGCGGCGCCAGGACGACCGCATCGGGCTGATCGTGTTCGGCTCCGCGGCGTTCCTCCAGGCGCCGTTCACCGACGATACCCAGGTGTTGCGCGCGCTGCTCGACGAGGTCGAATTGGGCATGGCCGGGCCGAAGACCGCGTTGGGCGATGCGATGGGGCTCGCAATGACGCTGTTCGAGCGCAGCGAGATGGAGTCACGGGTGCTGATCGTGCTGACCGATGGCAACGACACCGGCAGTCTCGTACCGCCGGATAGGGCCGCGGCGATAGCGCATGACCAGGGTGTGGTCGTGCACACCGTCGGTGTCGGCGACCCGGCGGGCACCGGCGAGGACAAGCTCGACGAGGTGACGCTGCGCAAGGTCGCCGAAACCACCGGCGGGCAGTACTTTTTCGCGGCCGACCGCACGGCGCTGGAGGCGGTCTATGCGGCGTTGGATCGGCTGACGCCGCGCACGGTCGCGACCATCAGCCATCGACCGCAACGCGAACTCTTTCACTGGCCGCTCGCTGTGGCCCTGGTGCTGACGCTGGCGCACCAGCTTGCGCAGATGCTGGCGGGCTGGTGGCGCGCGCGCCGGCGCACCACGACATCTGCGGAGACGTCGGGGTGAACGCGCTGACCGCCTGGATCGCCCCGTTTCATTTCCTGCGTCCTGCCTGGCTGCTGCTGTTCATTCCGGTGTTGCTGATCCTGTGGCGTCTTTGGAAACGCGAGGCCGCGGAGCATGCCTGGCGCCGGGTCATCCCCGACCACCTGTTGTCGCAACTTTTGCTGCGCGGCGAGGCCGGGCAGCGGGTGTGGCAGCCGCTCAGCGCATTGTCTCTGCTATTGCTGCTCGGGGTGCTGTCGCTGGCCGGGCCGACCTGGGAGCGTCGGGCTTCACCGTTGAGCGAAGACCGGGCGGCGCTGGTGATCGCGCTCAAGGTCACCCCTTCGATGCTGGCGCGCGACATCCAGCCCTCGCGCCTGGAGCGCTCGGTGCACAAGATCCGCGATCTCTTGGCGCTGAGGCCCGGTGCGCGGACCGCACTGATCGCCTATGCCGGCAGCGCACACCTGGTGATGCCGCTGACCCGTGATGCCGGGATCATCGAGACCTTCGCCGCCGAGCTCGACCCGCGCATCATGCCGCGCGCCGGTGACGCCGCGGCCGCCGCGGTCGCGCTGGCCAACGAAAGGCTCGCCGGCAGCGGTCGTCCCGGTTCGATCCTGCTGATCGCCGATAGTGTGGCGGCGGACCAGCTCGAGGGACTGCGCCGACAGCGTGCCGAGGGTGGGGCCGGGGTCGAACTGCTCGCGATGGCCGCGGGCCCGGAGGTGATACCGCCGCCGGACAGCCCGCCGGCCCCGGCGCTGGATGCCGCGGCGATGCGCGAGGCGGCCGCGGCGGCCGGCGGTGAGCTGGTACTGCCGACGGTCGACGACGCCGATGTGCAGCGCATCGCACGGCGGTTGGCGCGCAGCCTGGCGGCGGCCGAGACGCAGGCGGGGGATTACTGGAAGGACGCGGGCTACTACCTGGTGCCCCCATTGGTGCTGATTGCGTTGTTCGGTTTCCGGCGTGGCTGGGTGGTGCGCCATGACTAGGCCGACGCCGCTGTATGCGCGCTGCGCCGTCTTGCTTGCGCTGATGCTCTGGGGCCCCGTTACCGCTGCCGATGGCTGGCGCTTTGCCGACCTCTGGCGCACGCCCGACCAGCAGGGTCAGCAGCTGTTCGAGCAGGGCGACTATGCCGCGGCGGCCGAGCGTTTCACCGACCCGGTGCGACGCGGTGCAGCGCTGTACCGCGCCGGCGATTTCGAGGCCGCGGCCGCGGCGTTCGCCAGGGTCGATTCGGCCGAGGCCGCGTTCAATCGCGGTAATGCGCTGGTCCTGCTCGGTCGCTACGAGGCCGCGATCGATGCCTTCCAGCGGGCCTTGCAGCTCAATCCGGATTGGCCCGCGGCCCAGACCAACCTGGCGATCGCCGAGGCGCGCCTGGCCGCGATGGCGCCTCCGGACGACGACGCCGGCGGCACAGGCGGCAAGCTGGCCGCGGACGAGATCGTGATGGACAGCACGGGGCGTAGCGCCAAGGCCGAACAGGAGCAGCTCGTCGAAGGCCCGTCAGCCTCCGATGCCGAACTGCGTGCGCTCTGGCTGCGCCGTGTCCAGACCCGCCCGGCGGACTTCCTGAAGGCACGCTTTGCGCTGCAGTTGAAGCGGCGGCAGGGGCAGGGTGAGACCCCGTGAGGCGAGGAGCGGTGACGCGGTTGCTGTTGCCCCTGATATGGGCCTGCCATTGCGCGACCGGGTCGGCCGAAGAACTCGTCGTCAAGGCCGACGCGCGGGCGAGCCTCGGCGATGATGGCCCTTACTGGGTGGGTCAGTCGGTGCCGGTCATGCTGGAACTGCGTTCGACCGCGTTCGCACTCGCAAACCAGCGTTTTGATGCCCCGGCGATCGATGGCGCGCTGATGCTCGACCCGTCGTCCGGTGCGAGCCAGTTCACCGAGCAGCGCGAAGGCGAGACCTGGCAGGTGCAACGCTACGAGTACCGGGTGTTCCCGCAACGTCCCGGCAGCCTGCACGTGCCGGCCTTCGACGTTGGCTTCTCCGCGTCGGCCGGTTACGGCAAGGTGGCGACCGATTTCGTATTCAAGACCGAGCCGTTGGTGTTCGACGCGAGGCTGCCGCCCGGTGCCACGGCAGATCGCCCGTTGGTGACCACCAGACGTTTCGAGGTCGAGCAGACCTGGGATCCGGCCCCTGACTCGCTCAAGGTCGGCGATGCAGTCACGCGGCGCGTGGTGTTCCGCGCGCAGGACCTGCCCGGCATGGCCCTGCCGACACTCAGTGTCCCCCGGCTCGACGGCATCGTCGTGTACCCGGAGGCGCCAACCGTGCAGGACACCGGGGAGCGCGGCAGCCTCCAGGGCGAGCGGATCGAGCGCCATACCTTCGTGATGCAGCAGGCCGGCAGTTACCAGATCCCGGGCGGCAAGGTCCAGTGGTGGAATCCGCAGACCGAGACACTGACCGAGGTCGCAATTGAGCCGCTGGAGATCGAAGTGGCCGTCAACCCGGCGCTGCTCGCCGCACAGGCTGTCGACCGTTTGATCGAACGTCCCTGGCTGCTCGCGTCCGTCGCGGCGACGGCGTTGCTCGGGCTGTTGCTGTTGTTTCGGGGTTATCGCTTGCTGCGCCGACGCAGGCACCGCCGTGCGGAACAGCTGGCACAAAGCGAGCAGGGCTACTTCGAGCGCTTGCAGCAGGCCTGCCGCGGCGAGGATGCCGCGCTGATCTATTCCCGGCTGACCCAATGGCTGGGCCATTGGCGCGATGACTGGGACGCGGTGCCGACCCTCGACGCGCTGGCCCGGCGCAGCGGCGACCCGGCGCTGGCCGGGCAGCTCGACCGACTGCAGCGGGCGGTTGCCGGACGCGTAGGGTACGATCAGGGCGCTGCCCTCGATCGCGCGTTGGTCGATGTCCGGAAACAGTTACAATCCTCGGTCCAGGCGCCAGCCCACGCACTACCGGCGCTCAATCCGCGCGGGCAACGGGCGCCTGTTGCGTAGCGGCGCTGCGCCCGGACCTTGTCGGCGGGAGGTTCGGCGGGCGCAGCCCCTAGGGGATGCTGCGACCGCTTGTGGTAGGTCGGGCTGTGCCCGACATCGTTCGGCAGGTGTCCCCTGCCCATTGCAGACAGAGGCGCTATGAAGTTCGCTGTGATCCTTCTTCCGCTCGCACTGCTGACCTTCGCGGCAGTCGCCGAGCCCGATTTCATCGGGAGTTCGCGCTGTGCCGAGTGTCACGCGGCCGAGGCCGAGGCCTGGCAGGGTTCTCACCATGACCTGGCGATGGTCGAGGCGACCGATGCGTCGGTACTCGGCGACTTCGATAATCGCGCGTTCAGCGCGCACGGCGTGACGTCGCGCTTCTTTCGCCGCGACGGCGCCTTTTTCGTTCACACGGACGGACCGGACGGTGAGCTGCGCGACTATCGGATCGGCTACACCTTCGGCTGGTATCCGCTGCAGCAGTACCTGATCGCGTTTCCGGACGGTCGCCTGCAGGCACTCGGTATTGCCTGGGACAGTCGCGACGCGGCCGACGGCGGCCAGCGCTGGTTCCATCTGTACCCAGAAGAGGCGATGGGCCCGAGCCACCCGCTGCACTGGACCGGGCGTGAGCAGACCTGGAATTACCAGTGCGCCGAGTGTCACTCCACGGACCTGCAGAAGAACTACGATCTGGCGAGCGACAGCTACCGTACCTCCTGGAGCGAGATCGACGTGGCCTGCGAGGCCTGTCACGGTCCCGGCGCCGCGCATGCCCGGTGGGCAGAGGCGGCCAACGCGGACCCGGCCGCAGCGGCGGGCAAAGACAAGGGTCTGGTCGTGGACCTCGCCGATCGCGACGCCGCGGTCTGGACGATCGATGCGCAGACCGGCAAACCGCGCCGCAGCAAACCCCGCGAGAAGCACACCCAGATCGAGCTGTGTGCCCGCTGTCATTCACGCCGCGGCCAGATCTGGGAGGCCTACGAGCACGGCAGACCGCTCGGCAATACACATCGCCTGGCGCTGCTCGACGACAACCTGTATTTCCCGGACGGCCAGATCAAGGACGAGGTCTATGTCTACGGATCCTTCATCCAGAGCAAGATGTATGCGGCGGGTGTGACCTGTTCGGACTGCCACGAGCCACACAGCCTGAGCCTGCGCGCCGAGGGCAATGCCGTATGTGGCAGCTGCCATCTGCCGGCACGCTACGACACATCCGAGCACCATCACCATGTGCCGGGCACCGACGGGGCTGCCTGCACGAGTTGTCATATGCCGCAGCGTGTCTACATGGTCAACGACTGGCGTGCGGACCATGCGATGCGGGTCCCGCGCCCGGATCTGTCCTCGAAGCTGGATACACCGAACGCCTGCAACGCCTGCCATGTCGACCAGACCAGTGACTGGGCGGCCGCGGCAGTCGCCGCCTGGTATCCGGAAAGTACCTATCGCGGGGCGCATTTCGGCGAGGCCCTGCATGCGGCCGACCACGGGGCAGCCGATGCAGCCGACCGGCTGCTCGCGGTCGCCGCGGATGCGACCCAGCCGGGCATCGTACGGGCGAGTGCGGTCGACCGTCTGGGGGGGCTGGGACAGCCGCAGGCCCTGTTCACGATCCAGCGACTGCTGCACGACGACGATCCGTTGTTGCGCGGTGCCGCGGTGCGGTTTCTCGAGTCGACCGACGTGCGCACGCAGGTCGACCAGGGATGGACGGCGTTGAACGACAGCGACCGTGCGGTGCGCCTCGAGGCCGCGCGGCTGCTCGCGCCGCTGATGCGTCAGCGTCTGCCGGACAGGTTTCGCGAGCAGCTCACCCGGGTGATCGAGGAATATGCGCAGTCGCAGTACGTGAATGCCGATCGTCCCGAGTCGCACCTGAACCTGGGGCTGATCGCGGTCGCGGTCGGCGACACGGCACAGGCCGAGCAGGCCTATCGAAAGGCGTTGAAACTCGAGCCGGCGTTCGCCCCCGCCTATGTCAACCTGGCCGATCTTTACCGGCAGCAGCAGCGCGACGCAGATGGGGAACGCGTGTTGCGTAGCGGCATCGACGCGGTGGACGAAGACGCCGATCTGCGCCACGCGCTCGGGCTGTCGCTGGTGCGCCAGAAACGCCTGGACGACGCGTTGCCCTATCTGCGCGAGGCCGCCCAGCGCGCGCCCGGCGTGGCCCGCTATGCCTATGTCTATGCGCTGGCGCTGCAGGGCGCCGGCGATACCGGCGGGGCACTCGCGGTGCTGGAGGAAACCAACCGGCGTGTACCGGCGAATCGGGATGTCCTGGTCGCGCTGGTCACGATTTACCGCGACCAGCGTGATCTCGCACGGGCGACGGCCTTTGCCGACGAAATGCTCGAGCGCTTCCCGGACGATCCGCAGGCCAGCGCATTGCGCGAGGCCCTGGACCAGCCGCCGCCGGACGAACGCTAGCCAGACCATACCGCTGGCGGCCCATTGCACCTGAACTCCCAACGAAGGCACAGACCGATGCGAGACCACCCGAGAGACGATCCGCTGTATGACGCCGGCCGACCGGCGTCCCGAGCCACGGCCCCCCGGGGTGGCGTTGCGGTCGGTCTGCTCGCGATGCTCGTGGCGGCCTGTGGGCCCGGCGCCGTGCAGGCGCCAGACGCGACCCCACCGGCGGTCGGCGTTGTCGAGACCGCGGAGCGCGAGGTGAATCCGTATTTCGAGTTCGTCGGCAAGACCCAGGCGGTCGAGACGGTCGCGCTGCGCGCCCGCGTGACCGGCTTCCTGCAGAGCCAGGAGTTCGAAGAGGGCGGTATGGTCGAAGCGGGCCAGGTGCTGTACCGCATCCAGCCCGAGCAGTACACGGCGATGCTTGCCCAGGCCGAGGGTGAACTGGCGGCGGCCACGGCCTCGTTGAACCGGGCACGGGTAGACCTGAAGCGCTTCGAGGAGCTGGTCAAGTCCAAGAATGTCCCCCAAATGCGGGTCGACGAGGCACGTGCCGAGGTGCTGGTGCAGGAGGCCGCGGTCAAGAAGGCCGAGGCCGCGATCGCCCAGGCGCAACTCGACCTCGACTACACCGAGGTCAGGGCACCGATCGACGGGCGGATCGACGTCGCGAGGCTGCACGTCGGCAACCTGGTGGGGCCGGATTCCGGCGTGCTTTCCACGATCAACAAGATGGACCCGGTCCAGGTCGTGTTCTCGATCGCCGAATCCTGGTATCTGGAGCTGGCGAGGTTGGACATCGCCCGAGAGCAGGCCGGCGACATGGCCGATCAGGATGCCGTCGTTCCGCGGTTGCGCCTCGATGACGGCGAGTTCTACGCGCACCAGGGACAGTTCGACTTTGTCGACAACAAGGTGGATCCGAAGACCGGCACGGTGCGTATTCGGGCAGAGTTCCCGAATCCGGACCGCCTGTTGCTGCCCGGCCAGTTTGTGACCGTACTGATCGAGCGCAAGCAGCCGCGCCGGGCCGTGCTGATCCCGCAGGCCGCGGTGTTGACCGACCAGGGAGGCCACTATGTGCTGCTGGTGGACGCCGAGGACCAGGTCGAGGTACGGCGTATCGAGACCGGGCAGCGTTTCGGTGCTGACCTGTTGGTCGAGGAGGGTCTCGGCGTGGGCGAACGTCTGATCTACAGCGGTCTGCAGAAGGTGCGACCCGGCATCACCGTGACGCCGGAACCGATCGCGCCGATCGAACCCACCGTCGAAAGGGGCTGACGGCGCGCCGGCCAGGATCGCGAGGACACCATGGGCTTTTCCAAGTTCTTCATCAATCGTCCCAAGTTCGCGTTCGTGATATCGATCGTGATCACGCTGGCCGGGCTGCTGGCGCTGCTGAGCCTGCCGGTGGCCCAGTTTCCCGAGATCACGCCGCCGACCGTCAGCGTCAGTACCCAATACACGGGTGCCAGTGCCGAGGTGGTGGAGCAGACGGTCGCCGCGCCGATCGAGCAGGAGGTGAACGGGGTCGAGGGCATGATCTACATGTCCTCCAAGTCGGACAACGACGGACGCTACAGCCTGACCGTGACGTTCGATATCGGTACCGACGCGGACATGGCACAGGTCAAGGTCCAGAACCGCGTCTCGCAGGCGTTGCCAAAGCTGCCGGAGGAGGTCCGGCGGCAGGGCGTCAAGACCGAAAAGCAGTCGACCAACATGCTGCTGATCGTCAACATCAGCTCACCGGATCAGACCCTGGACGCGCTGTACCTGAACAACTATGCGACGATCAACGTCAAGGATTCGCTCGGCCGGGTGGACGGGGTCGGCAAGGCCGAGATCATCGGCGTGATGGACTACGGGATGCGGTTCTGGCTGAAGCCGGACCGGATGACCGCGCTGAACGTCTCGGTCAGCGATCTGCAGCAGGCGGTCGCGCAGCAGAACGTGCAGGTGCCGGCGGGTCAGATCGGCGCCCCGCCGGCGCCATCCGATCAGCAGTTCCAATACACGGTGACCACGAAGGGCCGGCTCAGCGAGGTCGAGGAGTTCGCCGACATCGTCATCCGCATGCAGCCTGACGGCTCGGCGATCCGGGTCGGGGATGTCGCGCGCGTCGAGCTCGGCGCGCAGGCCTATTCGGCGACCGGTCGGCTGGATGGTGCGCCGTCGGTGGTGTTGGCGGTGTATCAGACGCCGGACGCGAACGCACTGGCGACCGCGACCGGGGTCAGGGAAGTCCTGGCGGAGCTCGCCCAGCGCTTTCCACCCGACATGGCGCATCAGATCCTCTATGACACGACAAACTTCGTCAAGGCGTCGATCGACGAGGTGGTCGAGACGCTGATCGTCGCGGTCATCCTGGTCATCCTGGTCGTGTTCGTGTTTCTCGGCGACTGGCGGACCACGCTGATCCCCGGCATCGCGATCCCGGTGTCGCTGATCGGGACCTTCGCCGCGCTCGCGGTGGTCGGATTCTCGCTCAATACCATCGTGTTGTTTGCACTGATCCTCGCGATCGGGATCGTGGTCGACGACGCGATCATCGTGGTCGAGAACGTCCAGCGCCTGATGGAAGAGGAAGACCTGGATCCGAAGGCCGCGACCGCGAAGGCGATGGACCAGGTCGGCGGGGCGGTGGTCGCGACCACGCTGGTGCTGCTCGCGGTGTTCGTGCCGGTCGGGTTCATGCCGGGCATCACCGGCCAGCTTTATCAACAGTTCGCGGTCACGATATCGGTCGCGGTCGCGATCTCCTCGGTCAACGCACTGACCCTGAGCCCGGCCCTGTGCGTGGTGTTGCTGAAGAAGGGTGCCCAGCCGATCGCGCTGCTGGGCGGTTTCAACCGCGTGTTCGGGCGTGTCACCGCCGGTTATACGGCCGGGGTGAAGCAGATCATCCGGCGCGCGTCGCTGGCGATCGGGCTCTATGCGGTTCTGCTCGCCGGCACGGTCTGGATGTTCGGCAATCTGCCGAGTGGGTTCCTCCCGGAGGAGGACCAGGGTTTCTTCTTCATGGAAGTCCAGTTGCCGGATGCGGCGTCACTGACCCGCACCGAGGCCGTTTTGGAGCGGGTCGAGCAACAGTTGCTGGAGCTGCCGGGCGTGACCAACGTGATCTCGGCGGCCGGTTTCTCGCTGCTCAATTCGGCGATCAGCTCGAACAGTGCGCTGATGATCCCGGTTCTCGCCCCCTGGGGTGAGCGTCAATCCGCCGATCTGCAGCTGCGCTCGATCGTCGGCAAGGTGCAGCAGATCGCGGCGCAGACCAGCGACGCGCTGCTGATCCCTTTCGTTCCGCCGGCAATCCCGGGCCTCGGGAACTCGGGGGGCTTCTCCTTCGTGCTGCAGGATTACAGTGGCGGCAGCGTGCAGGAATTCGCCTCGGTGATGCGCGGCTTCGTCCTGGCCGCAAACAGCGACCCGGCGATCGACGGTGCCTACAGCACGTTCCGCGCCGATGTCCCGATGCTGTATCTCGAGATCAACCGCGACAAGGTACAGAACCTCGGCGTGCCGATGAGCGAGGTCTTCACGACGCTGCAGGCCCAACTCGGTTCGACCTACATCAACGACTTCAACAAGTTCGGCCGCACCTGGCGTGTGCTGGCCCAGGCGGAGGGCGAGTTTCGCAATACGCCGTCCGACATCGTGCGCCTCTACGTACGCAGCAGCAGCGGCGACATGGTGCCGATGGCGACGATCGCCGATGTCGAGACGCGGACCGGGCCGCAGATCATGTCGCGCTTCAACCTGTTCCGCTCGGCCGACATCTCCGGCGGTGCAGCAGCGGGGTTCAGCTCGGGTCAGGCGATCGCGGCGATGGAAAAGACCGCGCGTGAGACATTGCCGGCCGGCTTCGGCTTCGAGTGGACCGGGATGTCGTACCAGGAGATACAGGCCGCCGGGCAGGCACCGCTGATCTTCGCGCTGGCGTTGTTGTTCGTATACCTGTTCCTGGTCGCGCAGTATGAAAGCTGGTCGGTGCCGTTTGCGGTCATGCTGGCGGTGCCGGTCGCGGTGTTCGGCGCGCTGGGCACGGTCGGTCTCGCCGGCATGGATGTGAATCTCTATACGCAGATCGGGCTGGTGATGCTGATCGGCCTCGCGGCGAAGAACGCGATCCTGATCGTCGAGTTCGCGAAGGAGTTGCGTGAGACGCAGCGCCTGTCGATATTCGACGCCGCGGTCAAGGCCGCGCATCTGCGCTTCCGGGCGGTGATGATGACCGCGCTATCGTTCATTCTCGGTATCATTCCGCTCGTGGTCGCCAGCGGCGCCGGCGCGGGATCGCGTGTCTCGCTCGGCACCGCGGTCATGGGCGGCATGCTGGCGGCGACCGTGATCGGGACGCTGCTGATCCCGGCGATGTACTTCGTCGTGCAGGGGGTCCGCGAGCGCGTGAAGGGGCGCCCGGCCGAGGTCGATCTGGAGCAATAAACGGTGTTTGGTATGAGTCGTTCCGCAAAGGATTCTTTGGCGCTCGTCGGCGCGCTGCTGCTCGCCTTGCTGTCGGCCGGCATTTCGGCCGCGACCGAGCAGGCGGACAACGGCGAAACCGAGCCGCGCGCGTTGTCTATCGAGCGGGAGCCCTGGACCGGCGACTTCGACGGCATGCTCGAGCGCCGTCTGCTGCGCGTGCTGGTACCCTTCAGCCGCAGCCTGTATTACAACGAAAAGGGGCGCGAGCGCGGCCTGATCGGCGAGACGGTGCGCGACTTCGAGCGCTACATCAACAAGAAGTATCGCAAGCGACTCGCGCGCCGCCCGATCACGGTCATGATGATACCGACAACGCGCGATCAGCTGTTGCCCGAACTGCTCGCGGGCCTCGGCGACATCGCCGCCGGTAACCTGACTGCGACCCCGGAACGTCTGGCGAAGGTCGACTTCGCGGTGCCCGAACGTGGCCTGACCGTGCGCGAACTCCTGTTGACTGGGCCGAAGTCGCCGCCGGTGACGACGTTGGACGACCTCGCCGGGCAGACCGTGCATGTGCGGCAGGCGTCCAGTTATCACGCCAGTCTGGTGGCGCTCAACCAGCGCCTGCGGGCGGAGGCCAAACCCGAGATCAGGCTCGTGCTGGTCCCGGACGCGCTCGAGGACGAGGACATGATGGAAATGCTCGACAGCGGGTTGCTGCAGGCGATCGTCGTCGACGACTGGAAGGCGAAGCTGTGGTCCCAGGTCCTGCCTCATGTCCAGGTACACGAGGATATCGTACTGCGCGAGGGCGGCAAGATCGGGTGGGCGGTGCGCAAGGGGAGCCCGGGCCTGACCGCAGAGATCCTCGACTTCTATCGCCACGAGGTCAGCAGCAAGGGGGCGACCGCCTATCGGCTGCAGAAGATGCAGAAGTACGTCAAGGAGCACAAAGACCCGACCGGCGAGGCCGAGTGGCAGCGTTTCCAGCAGACCATCGGGCTGTTTCGCAAGTACGGCGAGCAGTATGGATTCGATCCCCTGATGTTGGCCGCCCAGGGTTTCCAGGAATCGCGCATCAACCAGAAGCTGCGCAGCCCGGCGGGTGCGATCGGGATCATGCAGATCATGCCGCGGACCGCCAAGGAGCTGAAGGTCGGTGACATCCGCAAGGCGGAGTCGAACATCCATGCCGGTGCCAAGTACATGGATCGACTGATGACCCGCTACTTCCAGGATGCGGAGTTCGACGGTGACGACCGCACGCTGTTCGCGTTCGCCGCCTACAATGCCGGTCCGGGCAACATCCAGAAGATGCGGGGTCTGGCAAGGAAGCGCGGCCTCGACCCCAACCGCTGGTTCAACAATGTCGAGATCGTGACCGCGGAGAAGATCGGACTGCAGCCGGTGACCTATGTGCGGAACGTCTACAAGTATTACGTCGCCTACCGGATGACGGTGGAGGCGCGCGATGCGGCGCAACGCGCGCGCCAGCAGGTCAGTGAGGAACTCGACGACTGAGGCGGCCCCGAACCATCGCCTGATTTGCGGCGCTGGTTCGCGCCTGGCTACATTGGGAAGATACAGCGTCGGCAGGAGGCCTAGCGACGATGGCCGGACCCTACATCCACGATATCGACCCGGTGCTGGCCGACCTCGGCGGGCTCTATCTCTGGTATTACGGCCTGTCCTATGCGTTGGGCTTTCTGGCGCTCTTTCTCTGGTTTCGCTGGCAACGCGCCAGCCTGCGCCTGAGTCTCGCCGACGTCTATGATCTGAGCATCGTCGTCTGTGCCGGTGTCCTGGTCGGCGGCCGGCTGATGGCCGTGCTGTTCTACGAGTGGGCGTACTATCGCGATCACCTGGCACAGCTGCCGTACTACTGGATAGGCGGTATGGGGACCCATGGCTTCCTGATCGGCGCCGTGGCCGGAACCTGGGTGTTCAGCCGGGTGAAACGGAAGCCGTTCCTCGGCCTGCTCGATGCGCTCGCGGTGCCCGGCGCACTGATCCTGGTTGTCGGCCGGTTGGCCAACTTCATCGACGGGCAGATCGTCGGCAGCGTCACCGACGTCTGGTGGGCAGTGAAATTCCCGGACGCGGAAGGCTACCGACACCCGGTCGTGCTGTACGACGGGCTCAAGAACCTGTTGCTGATTGTCCCTTTGCTATGGATTCGCGCCCGCAGGCCGCCGCCGGGGGTCCTCGCGGCGAGTTTCGTGCTGCTGTACGGTCTGCTGCGTTTCCTGATCGATTTCCTTCGCGACTACCGCGCCGACCTGCTTGGCCTGCCGTCAGGACAATGGTTCAACGTGGCGATGGTCGTGATCGGCGCCGGTATGCTGCTGTGGATCTATCGACGACCGTCGCGCGAAGCGGTGATGCGCGATCTCGACTGGTCGTTCTACGATGCGATGCTGGCCAGGCCGACGGTCCTGTGGCCGCGTCGCCTGGTGTTGCTCGCGATCCTGCTGTTCTCATTGACGATACCGAGCGATCGCACCCAGGACGTCCCGGCGGCCTATGGCGAACGTCATCCGGGCATGAGCCACTCGGTACTCTATCCACCGGTCGTGATACGCACGCGGTAGCGTATCGCCACTTCCCGGCATCCGGTCGGTGGCACCTCGGCCCTGGCCGGGCGACGCGTATGCCTGGGACTCGTGCGGTCGGTCGCGTGCATTGCGCGGGCGCCGGCCGCTGCCGCATCAACCGTCCCGCGGCGCCCTTGCGGCCGTGGTGGCGGGTGTCGACGGGGGCTGCGACGCACCGACAGTGGGCGCCCGATACAGCGCCAGTGTCTGCTCGAGTATCGCCTCGACTTCCGCCCGCAGTGCGGCCGGCGCCAGCACCTCGACGTCGCTGCCGTGGCGCAGGATCTCCATCGCGAGTTCCCGGCTGTGGACATAGGGGAGCTCCATGATCAGCCGGTCGTCCTCCCAGTTGAGCCGTTGCCGGGGGTGCCAGACCTCGTCGGCAATCCAGAACGGTGACGATTTTCGCGCGCTGCGGGCGGTACGCACCGGGCAGTGGCAGCGCATCCTGGTGGCGCGGGAGCGCGTGCCGGCGGTCGACGGCCGGCGCGGCGACCGGCTTTCCGACTGGCTGGTTCGCCTCGGTGGCCTACTGGCCGCCGGATTCTGTTCACTGTCGCTGTTCGGCTGAATCGCCCGGCGGCATGGAGACGACCTGGTTGCGCCCAAGCCGTTTGGCCTGGAGCAGCCCACGGTCTGCGGCGTCCAGCAGTGCGGCGAGACGGGTGTTGCCGTGATCGCCGTTGGCCACGCCCAGGCTGATCGTCACGTGCAGCTCGCCGACGCTGGTGATCACTGGCGAGTTGCCGACGAGCTCGCGCAGCCGTTCGGCGACCTGTCGACCTTCGTGGAGGCCGGTGTCCGGCAGCAGCACGACGAATTCCTCGCCGCCGTATCGGGCCAGCAGATCCTCGTTCGACAGCCCGCGTGCGATTCGACGCGCGACGACCAGCAGCACCTCGTCGCCGACCGCGTGTCCATGCTGGTCGTTGATCGGTTTGAATCGATCGATGTCTATCATGATGGCCGAGGTGACCTGTTTGTTGCGTCTGGCGGCCGTCAGCAGTTGCTCCGCTGTCTCACCGAAGCTGCGGCGGTTGAGCAGGCCGGTCAGCGGGTCCTCCCTGGCCTGCTGCTGCAGCGCGTTGATCGGGCGCGCAATCATCACGAGGAACAGCAGCGCGGCGGTGATCGTCAACAGGCTGGTCGCGACGCCGAGGAAGATGCTCTTGCGCTGCCCCTCGCGTATCGTCTGCGCCAGTTCGTCCTCCGGTGCATAGACGCCCATGACCCAGCGGTTGCGACCATGTGACAACAAGGGGACGAACATGCTCAGGTAGTGGCGCCCCTCGAGTTCGAAGGTGTCGAAATAGGTGTGGTCGAGCGTTATCAGGTCGGGGAAGCGATCCATCAGGCGCCGACCGGCGTGGGCGCTGACCGCATCGAGTTCATCGAGCTGCTTTAACCGAAGTTGGTTGTGTTCTCCGCTCTGGACCAGGCCGGCCGCGCCCGGGTGCGCGAGCACCCCGCCGTTGCTGTGCACGATAAAGGCCGCGCCGGTTTCACCGACTTTCTGGGTGGTCAGAAATTCGGACAGGGCCGACAGCTCGATGTCGGCACCGACCACGCCCTGCACCCTGTCGTTGTCGTCGCGCACCGCGCGTGCGACGGTGAGCCCCGGTTGCTGTGATGTGAAGAAGATGTAGGGATCGGTCCAGACCGGCTTCCCGGCCTTGATCGCGGATTCGTACCAGGGGCGGTCACGCGGGTCGTAGCGATCTTCAGGGTCCGCGAAGCGCGATATCTCGTCCAGCGCCGCATCGCGTTTGACGAAGCTGACGCGCTCCGAGGCCGGCGCCTGCGCGCGAATGAATTTGCTCAGGAAACCGTTTCGGGCCTGCGACAAATCGCGTTTGCTGAAAACGAAGCTGCCTTCTTGGTCACCCAGGAAGATGGCGTCGATCTGCGGCAGCACCGTCAGTTGCTGGAGGAAAAAGTTCTCCAGCCGTTCGGGTTCGTCGATCGTGAAAAGGCCCGCCTCGATGGTGCCGGCTGCGAGCGAGACGCTGTCCTGTGCGCGTCGCAGATAGCTCGCCGCGTTCTCTCGCGTCTCGTCGGCTACGTTCTGCAACAGTTCGTGCGCGTAATCGTGCAGGGCCTGTTCACTGGCGAAGCGCTGCGAGGCCAGCACCAGGACGAGCGTTACCACCTCGACCAGGATCAAGAGCCCGAGCAGACTCAACATCAGCCCGTGCTTACGGCTCGATGGACGGGATGAATGCTTGGTCGCTTGGGTCATTGACGGTCGTATGGTGATTGACGAAGTCTCCGAGACGCGGCGACGCGCGTCAACCACCGTGAAGTTTCCACCCACTCGGCTGCACCAGGGGACATCCGTGTCCGCCCTGTCAAGATGCCAGTGCAGGGTGGATGGAATCGATCGCCGAGGATGGTCGGTCGCCACCCGGCGGCGCATAATGCAGCAACGCACCCAGCGCACCGGATGGCAGGTCGCCGACCCGCTGCATCAACGAAGACACGCCGATGCCCTGACGGACCAGGTAGACCGCATAGCTGTGCCAGACGGCGAGTGCACTAACGCTGCCGGGATCGGCGAGACCGGCGTCTTGTGCGGCGCTACGCAGTCTGCCATCGAGTTCCGCCACCGTGAGTGCCATCCGGCGCTGGTGCAATTCGGCAATGACCGGCTCCAGCCAGCGCCAGGCGCTCGCCGTCAGTGTCAATCCGCGACGACCGGCGCCGGGCACCTCGACGCGTCCGCTCCCGCGGT
The DNA here is from genome assembly GCA_965601425.1 of uncultured Chromatiaceae bacterium. GTDB lineage: Bacteria > Pseudomonadota > Gammaproteobacteria > Chromatiales > Chromatiaceae > Thiosocius. The sequence goes on along the minus strand of CBFCWF010000004.1, from coordinate 10,551 downwards.
CGAAACAGGCCGCGTGCATTAGCGGGAGTTCATAGGGCGACACGCCCGAGAGCAGCAGCGCGATATAGCCAGCGGCCAGCGGATCGCTCGCCGAAAGCAGCGAACGCAGCTCGCCCACGGTCAGCTCACGTGGCAGGACAGGCAGGTTGGGCGGCGGTTGCGTGGGTCGGGGCGCGGGCTGCGCGCCGATGGCCAGGCGGTTGTCCGGCCGCGCCGCGTCCAGTGCCGAGGGCTGCTCGCCATGGACGATGCGCACCCCCAGATAGGGCGGCGTCGATTCGGGTTGCGGCTTTTCGCTGAGGAAGTCCACCAGCCAGGTGACGAACAGTGCCAGTGCGAGCGCACTGATCAACGCGATCGCGAGGTCGCGCCGATAGTCGGGATAGATCGGCCGCGTCGGCAGGCGCGCCCGCTCGACGATCTGAATCGGCGGGAACCGCTCCAGGTTGCTGACCTGGAGCGCGGCCAGGCGCTCCCTGCTGTCGGCCTGCATGGCCTCGAGACGGGCGAGATCCTCCTCCAGCGCCTTGAAATCCTTGAATCGGTCCGTGAACAGCTGCACCTGGCGTTGCTGTTCGTCCAGCTTCGCCTCCAGGGTCGCGACCGAGACCCGTGCCGCCTCCGCCGCCTGCGAGGCCTCGTCCTGCATGGTGGCCCTGGCCAGGCCCAGCGTGTGATCGAGTTCCCGCTGCATGTTCCGGATCTGGCCGGGTAAGGCCTTCAGCACCGGGTCGCGCTCGATGTAGGTCTGTGTGTAGCGGCCCTGGAGTTCGCTCAGGTGTGTCTTTGCCGTCTCCAGGTCTCGCTGCATCAGCGCGATCTCTGCCTTCTGCTCGCTCGGTATGACCGTTTCGCCGCGCGCGATTGCCTCCTCGACCGCGATCTGCCGGGCCTGGGCCTCGACCAGTCTCTCGCGCGCCTTGTTCAGCGAGTCGTTGAGCCCCTTGAGCGAGGCCAGGCTGCGATTCTCCTGGCGCTCCAGGCTCACGATGTCGTGGCGCTCACGGTAGGCCAGCAGGTCTGCCCTTGCCTGATCGATGCGGGCCTGCAGTTGCATCTGCTGCTCGTTCAATTCGAGCGTGGTGCGGCCGGTGGCCGCCTCTATCTGACTGGCGCGGAATGCCTGGTAGGCATCGGCCCAGCGGTTGGCGATATGTTGCAGCTGCTCCGGGTCGCTGCCCCGTACGCGCAAATCGAGCAGGTTGGTATCGGGTACCGCGACCGCGCGCAGCGACTCGCGCAGCGACTCGACATCGGTGAAGTCCTGCCCGCCGGTGTCGGCGAGCTGCTGCGAGAGTCGACCGAGCAGTTCGTCGCCCAGCAGGAGCCGTCGTTGGATTGCGACGTGCTCGATATCCGCCTCGGCGCTGCGTGTGTCGACCGCCTTGGGTTTTACCGTGAGCACCGAAGCGCTGGCCTGATAGACCGGCGTGCGCCCATAGACCAGTGCGAGGCCGATCGCGCCGGTGAGCAGCAACACGGCGAAGAACAGCTTCCAGCGGCGTCCGCGCGCCGGCGGCTGCAACGGCGGTGCGGCCGCACCCTGGATCAATTCGACGCTTGGCATCTGCTGGGGGGTCACGGCAGGGTCTCCTCCTCGCGGACTCGGGTATCGCACGACAGCGGGCAGGCTGTCGGGCGGGCGGCAGTGTACCCTGCCTGCCCGACAGGTGGGACCAGGTTACGCGCCGCCTTGCCGGATTGTCCTTGCGGCATGACGAAAAATCAATAGAAAATCAAATTAAAACAATAGTTTATTGATTTTTCTTCAGATTGATTTAGCGTGGTTGTACAGCGATTCGCGCCGTGGCGGCCACACCCGTGGGGGCCCGCCACGGCGGCGTTCAGGGTACGGGGCGCTTTGCGAGCGCCAGCCGATACAGCTTGATCGACAGCAGGACCCAGGGGGCCCCGTGCAGGATCAGGTCGAAGATGTCCAGCGGTCGCGACAGCGAGCCGGTCATCAGGAGCTTGAGCTTCTCCCAGAGGTGCGGTTCCGGCACGAACGGCGCGAGCCCGAGCGTCAGCGCGGCCACGACGAATATCAGCAGCGGTTGTCGGTCGATCCAGTTCAAGACGTTCTGCCTCCTGTACGGCATCGGATGACAGCCCATGATGCAGGCGGCGCGTCGCCGAGTTCAATCGCGACGGCCGTCGGGCGCTCGGGTGCCCGGCGCGATCGCGGCGCGCGCCCGGGCCGCGAGTCGTGGGAAACGTGCCAGATCGCCCGGTTCGTCGAGATCGTGCAGCGTCCGCAGCTCCTGCCAGTCGAGACCGAGACTACGCAGTCGCGCGCGTGTCGCTTCCAGCACCTGCGGGCCGCCCCAGCGGATGCCGCGGAACAGCGCGGGCTGCGGCCGCTTCAGGCCGATCAGCACGTAACCGCCGTCCGCGGCCGGGCCGATCACCGCATCGCGATGGCGCAGCGCGTCGAACGCGCGGTCGAGGTAGTCCGGGTCGAACTCCGGGCAGTCGCTGCCGATCAGTACCGCCGACCCGCAGCGCGCCAACGCGTGGGCGAGGGCGTGGTGCATCCGCAGGCCGAGATCCGAGCCGCGTTGGCTGTGCAGCTGCATCCCCGCCGTGTGGGCGGCCTCGGTCAAATAGGGGCCCGGATCGGGACGATCCACCCACAATTCCAGCCGCGCCGCGGTGCTCCCGGCCGCCGTCTGCAGCGTGTCCCGCAGCAGTTCTCGGTACACAGCCACGGCGAGGTCGGGGCCCAGTGCCGGCACCAGGCGGGTCTTGACGCGGCCGGGCCGCGGGTCGCGGGCGAACACCAGCAGGCAGGCCCCGCGCGGTCGGCGACTCATCGATAGCGACGGGCCAGCCTGTGCGGTGGCGCGCCGAGCGCGTAGGCCAGACGCAGCCGCCACATCAGCCAGACCGTGCGCCATATCCCCCGCATCTCCCAGCGGCGGCTCGACGTGACCAGGCGCGGATGCCGAATGCAGCATGGCGCGCCATGTCGGCGCAATGTCTTGGACAATGCGATGTCTTCCATCAGCGGCTGGTCGGGGTAGCCGCCGACCGCGCCGAACAACTCGCGGGTGACGAAGATACCCTGGTCGCCGGTGGCCAGGCCGCTGACACAGGAGCGCAGGTTCATCATCCGTTCGATGATGCGAAACGGCCAGCGGCGCCCCGACAGCCGGACGTCGAAGCGTCCCCAGCGGTGTCCATCGGCACAGGCCCGGTCCAGCATCGCCAAGGCGGCAGGCGCGACCCGGCTGTCCGCATGCAGGAACCACAGGATGGCGCCGCGGGCGGCCCGGGCGCCGGCGTTCATCTGCGCCGCGCGACCCGGCGCGGTGACGATTACCTGGTCGACCCGCCCGGCCGCCACGGCAGGGGTCGCGTCGCTGCTGCCACCATCGACCAGGATCAGCTCGAGGCCTTCGCGACGCAGCGCAGCCAGATCCTGCAGCAGCCGCGGCAACTGCTCGCGCTCGTTGAGCGTCGGGACGACCACTGAAATGCGCGTCGGCGTCGCCGTCATCACGCCGGGTCTTGCAGTGCGCCGCCGCAGCTCGAACCCTGGCCCGCGGTGCAGCCGAAACAGTGATCGGCGACCCGGATGCTGCGGTCTTCGAGTGTGAGTCCCGGCAGGTCGCGCAGGTGCAGGTGCCTGGACGCCTGGTCGTGCATGCCGAGTCCCAGCATCTGATTGAAGTCGCAGTCGTACAGATAACCCTGCCAGTCGACCGAGACGAGCGAACGGCACATCACGCTGGCGAGATTGTCGTTGCTGTGCGACTGCTTCAGCAGGGCCATGTAGTCGTCGAACTGGCCAAGCGAGATCAGCGTGCTGCCAAAGCGCTGGATCGGGAGATTGGCCAGTGCCAGCAGGCGGTGGAAGCGGACGCCGTGTCGTTCGGCGAGCACCCGGCGGTAGTCGGCCTCGAGGCTCGCCTGAGCCGGTGGCAGCGTGGGCCCCTGCGGGTTGTAGACCAGATTGAGCCGCAGGCTGCCGTCCGGGTCGCCGTACCCGAGCCCGTTCAGCCGTTGCAGCGCGCGTATGCTGCGTTCGAATACCTGCTTGCCGCGCTGCCGATCGACGTTGTCTTCGAGGTAACAGGGCAGCGAGGCGACGATCTCGACCCGGTGGCGTGCGAGGAACTCCGCGAGGTCTTCCTGGCCGGGCTCTTCCAGGATGGTCAGGTTGCAACGGTCGATGACCTTCATCCCGAGCCGGCGTGCCTCGACGACCAGGTTGCGAAACGAGGGGTTGAGTTCGGGCGCCCCGCCGGTCAGATCCAGGGATTCGAATCGGCGCGCCGCGAGGCGGTCCACGAGCAGCGCCGCGGTCTCGGTCGACATGACCTCGCTGCGCTGGGGACCGGCGGCCACATGGCAGTGCAGGCACTGCTGGTTGCAGCGGTATCCGAGATTGACCTGCAGCGTCGCAGTCCGGTGGCGGCGCAGGGCCGGGAAATCCGACGGCAAGAGTCTGTCGAGTGTGTTGAGCATCACGTCTCCTGAGCTTACCCCCCGAATCCTAACCCGTGCGCCCCGGTTTGCGGGAATCCTGGCGGTCGAGACGTCCTGCACGCGGCGGGCCCGGTCGACATTGACTAACCTTGGAGGAAAGTCCATGCCGTCGAGCGTTTCGGGCGGCGCCATACTCGGACCAGACACGCGATTTCGCGCCGGAGAGACATGACAAGGGTCAACGGGGGACGCCTTATCCAGACCTTGAGCAACCTGCTTGCGGCCAATCCGCCCGAAGGGGCGGGCCCGGTGGAGGCGGGCCAGGTCGAGCACCTGCTGCGGATCTATTATCGGCACATCTCGCCCGAGGACCTCGAAGAACAGGACCCGCAGGACCTGCTCGGCGCGTTGATCGCCCACTGGCGCCTGATGCAGCGACGGCGGCCGGACCAGGCGATCGTGCGGGTCTACAACCCGACGCAGGAGGAACACGGCTGGCGGAGTCGGGACACCATTGTCGAAGTCGTTGCCCGGGACATGCCGTTTCTGGTGGATTCGATCTCGGCGGCGGTGAACCGCAAGGGCCTGGCGATCAAGCTCACGATTCATCCGGTCTTTTCTCTGACGCGCGATGGCGGGGGCAAGCTGGTCGCGATACACGAACCCGGGACGATCGCCGAGTTGACCAGCAGCGAGGCCGTCATCCAGCTCCATGTCGACCGCCAGCCGCAGGAGGCCCTGGGCGGGCTGCAAGGCCTGGTCGCCGATGTGATCGCCGATGTGACGCTCGCCACCACCGACTGGCTGAAGATGAAGCACCAGGCGGAACAGATCCTGGAGGACCTCGCGCCGGGGGCGGGTGCTTCGAACCCCGACCGGCTGGAGGCACATGCGTTCCTCAACTGGATGGTAAACGACCATTTCCTGTTCATTGCCAGCGGCCAGTTCGATCTGCTACCGGGAAACGGGCGACATGCGTTGCGCTTCGTCGAGGGCTCCGGGCTGGGACTAATGCGCGGCGGCGCAAAGGCCCGGGAACGCGCCGAGGCACTGATCAGCGGTCTTGCTGTCGACCTCTCGGCGTCCGACGCGTATCTGCTGGTGACCAAGTCCAATGCGCGCTCGACCGTGCATCGACCCGCGTACCTGGACTGTGTCGCGGTACAGCGGCGCGACGCGCAGGGGGAGGTGGTCGGTCTGACCTGCCTGATCGGCCTGTTCGCATCCGGTGCCTATAACACCCCGCCGCGCCAGATACCGCTGCTGCGCAAGAAGGTCGATGCGGTGTTCGCGGGCGCACAGGTTTCGCCCAACAGTCATTCGGGCCGCGTGGTCGCGAACATCCTGGACAATTTTCCGCGCGACACGCTGTTTCAGATCAGCACCTCGGATCTGCTCGATACCACGCTGGGCGTGCTGGAACTGCAGGAGCGCCAGCGCACGCGGCTGTTCGTGATTTCGGACCCGTTCCGGCGCTTCTACACCTGTCTGGTCTACCTGCCCCGTGAACGCTACAGCCGTGAGGTGCGGATCGCGATCCAGCAGATCCTGGTGCAGGCACTGGGCGGCGTCGACGTCGTGTTCGAGACACATTTTTCCGAGTCCATCCTGGCGCGCATCCACTATGTGATCCGGATGCCGGCCGACCGACCACCGGCCTTCGACATCGACGAGCTCGAGGCGCGCATTGTCGAGGTCTCCACGACCTGGCAGGATGGGCTGCGCAACGCCCTTTTCGACCAGGGCGACGAGGCACTCGCGGCGCGTTATCTGCGTGACTATGCCCAGGCATTCCCGGGCGGCTATCGCGAGGATTACCACCCGCGCATTGCGGTCGACGACATCGGGCGCATCGAACGGGTGCGTGAGGCAGACAAGCCGGTGCTTCACCTGTATCACCCGATCGTCGAAGGTGCCGACCAGATCCACGTACGCCTCTATTCACCGGGCCGGCCACTGCCGCTCTCTCAGCTCATCCCGGTGCTCGAAAACATGGGGCTGAGCGTGTTCGGCGAGCGTCCCTACCGCATCCGCCACCCGGCGCGCGAGGTCTGGATTCACGATTTCGCCACGCGTCAAGCAACGGGCGGTGCGGTATCGGGTGCGACTCGGCAATTGTTCGTAGAGACGTTCCTGCGCGTCTGGGCCGGCGACGTCGACAACGACGGTTTCAACGGCCTGGTATTGCGCGCGGGCCTGGCCTGGCACGAGGCCCTGCTTTTTCGCGCATACAGCCGCTACCTGCACCAGATCAAGGTGCCCTACACACAGGCGTACACCATCGGGGTCTTGAACCGCAACCCGGACGTGGTGCGGGTGCTGCATCGCCTGTTCCTGCTGCGTTTCGATCCCGCGCTGCAGGACCAGTCCGCGGAACAACAGGCGCAGCAGATCGCGCAGTTCGACGCGTTGCTCGAAGAGGTCTCGAGTCTCGATGAAGACCGGATACTGCGCAGTTTTCTCAACCTGATCCAGGCGACGCTGCGCACCAACTGTTTTCGACGCGAGAAGGACGGGGCGTCCAAACGCTATTTGTCGTTCAAGTTCGACCCGGCGCGGGTCAGCGGGATGCCGCAGCCCCTGCCGATGTTCGAGATCTTTGTCTTTTCCGCGCAGATGGAAGGTGTGCATCTACGCGGCGGGCGCGTCGCGCGCGGCGGGCTTCGCTGGTCTGAGCGGATGGAAGACTACCGCACCGAGATACTTGGCCTGATGAAGGCCCAGATGGTCAAGAACACGGTGATCGTGCCCGTCGGCTCCAAGGGCGGCTTCGTGGTCAAGGAAGACCTTGCCGGTGACAGCCCGGAGCGGCGCATGCAGAAGGTCATCGACTGCTATCGCACGCTGCTGTGCGGCATGCTCGACATCACCGACAACCTCGTCGGCAGCGAGGTCGTGCCGCCGCCCGGCGTCGTGCGACACGACGAGGACGATCCCTACCTGGTAATTGCGGCCGACAAGGGCACAGCAACGTTTTCGGATATCGCGAACGAGGTGGCCATCGCGTACGGCTTCTGGCTCGGCGATGCGTTCGCGTCCGGCGGGTCTGCCGGCTATGACCACAAGGCAATGGGGATCACCGCCAAGGGCGCATGGGAGTCGGTCAAGCGCAGTTTCCGCGAACTCGGGCGGGACATCCAGACGACCGGCTTCAGCGTGATCGGCATTGGCGATATGTCGGGCGACGTATTCGGCAACGGCATGCTGTTGTCGCGACACATCCGGCTGCTCGGCGCATTCAATCACAGGCACATCTTCCTCGATCCGGATCCCGACGCGGTCCGGTCGTTCGAGGAGCGTGCGCGCCTGTTCCGGCTACCCCGGTCGAGCTGGTCGGATTACGACAGGCGCCTGATATCGACCGGCGGCGGGATCCATGCACGCGATGCGAAGTCGATAGCGCTCTCGCCCGAGGTGCGGGCGATGCTCGGCCTCAAGGCCGAGCGCAGCACACCAACCGACCTGATTCGCGCGATGCTCAAGGCACCGGTCGATCTGCTATGGAACGGCGGGATCGGCACCTACGTGAAGGCATCGTTCGAGCAGCAGGAGCACGCGAACGACAAGGCGAACGACGCGCTGCGCGTCGATGCAGTGGACCTGCGCTGTCGCGTGGTCGGCGAGGGCGGGAATCTGGGTTTCACCCAGCTGGCGCGGGTCGAGTTCGCGACGAGCGGGGGTCTCATCTATACCGACGCGATCGATAACTCGGCCGGCGTCGACTGTTCAGACCATGAAGTCAACATCAAGATCCTGCTCAACAAGATGATCTCGGACGGAGACCTGACGACGAAGCAGCGCAACCGACTCCTGGTCGAGATGACGGACGACGTGGAGCAGCTCGTGCTGGCGGACAATTATCGACAGACGCAGGCGATCAGCGTCGTGGCTGCCGGTGGTGCGCAGCGCGTCTACGAGCAGGCACGCTTCATGGATCTGCTCGAGCAAAGCGGGCGCCTGAACCGCAAGCTGGAAGGGCTGCCCGACAGGAAGGCGCTGACCGAGCGATTGGCGCAGGCACAGGGCCTGACCAAGCCCGAGCTCGCCGTGTTGCTGGCCTACAGCAAGATGAACTATTTCGAGGCCATCGTCGCCTCGGACATCCCGGACGACCCCTTCGTGCTCGACCGGCTAGCAGGCTACTTCCCGCCGGTACTCAGCGAGCGCTACGCGAATGCGATTCTGCAGCACAGGCTGCGTCGCGAAATCGTCGCGACCACGATCGCCGGCGAGATCGCGGATCATGTCGGCCCCGGGGTCGGGTTTCGCGTGCGCGAGGAGGTCGGGGCCGATATCGCCGCAGTGGCCCGCGCGTATTTGATCGTGACCGAGGCGTTCGAGACCGACGGGCTGTGGCGGGAGGTCGAGGCGCTGGACAACCGCGTGGCCGCCACGGTGCAGATCGAGATGCTGTCCGGTATCGCCGAGTTCCTGGTGCAGACCTTCACCGGGCTGTTGCGGTCCTATAAGGAATGCCTCGACATGGGCCGGTTGAAGGCACGCTTTCACGACGGTGCGGCGGAACTCTGGGACGCGATGCCGCGGCCGTTGGCGAACCACGACAAGCTGGAATTCGAACGCAGGGTCCGGCATTTCACCAAAGAAGGGGTGCCGCTCGATCTGGCCCAGCGTGTGGCCGGGCTCGGCCCGATGGCCGCCGCGCTCGATATCATCGACGTCGCGCGCACGACCGAGACAGACATCGTATCTGTCGCCTGGGTTTACTCGGCGCTCAATCACAGCCTCGATCTCGACTGGATACGACGGCAGATCGATGCGCTGTCTGTCCAGACGCATTGGCACCTGCTGGCCCGTACAAAGCTCCTGGCCGCGCTCAGCAGACACCGGCGCGATATCACGGCCGAGGTGCTGCGTTCGCGTCGCAAACAGGGCACGCCGCGCGGGATACTCGAGCACTGGACACGCCAGAATCGCACCTTGCTCGATCGCCACGCGCAGATCATCGCCGAGTTCAAGGCCGGCAAACTGTTCGATTTCGCGATCCTGTCGCTGGTCGTGGCCGGCGTCGGGGACTTGCTACCCGGCGCGACGGGCGTTCAGGCCCCGCCGGCCTGAGCAAGGCCGCTCCGGCCTGAAGATGAAAAACACGGGCCAGCGAGGCGTTCAATGTGACAACGCACTGGACGGACGGCGACCGAACGATTCGACCGGGCTGCCCCGATCTCGCGATCAGCGGTCCGGGCCGGGTCTTACCGCCTCGATGGTCGCTGACAGGACATAGTCCTCGACCGCGTGTCCCGGTGCCCATTCCCGGATGAATTCCCTGGATTCGTCCCTGGGCTGAATCCGGATCTGTATGAATCCGGCGGCCTCGAGGCCGCGTTGCAGGTCGTCGATCAAGGCGGCATTGCCGATGCAGCCGGCGACCAGTTCCGGTGACGCGCGCATGGCCGGCGGCAACTCTGCGGTGGCTACCACATCCGAGATGGCCAGGCGCCCACCGGCCCTCAGGACGCGATAGGCCTCGCGGAATACCTGCGGTTTGTCCGGCGACAGATTGATCACGCAGTTCGAGATGATCACATCGGCGGTCTGATCCGCGATCGGCAGGTGTTCGATCTCGCCGAGCCGGAATTCGACATTGTCGAACCGGCCCTTGTGTGCGTTGGCACGGGCCTTGGAAAGCATGTCGGGTGTCATGTCGACGCCGATCACGCGGCCGGACGGCCCCACCGCCTGTGCCGCGAGAAAACAGTCGAAACCACCCCCCGCGCCGAGGTCGACCACGACCTCACCCTGGCGCAGTGCGGCGATGGCCTGCGGGTTGCCGCAGCCAAGGCCCATGTCCGCACCCGGCGGGACACGTTCCTGTTCCGCCGCGCTGTAGCCGAGGCGGGTCGAGATGATGCGTTTGATCGCGCTGTCGTCGCTGGTGCCGCAACAGCCCGCTGCGACGCCGCTGGCGGTGCCGGCATCGTCGGCACGGGCGACCTGCGCATAGGCGCTGCGGACGCGCTGGCGGTGCCGGTCCTCAAAGGGTTGCGCCGACTTGTCGTCAACGATTGCGGGCTCGTCGCTACCGGGTGGACAGCAGTCGCTCAATGATCTTCTCCTGGCGGGGTATTCGTTCGCAGGCGCCGTGGATCAGGGTCTGACCAC
>CBFCWF010000003.1:0-38756 GCA_965601425.1 uncultured Chromatiaceae bacterium | reverse complement strand
CTCCTTACTGGGCAACTTGGTAAACGGTCCCAGCAACGGGTCCTTGCGCAGCCGCTTCGACAGATCGATGTATTCCGTCTTGCCGAGGACGCCGCTTGCCGGATCGAACGACAGACGGTAGAGGCGGTTGCGTGCACTCTGCTGGCCGACATCGAGCAGACGCTCGCGGTTCTTGCGCACCGACAGCTCCGGTTTGAGACGACGGCGTCGTAGAGAATGCGAGCCCGCGACGTAGAGATATCCCTGACCGAAGGTGATCGCCTCGATATCGACCTCCTGGTCCTTCTTCGCGAGCGCGAGGGTCTGCTCCAGGGTCCAGTGCTCCCCGTCCGGGGTACGCACGAGTACCTGCAAACGATGTCCCTCGTCCGCACCGAGCACCAGGTAATCACCCACCACGGTAACACCGCTGAGATCCATCGCGGCATCGATGGCACCGCTGAGCAGCACCTGGCGCATCCGGCCGATGCGCACCGGCGGCGGCGTCTGCAGCAGGCCGTCGGATACCGGCGACTCAGTCAATGTACTGCGCCCCGCTGAGCAGGGACTCATCGAACACCTCAGGCAGTTCTGCGAGCCGGGCCAGTGCCTGTTCACGCGGCAGCGTGAGCCGCAGGCAACCCGAGGCCTCCGGGTAAAGCAGCTCGATCGTGACTTCGTCGGACCGGTCGGCCACGTAGCAATGAAGGATCAGGTCGTTGCGATCGACCACACCGAGAAAGTTGTCGCCCTCGACCAGCAGGCGCTCGGCCAATGCCGTCAAACGATCCACCGGGAGAGATTCGGGGTGCGTCGACGGGATGCTGGCCGCGTGGCGATAATCGCGGTAAAAGACCCTGCAGGTGCGCGGCCCGCCTGTCGTGCTCATGCGCGCCGCCATGTCGTGCCAGCCGGCGAGTCCTCGAGGATCACGCCGGCCTGCTTGAGCCGGTCACGGATCGCGTCTGCCTCCGACCATTGCCTCGCCTGCTTGGCCTGCCGCCGGCGTTCGATCAACTCCCCGATCGCCGCGTCATCGAGCCCGGTCGCCTCGCCCTCGGCACCACGCAGAAACGCCTCGGGATCATCCGAGAGCAGGCCCAGCACTTCACCGAGGCGGCGCAACAACGCGGCAAGCCCAGCCGCACGCGGCGGGTCCGCACTGCGCAAACGGTTGATCTCACGCACCAGCTCGAACATCGAAGCCAAGGCCTCAGGCGTGTTGAAGTCGTCCGACATCGCCGCACGAAACCGTGCCTCCACCTCCTCGCCAGTGGCCGGCGCCGCATCGGGCAGCCCGCGCAACGCCGTATAAAAGCGGGTCAGGGCCGCACGCGCGTTATCCAGGTGGACATCGTCGTAATTGAGGGGGCTGCGGTAATGGCTGGTCAGTATGAAGTAGCGCACCTCCTCGGGCCGGTAACGGGCCAGGATTTCACGGACGGTGAAGAAGTTGCCAAGCGATTTCGACATCTTCTCCTCGTTGATGCGCACGAAACCGTTGTGCATCCAGTACCTGACGAACGGATGCCCGGTCGCGCCCTCGGACTGGGCTATCTCATTCTCGTGATGCGGGAAGGTCAGGTCCGCACCACCGCCATGGATATCGAAGGTATCGCCCAGTGCCCGGGTCGACATCGCCGAGCACTCTATGTGCCAACCGGGCCGACCGCTGCCCCACGGCGAATCCCAGGCGGGTTCACCCGGCTTTGCGCTCTTCCACAGCGCGAAGTCCAGCGGGTCACGCTTCGACTCATCCGGTTCCACCCGAGCACCGCTCTGCAGGTCCTCGATCGACTTGCCTGAAAGGCGACCGTAGCTGGGAAAGCTCTTGACATCGTAATAGACATCGCCGTTCTCGGCCACGTAGGCGTGCCCGCGCTCGATCAGGCGCTCTATCATATAAATAATGTCCGGCAAATGCTCCGTCGCCCGTGGCTCCTGGTCGGGCGGCAGCACGCCCAGCGCCTGAGCGTCGTCATGCATCTCCGTAATGAAGCGCTCGGTCAGTGAATGAAAAGGCTCACCCCGCTCGTTCGCACGGTTGATGATCTTGTCGTCGATGTCGGTGATGTTCCGTACATAGGTGACGTCGTAGCCGAGCCAGCGCAGGTAACGCACCACGACATCGAACACCACCATCACCCGGGCGTGCCCGAGATGGCAGAGGTCGTACACGGTCATGCCACACACGTACAGGTTCACCCGACCAGGCGTGAGTGGCACAAAGGGTTCCTTGGTCCGGTTCAGGTCGTTATAGATGCTCAGCATGGCAGCATTGGGCGCCGGGTCTGGCCGGTTTTTCGGCAAAGGTGTGCATAGTAACGAATATTCCCGCGACTCGTCATCGCGCGACCGCAGCGATCACCGGATCTGCTGCCGGCAGGGCGGCGTTTCGCGCACGGAGCAGCTGCCGCTGGGCGCAGCACGGGGTTTTGCAACGGCGCCCGCGCGGATACACTAGCGGGCCGACCAACCAGACGGAATCCGGTTCATGATGATGAAATCACGCCGCCAGCTGTTCGCCGCCCTCGTCCTCATGTGCATCTCGATCTATGCGCACGCGGAGGACCAGCGGATGCTAATGAAGACCAGCCTCGGCGACATCACACTCGAGCTCTATCGCGACAAGGCCCCGCAGACAGTAGAGAACTTCCTCGTCTATGCGGACGACGGCTTCTACGACGGTACGATTTTTCACCGGGTCATCGATGGCTTCATGATCCAGGGCGGTGGCCTCGGGCCCGACATGCAGAAAAAACCCACCCGCGAGCCCGTCGTGAACGAGGCAAACAACGGCCTGAAGAATGTGCGTGGTAGCATCGCGATGGCGCGCACCGGCGACCCACACTCGGCGACGGCACAGTTTTTTATCAACCACAGCGATAACGACAGTCTTGACTACCCCAGTCGCGACGGTTGGGGTTACACGGTGTTCGGGCGTGTGGTAAGCGGTATGGACGTGGTCGATGCGATCGCGGAGGTACCGACCGGTCCCCGCGGCGGGCGTCGTGATGTACCCGACGAGATCGTGCTGATCGAATCGGTCAAGCGTGTCGAATGAACAGGACGATGGCGTCAGACCACCGTTTGATCCCACCAATGAGGCCACCAGGAGCCAGCCAATGATTACGCTGAAGACCAACATGGGGGACATCGTGCTCGAGCTCGATCACGAAAAGGCCCCGAAGACCTGCGAAAACTTCGAGCAGTATGTCCGCGACGGCCATTACGACGGTACGATCTTCCACCGCGTGATCAGCAATTTCATGATCCAGGGCGGCGGCTTCCTGCCCGACATGATGCAAAAGGCCACGCGCGACCCCATCGAAAACGAGGCAAACAACGGCCTCGCGAACACCGCCGGCAGCATCGCGATGGCGCGCACGATGGCACCGCACTCAGCGACCGCCCAGTTCTTTATCAACGTCAAGGACAACGGTTTCCTCGACCATCCCGGTCAAGACGGCTGGGGTTACTGCGTGTTCGGAAAGGTCACGTCGGGCATGGACGTGCTGGAAAAAATCCGCACCGTGGAGACTACGAACCGCGCCGGTCACTCCGACGTGCCGGTAGAGCCCGTGGTGATCGAGAAGGCAGAGATCGAGGCCGAGTGAGCCACGGGAAGGTTGCGTAGCCCACAGCCGCCCACTGGCCGCGCCATGGCGAGCGTCCGTCAGAGCACGTAGAACAGTACCGCCGGCAATACCAGGAGACTGGCCATGTTGCCGAGCAGCACGATCGCCGCGACCTTGTGTGGTTCGATGCCGTATCGCTCGGCAAGCATGAAGTTGAGCACGGCCGGGGGCAGCGCCGCGAATACCAGCAGTTGCGCCACCTGCACCTGGGCAAGCGGCACGGCCATGATCACGACTACAGCGACCAGCAGACCGCTCAGCGGACATAGCAACGCCCCCGCGACCCCGATACGCCAGTCGGCGAGATCGACGTCGCTCATGCGTACACCGAGCGCGAACAGCATCAGCGGGATTGCAACCTGGCCGAGCAGGTCGATCGCCTCGTGCAGGGGCCCGGCTACCCGTAGCTGCAGTGTCGCGACCAAGAGCCCCGCGAGGGTCGCCACCAACATCGGCATGCGGATCAACTTGAGCGGATTGACGTGCCCGGTGAGCATGGCGTTACCCACCGTGAAGTGCAGCGTGTTCTCCACCAAGAACAGGATCATCGCTGCCGGCAAAGCGGCCTCGCCGAACGCAAACAGCGCGAGTGGCAGCCCCATATTGCCAGAATTGTTGAACATCATCGGCGGCAGAAACGTTTTGGGTGCGTATCCCAGGACGCGTGCGACCGGCCAGACGACCAAGCCGGACCCGAGTACGACGAACATCGCGGCGAATGCGAGCTCGGCGTAGCGCGCCAGCTCGAACCCCTCGCTGGACAGCACGGAAAAGATCAGGGCCGGGGTGAATATCTCTAGATTGAGCCGGTTGGCGGAGGCCATGTCGGGACCGAAGCGGCGCGCGTAAAAGTAGCCCAGCAGAACGATGCCGAAAATCGGAACGACGATTTCGAATACCTGGAACACGGACCGACCTGGAAAGCGAGGATCGCCGCAGCATAAGCGGCCCGGCGGAGCTTCACAATCGCGCCACCCGGCGATGCGCCGGTACACCGTAGCGTCGACCGCTCGGCGACTGGGTACAATGGCCTCTCATGGCAGCGCAATGGTTCATCTCTGATCTGCATCTGGCCGACGAGCGCCCGGAGACGGCCGCGCTGTTCGAACACTTTCTCGCCAGCTGCCCGCAGCCCGGCGACCGGCTTTTCATCCTCGGCGACCTTTTCGACGCATGGATCGGCGACGACGATGACGGGGCATTCGCCGATCGGGTGCGCGCCGCACTGCGCGATTTGACGACGGGCGGCGTCGGACTCTCGATCCAGCGCGGCAATCGTGACTTCCTGATGGGCAGACGGCTGATGCGTGACTGCGGCGCGACCCTGCTGCCGGACTGCCACGTCACCGAGGTGGCCGGGCAGCCGACCCTGTTGATGCACGGTGACCTGCTGTGCACCGACGACGTCGACTACCAACGGGCCAGACGCCGGTTCCGCAACCCGCTGTTCCAGTGGTTCATGCTACGCAAACCATTGCCGGAACGCAGACGCATCGCCGCCGACTACCGCCGCCGCAGTGCGCAGGCAACGGCGGAAAAGACCGCCGACATCATGGACGTCAACCCGGAAACGGTAGTGCGCTACCTACGGAGATACCGTGTGCGGCAGCTGATCCACGGGCACACCCATCGACCAGCAACACACCGGCATCCGCTGCCGACAGGCGGTGCGGCCACCCGAATCGTGCTGCCCGAGTGGCACGCCGCGGAGGCCGCGGCATGGTTCGATGATGGTGCCCGTCTGCAACGGCTGGCCCTCGCCGGCCACTCTTGCGATCGCGGCGCGCCCGCAGCGAACAGCCTGTCGTCGACCTCGAATTCGGCGCAACGACCGACGCGCGACTGACCGCATCCTCAAGGCTTTCGTGTGGCGGCAGGCCGAGCGTATGGGGCCGGTCTGGCCACACGGCAACGCGTCGCGGACTCGCTGCGCGCGCAGATGGAAAAGCGTCGAAACACGACCCGGCAGGGCTGCAGACACGGATTCGGCCGTCACCGAACCGGGGGGCATGTTCTCAGTTTCTCTTGCACAAGACCTCCAGGCGCTCCAATTCAGATTCGCTGAACCCCGCTTCGCGCCGCGCAGCCTTGTGCAGGGGGCAGCGGACTGCACTGCCAAGATGTTGCTCCAGCAGCTCGAAATAGGTCGCTTCCGGTTGCAGCCCGCGCCGCTCACACAGGTACCGGAACCACCGACTGCCCGCCTCGACGTGACCCACTTCGTCGCGCAGGATGATCTCCAGGGCCGCGACCGTCTGCCGGTCACCGATCGCAGCGAAGCGCTGGATCATACCGGGTGTCACATCGAGACCCCGGGCCTCCATCACGCGCGGTACCAGCGCCATACGCAGCAATGGGTCGTGCGCGGTCCTGACCGCCAGATCCCAGAGACCGTTGTGGGCAGCGAAGTCACCGTACGCATGGCCCAGTTGCCGAAGACGCGCTTGCAGTAGCGTGAAATGGTAGGCCTCTTCGGCAGCGACCCGCACCCAGTCGGCGTAATAGGCCTCGGGCATCGCGCGAAAACGGTAGACCGCATCGCAGGCCAGGTTGATCGCGTTGAACTCGATATGCGCTACCGCGTGGATCAGCGCCGCCTGCCCCTCTGGCTTGCCAATGCGCCGCTGCGCAAGCCGGGACGGATTGACCAGTTCCGGCAGCCGCGGCCTGCCGGCCAACGGCGGACCAGCCGGCGGCACCTCTCGGTCGAGTCGCAACCGTCCGCGCCGCCAGTCCTCGTGCAGGCGATGCGCCATCTCCAGTTTTCGCCCCACATCCATGCAATGCAGGCAGCGTCCGGCGACGGTGAACAGATTGACCAACATTTGTGAATTTTAACATCGGAACGGCGCGCGCCGGCGCGCGGGCAGACCGGCCCGACGGGTCCGGCTGCTGCAATTCGCCCCGGAAGTATCAGGGTCTCATGTTAATATTCGCCGATTGGACCCAGCGCGATCGGACACTGTCCCCAGCAGGCGTTCCGCGCTCGATGCGAGGTTGGCGAGTTGGAAAGTATCAAGCTGCGGCGCAATTTCAGCCGTAATACGCTGTTTCGTATGATCGCCCTCGCGCTGCTCGCCGTGGCCGTGGCCGTCTGGAAGTACGACCTGATCCATGCCGTGTACTTCGAGGATCAGCTGACGTCGATGGGCCTGGTCATCAATGGGGCGATACTGGCGCTGTTCATCGTCGGCCTGCTGCGCGTGGTCGCGATCCTGGTCGGGTACATGCGCGAGGAAGGCGCGCTGACGCGCTTCGTGGACAACGTGGACAAGCGGCCCGACGCTGACCCGCTGAAGGGGGTCGGAACGCATTCGATGATCGCCCGGCGCTACGCGACGATGCGCCGCCTGCACGAGGCACATACGCCGATCAATCAGAACGCACTCGCTGCCACGTTGGTGGCCAGTGAAAGCACGCGCAACGGCACGCCGCGCTACATCAACAACATCCTGATCCTGACCGGCGTATTCGGCACCATCGTGTCGCTTTCGATCGCGCTGCTCGGCGCGTCCAAGGTGTTGGAGAACGCGGTCAGCGCGACCGGGATGAACATGGTCATTCACGGGATGTCGACGGCCTTGTCGACCACGATAACCGCGATTGTCTGCTATGTGTTTTTCGGCTATGTCTACCAGCGGCTGACCGATGCACAGACCAATTTGATCAGCGGTGTCGAACAGGTCACGAGCAATTATCTGATGCCGCGGTTCCAGATCCAGACCGACAATGTGCTGTACGAGTTCACCGGCCTGATCCGGTCGCTGCAGGGGCTGGTCGACCAGCTGCAAAGGTCGCAGCGGGGCTTCGAATCCAGCCAGGATCAGCTCGCGGACACGCTGGAGGCATACCGGGAAAAGGCGGGTGGACTGGACGCGCGCCTCGACACCATCGTCCGTCAGTTGCGCGTCGGCTTCCGCCTGAGGGACGACGAGTGAGCCGGGACGGCTTCACCGATCTCCGCCTCAACGGCGGCAGCGGCGAGGTCCAGGAGGGTTTCTGGCCGTCTTTCACCGACATCATGACGGTCATTGTGATGATCTTCCTGATTGCGATGGTGGTGCTGCTGGTCCGGAACATGGAACTGGTCAGCCAGTTGCGCGCGACGATGGAGGCAGAACGCATTGCAGCCGAACTGGCGCGCGCGACCGGCGAGGAGAAGGAAAGCCTGTCCAGCGCCCTGCACCGCGCGGAAGAGCGCGAACAACGACTGCAGCTCGAGGTGATGCGGCTGCAAGAGCAGGACCTGCGTCAGGAGACGCTGATCGCCGAGCAACTGCGCCGGATCAGCGGATTGACCGGCCAGCGCGACGACCTCACGCGCCAGGCGACCCAGCTGTCGCTGTTGCGCGAGCGCCTCGAAGCCGATCTGGGCAAGCGCCAGGTCCGACTGGACGAGGCCCTCAAGCAGGTCGATGACCGGCAGCTGCAGCTCAACGCGGCACGGCGCAACATCCAGGCGCTCGAGGAGAGTGTGGATCTGCTGCGTGCGCGCTATGCGGAGACGCGCGAGCAGGCCACCCGCCTGCAGCAGACTGTGGCCGAACAGAACCAGAATCTGCAGCAGGCCCGCGAACGCCAGCAGGAATTCGAGCGACGCTACCTGGTGCTGGCCGACGACTTCGACGAACTCAAGGTCAAGTACGACAAACTGGTACGTCCGGCGCGTAGCTCAGCCGGCCGCCACCTGGTCGAAGTGCGCTACTGGAAACAAGACGGCGCATACCGGATTTCCTGGCGCGAGGGTGGCGAAGGCGGCTACCAGCGGATATCGCGCAACCAACTCGACAAGGTGCTGACCCGGCTGGCCGCCGAAAAGCAAAACGGCCTCTACATCAAGGTCATCTTCCCCGAAGACAGCGGCCTTTCTTACAACGAGGCATGGCAGTTCACCACCGAACTGCATGGCGAGTACGACTACTATTTCGTCACTGACGACGCGGCGCCGGGCCAAGACGATCAGTGACGGACGAGAATCGGCGCATCCCGGTCAACCTGGTGACCGGATTCCTCGGCGTCGGCAAGACGACGGCGCTAAAGGGCCTGATGGCGCGCTGCCCGAGCGCTGAACGCTGGGCCGTGCTGGTCAACGAATTCGGGGAGGTCGGTATCGATGGCGCGCTACTCGCCGGACGGGGGTTCGCGGTCGAAGAGGTCGCCGGCGGGTGTCTTTGCTGCGTCACGGCACCGGCATTCACCACGGGCCTCAATCGCCTGATCCGACGGGAGCGTCCGGATCGAATTCTGATCGAACCCAGCGGCCTGGGCCATCCGGCACGGGTGCTCGGCACCCTGTCCGGTCCCATTTACGCCGGCGTTCTCGAAGTCCGGGCGACCGTCTGCCTGATGGATGCCCGACATCTCGCCTCTGCCCGGCACCGTGGGCATCCCAGCTTTCAGGACCAGATCCACCTCGCCGACGTGCTACTTGCAAACAAGGCCGATCTGTACGCGGCCCACGATATCACTGCCTTCGAGGATTTCGCCGCACGACTCAACCCGCCCAAGCAGCGATTCGCGCTGACCGAAGGCGGTGGCTTGGACCCGGCCTGGCTCGACCTCGGGTGCAGGCGGGGTCGCCAGGCGGCCTTTCCCGAGGCACACGCCTTCCTGATCGAAAGCGCCGCCCGCGGGTCACCCGATAGCACGGATGTCAACGCCGACTGGATCCTGATCCAGGGGGGCGGGGACGGCTACCGGCGCGTCGGTTGGGTCATCCGGCAGAACGCACCCTGGGGCTTCGACGCACTGAGAGAATGGATTGACGTGCTGCAGGTCGAGCGCAAGAAGGGCCTGTTCAACACCGATCTCGGCTGGCAGGCCGTGAACCAGTCTGGATGGTCGGCGATAGATGCGCCGCACGATGGGCGCGCAAGACTCGAATTGATCGATCCGGAGACGATGGCCGCCGACGCAATCGACGCCAGTCTGAGACACCTCGCGACCGTCGCCGGCGTTCGATGAGGCTCCCGCCGATGCACTCGGCGGTTGCGGGTCTCGAGCCGGGCACAGACAGGCCGCCGTTCGAACCTGGCGGCCGGCTGAAGCCTGGCCCGAAAGTCAGGACGAGGATTTGATCTTTTCCTTGATACGGGCCGCCTTGCCGGTCAGACCCCGCAAGTAGTACAGCTTGGCACGGCGCACGTCCCCCCTGCGCTTGACCTGCACGTCGGCGACGCTCGGGCTGTAGGACTGAAAAACCCGCTCGACGCCCTCGCCATGCGAGATCTTGCGCACGGTAAACGAGGAGTTCAGGCCACGATTGCGTCTGGCGATGCAGACCCCCTCGAACGCCTGGAGCCGCTCGCGCTGGCCTTCCTTCACCTTGACCTGGACAACCACGGTGTCGCCGGGACCGAAGTCCGGCAGTTGCTTGCCCATCTGTTCTTTTTCGAGTTCCTGGATGATATTGCTCATCGCCGCTGCTCCTGTACCTCATGTGCCCTCGCGGGCACGGATAAATTCGTCGAGTAAATCCCGTTCCTCACCGCTGAGTGCCCGCCCCTGCAACAGCTCGGGCCGGCGCAGCCAGGTTCGCCCCAAGGCCTGCTGGAGGCGCCAGCGGCGGATCAATTCATGGTTGCCGGACGTCAACACCTCCGGCACCGAGCGCCCGGCGATCTCTTCCGGGCGCGTGTAATGCGGACAGTCCAAAAGACCCTCCGCGTAGGAATCCTGCTGCGCCGAATCCGCATGGCCCAGTACCCCGGGCAACAGGCGCATCACCGCATCCATCAGAACCATCGCTGGCAACTCGCCGCCCGACAGCACGTAATCGCCAATCGACCACTCCTGGTCCACATGGGCCTCGATCAGCCGCTCATCGATGCCTTCATAGCGCCCGGACAGGAGAATCAGGCCCGGCTCCGCAGCCATCGTGCGCACAGCGGCCTGATTCAGCCGGCGCCCCTGCGGGCTCAGGTAGATCACCCGGCTCGACGGCGCGGCCGCCCTTGCCGCCTCGATGGCGAGCCGCAGCGGTTCGACCATCATGACCATCCCCGGGCCGCCGCCGTATGGCCGGTCGTCCACGGTGCGGTGCGCGTCGTCCGCATAGTCCCGCGGGTTCCAGAACCCGAACCGCACCCGCCCGCGCTCAATCGCGCGTCCGGTGACGCCACAGCGCATCGCGTCGAACATCTCCGGGAACAGGCTGATGACGTCGAAACGCATGTCGGCCAACTAAAACGCCGGGTCCCAATCGACCCACATCACGCCGGCCTCGAGATCGACCGTGCACACCACCCGCCCCCAGAGGTAGGGAACCAACCGCTCCCTGTCGCCCTGGACGACGATGACGTCGTTGGCCCCGGTCTCGAACAGCCGAACGATGCGTCCGAGGTCGACACCACCCAGCGTCACTACCCGCAGCCCGACCAGGTCTGCCCAGTAGAACTCGCCCGGCTCGGTCGTCGCCGGCAGCTGGTCGCGCGGAATACTGATCGCGGCGCCGACCAACGCCTCGGCCGCGTCGCGATCGTCGCAGCCCGCCAGCTTAGCTACGAAGGCCTTGCCCTGCTGGCGCCCGCCGCTGACCTGCCAGACCTCACGAACCGCACCCCGCGTCAGGTACCAGGGTGAGTAGCCAAGTATGTTGTCGCGCGGGCTCGTTTCCGAGTGCACCTTGACCCAGCCGCGAACACCGTACGCCCCGGAAACGTGACCGAGGGTGACGAAGCGTCGCTCGTCACCCCCGGCTGATATATCCTGCGCCGCCCCGCCCTCATCGCTCACGGGACTGCCCCCCCGGCGACCAGCGCGGTGAGTCTGACCGGCAGATCAGCCCTCGGCGGTTTTGCGGTAGCCCTCGACGAGCTTGCGTGCACGGTCGCTCAGTTGTCCGCCCACCGAAACCCAGTGATCGACGCGCTGCAGGTCGATCCGCAGTGCCTCTTCGCCCTCCACCGCGACCGGATTGTAAAAGCCCAGTCGCTCGATGTAGCGGCCACCGCGCGCACGGCGCGAGTCGGCGGCGACGAGATGGTAGAAGGGGCGCTTTTTTGCACCCGACCTTGCGAGACGAATAGATACCATGGTGTGTCAGCCTTAAATCCGGTTGGCATACGGGCAGCAGCAGCCAGCCCGAGATAAACCGCGCATTGTACGCATAATTGGCGCTTTGTGAAGTAGTATTTTGCCTTTGAATCAGCACATTGGCGAGGGTATCGATGACTGCAGGAAACCACGACGAAGACCGGTCGACAATCCACCCAGGTCCCGCACACAGTTCACCCTATCCGGTCAGCCGCCTCGCGCCGGCCTTCGGCCTGGTCGACCTGGCACGGGAAATCGAGCAGGCGGATCAGATGGTGAGCGCCCGTGTGGAGGCGCAGCTGCGAGTCATTGCCGATCAGGTCAAATCGTTGCAGGCGCAGGCCCGGGACATACTTCAACAGGCCAAGCACGACCAGCGCCTGCATCACGCACGCTGCGCGTTCCAGCGGATCCCCGGACACATCTACCACCTCTATCGGGAGGTCGACGGCACGACCGCGTTCTCGATGCTGTCGCCCGAGGACTGGAACGGCCGCCCGCCAAAGCCGTTCCTCGGCTCCTACCGGCTGGAAAATGACATGAGCTGGACCCCGGCCGGGACGGCCGAACAACCGGACGACAGCCGCCAACTGGTGGCGCGCCTCCTGGAATCCACGGGCCGCGAAGGCTGAGGGGCCCCACTGCGCTCAGCCGCGGGGGTTGGCTACGCGTCAATCGGCCGTAGCGTCCTCGTAGACCAGGTGGAGTTCGATGCGTCGGTTACGCCGGTGGGCCGCCTTGTCGTCGCCCGGGTCGCGCAGCCGCGTGTCGGCCAGTCCCACGGCCGACATCCGATCCTCGGGCAGGCCCTGGGCGACGAAAAAACGCAGCAGGCCCAGCGCACGCGCCGCCGACAGCCCCCAATTGCTTTCGAAGTGCGGATTCGAGCGCAGCGGCCGGCTATCGCTATGACCCTCGATCCGCAGGCGCCAGGGGAAACGCCGCGGCAGCTCCGCGACCAGACTACGCAGGGTGTCGGCCAACGGGGTCAGGCGATCCTGGCCCTCAGCGCCCAGCTCACCCTTGCCAAAGATGAAAACGGGGTCGCTAGCGATCACCAGCCGGTCGGGCAGGACCTCGTACAGCGCCGAGACCGGCAGCTGGTCACCCAGCGCGCTGAAGAATGCCCCTTGCTGAAGCGCCTGCTGCTGCGGGTCATGCGGGCGCTGCGCCTGCAGCTGCATCTGGAGGCGTTCGATCTCGCGGGTCTGCGCGGCATTGCGCTGCTCCGCCTTCAAGAGTGCATCGCTGAGCCTTTTCAGGCTGTCCTCGATCGCGGCGGCATGGCGACGCATCGCATCGAGCTGGGCATTGCTCTGTTCGATCAGGGCCTCGCAGGGCTCGGCCGGATGCGCACTGCCCACCAGGCCGCCGCAGAGTAGCAGGCAGGCCGGCCGGAGGCATCGGGACCGCGCCACGCTCAGAACGGGAACCCACCACCGGGGGGCATTCCGCCACCGGGGAAACCGCCCGGCGGCCCGCCCTTCATCCCGCGCATCATCTTGGCCATGCCACCCCCCTTCATCTTCTTCATCATCTTCTGCATCTGGGTGAACTGCTTGAGGAGCTTGTTGACATCCTGCACCTGGGTACCGGAGCCCGCTGCAATCCGGCGCTTACGCGCCCCCTTGATTATCGCCGGGAATGCACGCTCCTGTGGCGTCATCGAGTTGACGATAGCGATCAGCCTACCGACCTCCTTGTCGCCGACCTGCGCCTTCACCGCATCCGGGACCTGCCCCATGCCCGGCAGCTTGTCGATCAGACCGGCCATGCCGCCCATGCTGGACATCTGCTCCATCTGCTCCTTGAAGTCGGCAAGCGTGAAGCCCTCGCCCTTGTGGATCTTCTTGGCCAGCCTGGCCGCCTTGTCCTGATCGACCTTGGCGGTAACCTCCTCGACCAGCGACAACACATCGCCCATGCCCAGGATGCGCGAGGCCACGCGTTCCGGATGGAAGGGCTCGAGCGCACTGGTCTTTTCACCGACACCGAGAAACTTGATCGGCTTGCCGGTGATTTGGCGAATCGACAGCGCGGCACCGCCGCGTGCGTCGCCGTCGGTCTTGGTCAGCACGATACCGGTCAACGGCAGCGCGTCGTCGAACGCCTTCGCCGTATTGGCGGCGTCCTGGCCGGTCATTGCATCGACAACGAACAGCGTCTCTACCGGATCGAGTTCGGCATGCAGGGCCTGGATCTCGGCCATCATGCCCTGATCGATGTGCAGCCGACCGGCGGTGTCGACGACCAGCACGTCGAAATAGCCCCTGCGCGCGGCGGCGATCGCCGACCGGGCGATCGCGAGCGGCTGCTGATCGGAACTCGACGGAAAGAACTCCGCCTTCACCTCGGCCGCCAGTGTTTCGAGTTGATCGATCGCGGCCGGTCGATAGACGTCCGCGCTGACCACCATCACCTTTTTCTGGTCGCGTTCCCTGAGCAGCCGCGCCAGCTTGGCCACGCTGGTCGTCTTGCCCGAGCCTTGCAAGCCGGCCATCAGGATCACGGCTGGCGGCTGCGCGGCCAGGTCGAGGCTCGCGTTCTGCTCGCCCATCACCTGGACGAGTTCGTCGTTGACTATCTTCACCAGGACCTGGCCCGGCGTCAGACTGCGCAGCACCTCTTCGCCAAGCGCCTTGTCCCGGACCTGCTCCACAAACTGCTTGACCACCGGCAGCGCGACATCGGCCTCGAGCAGGGCCATGCGCACCTCGCGCAGCGTGTCTTTGACATTCTGCTCGCTGATGCGGCCCCGGCCTCGGACATTCTGCATAACGCCGCCAAGGCGGTCGGAAAGGCTGGCAAACATGGTTTCGGTCTTTGCCCCGATCGGTTGCTAGTTGAAGGCCCGTATTATACGGATGCAGGCGTCCATGCGTTATGCCATCATCAGCACCCGGATGAACGTTACCCTGATTGCACTGCCGGCCGCCGCACTCTATCTGCTCGGTGGCCTCAGCACCGGTTTGCGGTTGTTTGCCGGCGAAGATGACTGGCGGCCTCCGCGCCACCTCGGACTGCTGCTGGGTTTCGCCGGGCTCCTGTTACATGGGCTGCTGCTCTACCACGAGTTGTTCACCAGGGGCGGGCTCAACCTGGGATTCTTCAACGCGGTGTCATTGGCTGCCTGGACCGTTGCCGGCCTGCTGCTGGTGTCGGCACTGAGCAAGCCCATCGAGAATCTGGCCATTCTGGCGCTGCCGTTGGCCGCGATCACGGTACTGCTCGACCTGCGATTCCCGGGCAGTCACCTGCTCAGCGAAAACTCAGGCTGGGCGCTGCGTGTGCACGTGCTGAGCTCGATCCTGGCCTACAGCCTGCTGACCCTCGCCAGCGCGCAGGCGATCCTGCTGGCGATCCAGGACAACCATCTGCGCCGTCACCACCCGGGTGGTTTCATTCGCGCGCTGCCGCCGCTACAGACGATGGAGTCGCTGCTGTTCGAGATGATCGGCCTCGGCTTCGTCTTGCTCAGCGTCTCTCTATTGACCGGCTTCCTGTATCTCGAGGACATGTTCGCTCAACACCTGGTGCACAAGACCCTGTTGTCGATCGTCGCCTGGATCGCGTTCGCGACGCTGCTCTGGGGGCGCTACCGCTTCGGCTGGCGCGGCCGCAAGGCGATACGCTGGACGCTGGTCGGTTTCGCGGTACTGATGCTCGCCTACTTCGGCAGCAAGGCGGTCATCGAACTCATCCTGCAGCGCTAGGGAGTCACTGATTTATTTGCGTTTCCCGTGACCCTGGGATGTGCCAGCAAATCACATGTGCGCCGCAGCGTCAGCTGACAAAGCCAGGATGGCTTTCATCAGCGTTTCCCCTGGTGGGCTGCTTGGCAAGTTCGGTAACACTCAGCCGATCCACCAGCGTCATCGGCAAGGCGTGCGAGCACCGGGCTGGTCGTCGCCGCTTCCATAGCGACCGGGCCGCGCGTCTGACAGCGTCCGCCGCGGATGCATCGAGAGACACGCCGCCCCGCTGGCCGCGCAGCGCAACGGGGCAGCGTGTGTCGCCAAGCAAGAACCGTGGTCTGGACCAGAAAATGCATCCCGTTCTCAGGGCGCCGGTTTTCCGGCGGGCAGGGCAAAGACGGGAACGCTTGATCGCATGCAGACACTGGTTACCGGCGCCGACGGCTTCATCGGCTCGCATCTCACCGAGGAGCTCGTACGCCGAGGGCACCAGGTCCGCGCTTTCGTCTGTTACAACAGCTTCGGGCACTGGGGCTGGCTGGACCAGACCCCGGCCGACATCCGGGACGAAATCGACGTATTCGCCGGCGATGTGCGCGACCCCTACGGTGTGCGCGCCGCGATGCGAGGGTGTGACCTTGTGCTGCACCTGGCGGCACTGATCGGTATCCCTTATTCCTACCACTCCCCCGATGCCTACCTCGACACGAATGTGCGCGGCACCCTCAACGTCGTTCAAGCCGCACGCGACCTCGGTGTCGACAAAATGGTGCATACCTCGACCAGTGAGGTCTACGGCACCGCGCGCTACGTGCCGATCGATGAACGACACCCCTTGCAGGGACAATCGCCCTACGCGGCGACCAAGATCGGTGCGGACCAGATTGCGCTTTCGTTCTATCGCTCGTTCGGGACCCCGATTACCGTGGCACGGCCGTTCAACACGTTTGGGCCGCGTCAGTCGGCGCGCGCGGTGATCCCGACGGTGATCACCCAGATCGCCAGCGGCGCGCGCAGCCTGAAAATGGGCGCCCTGTATCCAACGCGCGACTTCAACTATGTCAAGGATACCGTCGACGGCTTCATTGCGATGGCCGGGTCGGACCGGGTGATCGGCGAGGAGGTGAATCTGGGCAGCAACTACGAGATCAGCATCGGCGACACCGTGCAGCTGATCGCCGAGGTGATGGGCGCCGAGGTCCGAGTCCAGACCGATGCGCAGCGCCTGAGGCCGGACAACAGCGAGGTGGAACGTCTCTGGGCCGACAACGGGAAGGCCCGAGATCTGCTCGGCTGGCAGCCGGCATACGGCCAGCACGATGGCCTGAGGCGCGCACTGACGGAGACCGCCGCCTGGTTCAGCGAACCGGCCAATCTGGCCCACTACAAACCCGGCACCTACAACATTTGAACCATGTGCGGGGCCGGAACGGACAATCTGACGTATTGCGTGCTCGCGCGACTGGAGCGCGTGCTGCCCGCACAACGACCGATCGCGCTGCACGAGCCCAGTTTGGACAGCGGGGCCTGGGAGTTGGTCAAGGATTGCCTGGATTCGGGATGGGTGTCGTCGGCGGGCGCCTATGTCGACCGCTTCGAACAGGGACTCGGCGATGTCAGCGGCATTGCGCACGCGGTGGCCACGGTCAACGGCACCGCGGCACTGCACACCTGCCTGTTGCTCGCCGGCATCGAGGCAGAAGAAGAGGTCCTGCTGCCGGCGTTGACGTTCGTCGGCACCGCCAACCCGGTCGCAGCGATGGGGGCCATACCCCATTTTATCGACAGTGCCAGCGACAACCTCGGCGTGGACCCACGGGCCCTGTCGGACTACCTGGGCGAGATTGCCGAGCTGCGCAGCGGCACCTGTATCAACCGTCGCACCGGACGCCGCATCCGCGCGCTGATCGTCGTGCATGTGCTCGGCCACCTCGCCGATATGGCAGCACTGCGCGAAATAGCGGACCGTTACCGGCTGGGGCTGATCGAGGATGCGGCAGAGGCACTGGGCAGCTTCCGCGACGGGCATCATGCCGGCCACTGGGGAGATGTCAGCGCGCTCAGCTTCAACGGCAACAAGATTATCACGACCGGTGGCGGCGGCGCGGTGCTGACCAACGACGCGGCGCTCGCGCGGCGTGCAAGGCACCTGACCACGACGGCCAAGCTGCCGCATCGCTGGGCGTTCGAACACGACCAGGTCGCTTACAACTACCGGCTGCCCAATCTGAATGCCGCGCTCGGCGTCGCCCAGCTGGCGCAACTGCCCGAACTCCTGACCGCCAAGCGGCGCCTGGCGCGCGCCTATGCGCGGGCCTTCGCCGACATCGACGGGGTGGAGTTGTTCAGCGAACCGCCGGGTTGCCGCAGCAACCACTGGCTCAACCTGCTGTGTCTACCGGACGCATCCCAGCGCGAAGAGCTGCTCGAGGCAGCCCATGCCAACGGGCTGATGCTGCGGCCGCTGTGGACCCCGCTGCATCGGCTACCGATGTACACGGACATGCCACGCGCCGCACTACCGGTCGCCGAGAACCTGTGCGCGCGCGGCGCCTGCCTGCCCAGTTCCGCGACGATCACGACGGGCACGGAGGCCGCGAAATGAGCGCCGGGTCCCGCCGGATCTGTGCCGTCAGCGGATCGCGCGCAGATTACGGACTGCTGCTGCCGGTATTGCACGCCATCCGAAGTCACCCCGGACTGGAGCTGCAGTTGGTCGTCACCGGCAGTCATCTCGATCGACGATTCGGACATACGGTCGATGTGATCCGGAAAGACGGCTTCACGGTTGATGCGGCGGTGCCGCTCGGCCTCGACCGCCACGATGGCGATGACGAGTTGGTTGCGATAAGCAGCGGCCTGGGCCGCGCTATCAGCGGCTTTGCCAGCGGACTGGCGAGACTGCAGCCGGATCTGCTGCTGGTCCTCGGCGACCGCTACGAGGTGCTCGGTGCCGTGCAGGCAGCGCTGATCGCGCGGGTTCCAGTGGCCCACATCGCGGGGGGCGACGTCACCGAAGGCGCATTCGACGATGCGATCCGGCATGCGGTGAGCAAGATGGCCCATCTGCACTTCGTTACCAACGACGCGGCTGTTCGGCGACTGCGGCAGCTCGGCGAGGCCGATGAACGGGTGTTCCTGACCGGAAGCCCCGGCATCGACCAGATCCTAAAGACGAGGTTGCTGGCACGCGACGCGCTGGAACGGCGGCTCGGCATGCGGCTTCAGGAACGCAACCTCGCGATAACCTTCCACCCGGCGACCCTCGACAGTGAAGATGCGCTCGACCAACTCGATCAGCTGCTGGATGCTTTGCGGACACTCGCCGGACCGATCGGCCTGGTGTTCACCGGCGCCAATGCCGATCCACGCGGCCACGCGATCAACGAGCACCTGGCCGCTTTTGTCGGCGGGCGCGACAATGCGGTACTGCACGCCTCGCTCGGCCAACAGGCCTACTACAGCCTCCTGGCTGCGGTCGATGTCGTGGTCGGCAACAGCTCCAGTGGATTGTACGAGGCGCCCA
The DNA here is from genome assembly GCA_965601425.1 of uncultured Chromatiaceae bacterium. Taxonomy (GTDB): domain Bacteria; phylum Pseudomonadota; class Gammaproteobacteria; order Chromatiales; family Chromatiaceae; genus Thiosocius. The sequence continues at coordinate 19,884 of CBFCWF010000003.1, read as the reverse complement.
CCCTGCGGACCCCCAGCGTGAACATCGGCGACCGCCAGGCTGGCCGGCCGCGCGCCGCGTCTGTCGTCGACTGCCCCCCGACAGCGGCTGCAATCGGCGCGGCCATCGCAACGGCGTTCACGATGGATTGCAGCACCGTGGTGAGCCCGTTCGGCAATGGCAGCGCGGCCGATCGCATCATCGCGGTGCTGGCCGGCCCCTGGGACCCACAATCCCTGCTGCGCAAGGGCTTTACCGATAGGGATTGCAGCTGATGCCGACCCCGCAACCCAAGGTCATCGCATTGATCCCGGCGCGCGGCGGCAGCAAAAGGCTACCGCGCAAGAACCTGATGCCGCTCGCCGGCAAACCGTTACTCGCCTGGACCGTGCAGGCTGCGCGGGCGGCCCGCTGCATCGACCGAGTGATACTGTCGACCGATGATGCCCAGATCGCTGCGGTGGGCCGCGCCTATGGCGCCGAAACCCCGTTCATGCGGCCGGCCGACCTGGCCAGCGACGACGCCGGCACGCTCGACGTGATGCTGCATGCGCTGCGCACGCTCGCCGCGGCAGGCGAGAACTGCGATTTGCTGGTCGTGCTGCAGCCCACCTCGCCATTGCGCTGTGCGGCAGACATCGACGCGGCCGTCGAGCTGTTGCGCAACAAGACTGCCGACGCGGTGATCAGTGTCTGCGAGACCGAGCACCCGCCGGAATGGAGCAACATACTGCCCGACGGTCTTTCCATGGCCGATTTCTTCCGCCCTGGCATTCGCACCAGGCGCTCGCAGGATCTGCCGCGGACCTTCCGCCTCAACGGTGCGATCTACGTCTACAGCGCCGACAGGCTGCTCCACTCGCGCAGCCTGGACATGGACGACAACTGCTTCGCCTATCTGATGCCCCGCGAACGCTCGATAGACATCGACGACGCACTCGACTTCGAGCTGGCTCAGCTGCTGCGACAACGTCTGGACGGGGAGTCCGCGGTATGAGCGACCACGTCTACATCGTCGCCGAGGCGGGGGTCAACCACAACGGCGACCTCAGACGGGCGCTGAGCATGGTGGATGCAGCTGCGCTGGCCGGCTGCGATGCGGTCAAATTCCAGACCTTCCGTCCCGAGGCGCTCGTTACCCGCGACGCGCCCCAGGCAGCGTATCAAATGCGCAACGCAGGCGACTGCGGCTCGCAACTGACCATGCTGCGCGGACTCGCACTGGGACCGGAGGCGCACCGTTCACTGCAGGCACGCTGCGCCGAACGCGCTATCGAGTTCCTGTCCTCGCCCTTTGATGCCGCGAGCGCAGACTTTCTGATACATGAGCTCGGGCTCACGCGCATCAAGCTCGGCTCAGGCGAGTTGACGAATGCACCGCTGCTGCTGAGACTGGCCAGGGCCCAGCGCGATCTGGTCCTGTCGACCGGCATGGCGACGCTCGATGAGATCGGCGACGCGCTGGGGGTCCTGGCGTTCGGCTATCTGCAGCAGGGTCAGCCGACTGGCCGCTGCGACCTGCCGGCAGCACTCGGGCATCCACGGGCGCGCGAGGTGCTCAGGAAAAGGGTGACGCTGCTGCACTGCACCAGCGAGTACCCTTGCCCGTTCGACCAGGCAAACCTGCGGGCAATGGACAGCCTGGCCGAGGCGTTCGGTCTCGCGGTCGGCTACTCCGACCACACAATGGGTATACAGGTGTCGGTCGCCGCAGCGGCACGCGGCGCCTGTCTGCTGGAGAAACACTTCACGCTCGACCGCAGCCTGCCCGGCCCTGACCATGCCGCCTCCCTCGAACCCGACGAACTGGGCGCGCTGGTCAGTGCGGTGCGCGTGGTCAGCAAGGCGCTGGGCAGCGCTGAAAAGGTCCCGGCCGCGGCGGAGCGCGACAACCTGCGCATGGCCCGCAAGAGTCTGGTCGCCGCCCACCCGATCCGCGCCGGCGAACGCTTCAGTGACGCCAATCTCACGACCAAACGCCCCGGCAGCGGCCGCTCCCCATTGGACTATTGGGAGCTGCTGGGCGCACGTTCGCCGCGCGACTACGCGGCCGACGAGGTGATCGAGTGAGCGACATCGGACGCCGGCCCCTCGTCATCCTTGGCGGCGGTGGACACGCACGCGTGCTCGCGGACTGCCTGCAGCTGAGCGGGCGCGAGCTGCTGGGCTTCACCGCGCCGCAGGCCGCCCCCGAACTTGCCCCGGGCATTGCCTGGCTCGGCGACGACGCGCGACTCGACCAATACGGTGCGGAGGCGATCGAGCTGGTGCTCGGGATCGGCTCGACTGCGTCGACCCGCCAGCGCAGGCGACTCTTCGAACAATGGACCCGGCGGCGATACAGGTTCGCCACGGTCCGCGGCCCGACCAGCCTGGTCTCCGGTCTGGGCACCGCCCTGGGTAGCGGCTGTCAGCTACTCGCGGGTTGCCTGATCGGACCCGGCGTGCGACTCGGCGACAACGTGCTGGTCAACAGTCGCGCCATTGTCGAACACGACTGCCAGATCGGCGAACACGGCCACATTGCCACCGGTGCGATCCTCTGTGGCGGCTGCCAGGTCGGGACAGGGGTGCACGTCGGGGCCGGGGCCACCGTGCTGCAGGGCATTTCGATCGGAGATGGCGCAGTTATTGCTGCCGGGTGTGTGGTAACGAGAGACGTCGAACCCTTGACGCTGGTCGCGGGCGTCCCGGGTAGACCCAGAAAGGCCCTCGATGAGCAAGAGCTGGAAGGACATCAGCGTTGCAACTGACGCAACCCTGAAGCAGGCACTGCAGGTGCTGGACGATGGCGCGATGCAGATCGCGCTGGTCGTGGACGATCAACGCCACCTCGGCGGCACCGTGACCGACGGTGACGTGCGTCGGGCGCTGCTGCGCGGCCAGGGCATGGATACCCCGGTCACCGAAATCATGAACCCGAACCCCGTCACCGGCCTGCTGGCCGAAGGACCGGAGATCTGGCAGCGTACGATGCATCGTCACAGTCTGCGCCACCTGCCGCTGCTCGATGCGGCGGGCTGTATCGCCGATCTTGCCCGCTACGAGCTACCGGTCGAGCCCCAGCGGAATACGCCGGTCATCATCATGGCCGGGGGACTCGGTGCGAGATTGCGACCGCTGACCAACGACATCCCGAAACCGCTGCTCAAGGTAGGGTCGCGACCGGTGCTCGAGACGATTGTCGAGAACTTCGCCGACCAGGGCTTCCGGCACCTTACGCTTTGCATCAACTATCGCGGCGACATGATCCGCAATCACTTCGGAGACGGCAGTCGCTGGGACCTCGAGATCATCTATGTCGAGGAACGCGATCGCATGGGCACGGCCGGTGCGCTGACCCTGCTGCCCGTACCACCCTCGGAGCCGTTCATCGTGATGAATGGCGACCTGCTGACCAAAGTCGATTTCGTCCGCCTGCTGGACTTTCACCGGCGCCAGGGCTTTGCCGCTACGGTCGCAATGCGCGAGTACAGCTACCAAGTGCCTTACGGCGTGTTGGAGATCAACGACAAATACAGGGTGACGCGGATGGTGGAGAAACCGCTCGAGCGGCGCTATGTCAGCGCGGGCATCTATATCCTCGATCCAGCGACGATCGGGCTGATCCCACGCGATGCCTATTACGACATGCCCGCGCTATTCAACGGCTTGATGGAGAGCGAGCGCAGCGTGGGCAGCTTTCCGCTCCGCGACTACTGGGTCGACATCGGAAGGATCGAAGACCTCGAAAGGGCCAGTGCCGAGTTCACGCAATGGTTCGGTTGATGCTCTCGCTGACGTCTCGGCGCCTGCCGGGGGCTGCCAGCGTCCAGCCGATACACGCTGGGTAGTCAGACGCCTGCCGCGTGATACGCACCTGCCGCCTTGCGCCCCCTGCTGCTGCGCCCCAGTTCCTCGGCGACGCGATCGCGGGCCGCGATACTCCGCGCCATCAAGCGCTTGTCCAGATCGAGGATCGCTCGCACGCGCTCGGCGACGAACTCATCGGCTGGCGCATGCGTGGCGAACGCCTGCTCGAGCAGCAGCCGTCGCTCGGGCTCGAGTGCGATCACCGCGTCCCAGTCCTCGGCGTCGCCCAGCTCGGCCATGCGCCGGCTCATTTCCAACGCATCGTCGAGCAGGCTGTGACGCGACGGGGACATACTTCAGCCCGCCGCCTTTTCCGCGGGCATCGGGCTACCCGCAGCGCTGCGCAGTGCATCGGGCATCGCGTCCCATGCACCTTTTATCTCCAGCATCAGCCCCATCACCTCGCTCAGCGCATCGGGATCGTTCTGTGCCGAGGCGTCGATCAGGCGGCGGATCATGTAGGCATAGAGGTCGTCGAGGTTGACCGCGATCGCCCCACCGGCCTCGAGATCGAGACTGCTGCGCAGGCCATTGACGATGGACATGGCCCAGCTGATCTGCCGGCTCTTGCCCTCGAGATCGCGCCGCTCGATGCAGCCTTTGGCGGTGGCCACTTTCTCCAATGCGCCTTCCATCAGCATCTGTACCAGCCGGTGCGGCGTCGCGTAGTTCACCTCAGATTCCGCCGCCACCTTGCCGTATTCAGCGATCCCCGCGCGTTTCTTCCCGTAGGTCATTTGATTCGGTTCCAGGGTGATCTCAAGACACTCAGGCTAACGGCAACCGACAATGGAAATTGAGGGAACGCCAGTCACCAGCACGCTGCGTCAAGCGAAGAAATTCTGCAGCAGGAATGTACTCGTCCCCTGCAGGCTGCCGACCAGCTGATCCAATGCCGCATACTGGCGACGCAATGCGGTCTCGCGCAGGTCGAGTCGCCTTTCCAGTTCCGCCTGGTCTGTCTCGAGCCGCCGGACGCGCGTATTGAGGCCATCGACGCGACTATCCACCAGACCCGCATCATCGAGCATGCTGGCGGCCAGCACATCGAAGCGGAATGCATAGCCCTGGCCGTCATTGGCGAACAGCGACGCAGCACCGGCGAAATCGGCGTCCAGCGCGGCGCCGAATTCCCGGCTGTCGAGCGTGAGTTGCCCGGTGTCGCGGTCGGTCTTTATGCCGACCTGGGAGAGTGCGTCGTAACTCCCCGACAGCCCGACGGGCGCGGTGTTGATCACGCCGCGCATCTGACGCTCGATGCTCAACAACGTCGAGTCGCCGCCCAACTCGCCAGCGCGCAGGGTCTCGATGGTCGCGAAGACCTGATTGTAGGCGTCGACGAAGGCCGTGGCGGATTCCTCGATCGCCACCGTGTCGCGCGTCACGTTCAGCGTCGCGCTGCCCTCGCCTTCGAGCCGAATATCGAGCCCGTCGATCACCGAGGTGATGTTGTTCGAGGCCGAGGTCAACGCGAAACCGTCGATACGGTAGGCGGCGTCCAGCTCGGCCAGATCGGCCAGCGGCGTGCCCTGGCTGTCTCGGTTGGTGGTCGCAAAATTGAAGCTCGTGGCATTCACTCCGCCATTGAAAGACAACTGGACACGCTGTTCGTAGCCAGACTCGTCTGCGGTAAGGATCAGTCGCTGCTGGCCGTCGCCGACATTGAGGATGGTCGCGGTGATGCCCGGGTTGTCGCCGGCCGAATTGACGGCATCGCGAATCTCGCTCAGCGTCTTCGCAGCGCCGAGGTCGATCATGACGGATTCTGTACCGACGGTCAGCGTGAGCCCATCACCCGCACCCCCGCCGAAGACCTGGGTCTCGGTCAACGCGTCCGAACCCATCTTGTGATTTTGTGCAAGGCGCTCGACATCGAGATTGTAGATGCCAGCGGCCGCCGCGCCGTCGGCCGACGCAGTGATCACGCCGTCGTCGGACGATTCCGATTGGAAGACACGGAATGCATCGAGCGAACTCAGATCCTGCATCGCATCCTGAAACGATGAGATCGCGCTTTTGAGGTTGCCATAGGCGGAGATCTGTGCACGGGTGTCCGATTCCCGTCGCTCCAATGCGACCAGCGGCTGACGCTCCAGCGCCATCAACTGCGAGACGATGGACTCAATATCGATGCCGGACCCGACACCAGACGCGGTAATTGCCATAGCGAAATCCCCTCTCTGTAGTCCAATCGTCAGGTGCGAGGATCAGGCAGAGTCTTGAAAAATCGCCCCTGCCGCCTCCTCGAGGCGCCTGCGCAGGCGCATCAACTCCTCGCTGGGAATCTGCCGCACCACCTCGTCGGTCTCGCGGTCGACCACCTTGACCACGGTATCGCCGCTGTCCTTGTCGATCGAGAACCTCAACTCCCTATGCAATTCACGTACCATGGAATTCAGATCCGACACGACGCTGTCGAGCGACTGCCCCTCCTGCCGCTGCTCGGCGTCGCCGGTCGCACCGGACCTGCCGACCAGGCGGGTGTCCGTGACCGGGCGCCCGGCGGGGGCCGTGGGATTGGCCTGGAAACCAGGCGTTAGGACCGATTTGATCGGCCCGACATCATTGGCCATTAGATGGACCTCCGTCATTCGGTGGGCCGCCGACTAGCGTAGAGGAGACGGCCCCCCGTCCGGGCCGCGAGGGAGTCACTCCCCCCGCGGTCCGCCGAGTACCTGACCGAACGAGCGTCCGTTGACAGCAATGGGGCCGTCTCGGCTCTGCCGGCCAGGCGTCAGACGCCTCGAAACCCGAGGCGCGTCACGATCAGCGCAGCAGAGACAGCACGTTCTGCGGAATTGCGTTGGCCTGCGCCAGCATCGCGGTGCCCGCCTGCTGCAGGATCTGCGCACGGGTCAGGTTCGCAGTCTCCGCGGCGAAGTCCGCATCCATGGTGCGGCTGCGGGCCGCGCTCTGGTTCTCGATGATGCTGGCATTGTTGCGTACCGTGGATTCGAGGCGGTTCTGCTTGGCCCCGAAGTCGGCGCGTTTGGCGCTGATCGCGTCGATCGCCGCATCCAGGCGGCCCAGCGCGGTACTGGCACCGGTTGCAGTGCTGATACCGAACGACCCCAGCGCTACCGATTTAAGGCCGCCGGCGGAAATTTCGACATCAGCCAGATCGAGGAAGCTGATCTTGATCTGGTTGTTGCTGCCATTCTGGAAACCGACCTGGAAGTTCACATTGGTGGTCGAGCCAAGCAGGCTGGTGCCGTTGAACTCGGTGGTATCCGTGATGCGGACGATTTCGTCTCGCAGCTCGGTGAACTCGTCGTCCAGCGACTTCTTGTCCGCGTCGCTGACCGTGCCGTTGGCCGCCTGCACCGACAGCTCGCGCATGCGCTGCAGCATGTTGCCGACCTCGTCCAGCGCGCCCTCCGCCGTCTGCAGCATCGAGATGCCGTCGTTCGCGTTGCGGTTGGCCTGCTCGAGGCCGCGGATCTGGGCCGTGAAGCGCTCCGAGATCGCGAGGCCGGCGGCATCGTCCTTGGCGCTGTTGATGCGCAGCCCCGAGGACAGACGCTGCAGCGAGGTGGCCATGCTCGCCTGCGAGTTCATCAGCGAACGCTGCGAGTTCAGGGACATTACGTTGGTGTTGATTACCTGTGCCATATCGTTTCTCCAGAAGACCGGTCAGCGTCTCGCGGTGACCGGGGGAGTTGCTTTTTGGCGGATATACGAAAGCTTCGTATTCACCGCCTCCCAAGTCGGCTTCGCGTCGAAAGCCAGGGTCGCGGAATCGTCCGACGACCCGAATCACGGGGCGGTGGCCAGGTTGAGTCTGGGGATCAGCTGCCGCTGGGGCTGCTCGGCACGGCACGGGGCCGCAGTGAAACCCACGTCGCGTGGGATCCTGGAAGTCGCCGTCTCGCGACGGCCGCGCAGGTACCGGCGGACCGGGTCTTGCCTGCGAACTTCGTCTGGTCATTCATCGGCGCTGTCAGCTGCCTGAGTGAATCACCTTGTACGCCGAGCGGATATGCTGATCCAAACCGTCTGCATTCACCGCCTTACGCGAACTGCAACGGCCGTCCATAAGGATTCTTTAATCCATAGAATCCCGAGTTCTGCCCAACACCACGCGTCCGCAGCCGCCCGTTCTCGTCGGCTGATCGCGCAGAGGAGCCAACGACTTGGCATTGTTTCTGCATTACGACTTTCAATCGTGTCGATGCGTCAAGTTTCCGTTGCCGGGGACCCAGGATCGCCAAATCGCTGAAGCGTCGCGCATTTCACCATCGTTCGAGATTTGGAGTAGCCCGCAGCCATGTCATCAGCCAAACCGATTATCGAAAACGCAGACTCGTCCATGGAGATCAACACCCGCTTCGGTACGCAGGATATCGACCCGGCATCCATTATCCATTTCCCGGATGGCCTGGCCGGCTTCGAGGGCCTGCACGCCTACAAGCTGTTCCACGAAGAGGGCAAGCCGACGGTGTTCTTCCTGCAGGCGGTCGACGATGCGGAGGTGCAGTTCGCGGTCGTGAACCCGGACAACTACCAGGTAAGTTACGAATGCGTGCTGAGCGATAAAGAGGCCGCCGCGCTGCAGCTCGACGACCCCGCGGATGTCGCGGTGCTGGTGACCCTGTCTCAAGGCGGAAACCACGATGGCGGCATCCACGCCAATTTCATGGGGCCGATCCTGCTCAACGTGAGCAAGCGCATCGGCCTGCAGAAACACCTGAACCAGGTTAGCGGAAGCGTGGTGATCCGCGCCGTTTGATGAGTCGACGGGCAAGGCCTGGCCGGTCCCTGCCCGCCGTCGCGGCAATGCCTTGCCGCCTTTTGCGACACCGGCCGAATCTCTACGATCCTCCAAGCCTTTACCCCTCCCCGCAGCTCGCGCGGAGGGGTTTTTCTTGGGCGGGATCGGTCGAAAATATGCCGCGGACCGCAAACTTCACGCAGGCTGCATTGTTGGCACCAAGCTTGCAGATTGTGCGTCATGACGCCATTGCCGGGCATATGCCCGCGATGCCTAACCCTTGAACCCATGACGAAAAAGAGGCGCGGAAAATGCCACAGGTAATCAACACCAACATGATGTCGCTGAACAGTCAGCGGGCGCTCGACCTCTCGCAAACCAGCATGCAGACTTCGCTCGAGCGCCTGTCGTCGGGCCTGCGCATCAATCGCGCAAAAGATGATGCGGCCGGCCTCGCGATATCGGAACGCATCGGCGCGCAGATTCGCGGACTGGAGCAGGCCAATCGCAACGGCATGGATGGCATCTCCCTGATGCAGACCGCGGAAGGCGCGCTGGACGAAATCGGGAACATGCTGCAGCGCATGCGCGAGCTGGCGGTGCAGTCGCTCAACGGAACGGTCAGCGACAAAGACAAGGCCTCTCTCAACGACGAGTACCAGGAACTCAAGGCAGAGATCGGCCGCGTGCTGAGCTCGGCCGAGTTCAACGGCGTCAACCTGCTCGGCAACGAAGACAGCATCAACCTACAAATCGGGTTCCGGGCGGGCGCCTCGTACCAGCTGACGGTTTCGCTGTACAACATGTGGAGCCGAACCCTGTCGAACGGTGGGCTCGCCTCTCTGCTCTCCGCGTCACCCGCTTCGGGCATCGGCTCAGGGACCGGATCTGCGGCCGCGATACTCACGCGACTCGACACCGCAATTGACAACATCACGCAGAAGCGCGCCGACTTCGGCGCCAAGCAAAACCGCATAGAATCCACGCTGCGCAACAACGCCAACGTGATCGAGAATCAGAGCGCCGCACGCAGCCGTATCCGTGATGCCGACTTTGCGCGCGAAACCGCGAACCTCACCCGCACGCAGATTCTTCAGCAGGCAGGCACCGCGATGTTGGCCCAGGCCAACCAGATCCCGCAGAGCGTCCTGCAACTGCTCGGCTAGCGTCAGACCGGCGAAACGCGACCGATCGGTCTTCTCGACCAGGCCAAACGCTAGTCGACTGGGCCGAGGGCATCGGAATGCAAGACCTTCAGTTCTATCTGAACAAATTCGGCGACCGCTACCTGCACGAGGTCAACCGGGGGACGTTCAACGGCCTGGGTTCGGCGACGGTTTTCCAGCGGCAATTTGCGCAACGGCTCTTTGCGCCGGACACGCTGAACATCGTCATAGGCACGGACTCCGGTCTGCTGGTCCGCTATGTCCAACAACAAGGGGTAACGCGAGGCTCACGCTACCTCTTTCTCGAACTCGACGGTCTGCTGCCGGCGATCCGCGCGGAGCTCGCCGACGTCGAGCTTGACGACGCGATCTACCTCGCACCCGCCGGTGAGCTTGCCGACTCGCTGCAAGACGTCCGCTTTTCTGACTACGCGAACATCGGCGCAATCCGGCTGCTCGAATCGATCGGCGCCATTGATGCCTATGACCCCGGGTACCGCATTGCCGCGGCCGAAATCAAACAGCAGCTCGACGCCGTGCTGTGGGCCTATAACTCCCAGCTCAGCAACCCGACCTTCGTCCGCTGCCAGCTGCAGAACCTGGTCGAGGAACATGTCCCGGCGGAGGTGCTGCGCAACAGCTTCACTGGAAAGACAGCTGTGCTACTCGGTGGCGGCCCGTCGCTGGACGACATGCTGCCATGGGCCCGCGCACACCAGGATCAGATCGTGATCATCGCGGTTTCACGGATCTGCCGCCGCCTGTGCGATGCCGGCATCACGCCACACGTCGTCGTGTCGATCGATCCCACGGAACTGAGCTTCGATATCAGCAAGGAACTGCTGGTGCTCGATCCACGCGTCCTGTTCGTGCATGCGAACCATGTCGTGTTCAGGCTGCTGGCGCAATGGCCGGGGCGCAGCGTGTACCTGGACAGACGTTATCCGTGGGACAGCCAGCTCGACGGGCCCAACATCGGCGCCGTCGGCCCGACCGTGACCAACACGGCATTCGCCGTCATCGGCGCGATGGGGTTCACACGCGTGATCTTCGGCGGCATCGATCTGTGCCACAGCGGCGATGGCCACTCGCATGCAAAGGGCAGCAACGAGCACGACGCGGGGCCGCGACTGGGCGGCACCGGGATGCGCGTCACGACCAATGCCGGACTCGACGCGGAAACCACGCCCGATTTCTTCAACGCGATCCGCGCGTTCAGTGCCCAGATGGTCGTGGCGCGCCGGCGAGGCCTGCGGGTGATCAACCCGGCACCGGGCGCGGCACAGGTCGATGGGATCGACTTCGAACCGCTGGATCAGATCGCACTGGCCGAGCCGGAGGCGCATCCCTTCGATGTCCTTGAGCGTTGCTTGCCGCCGGAGTGCCCGGACGGCCGGGTAGCCAATCTGCGCGAGACGCAGCGCGAACTCGCACGTGCCAACGGGCGTCTACGCAAGGTGATTGCGCTGGCCGAACAGGCCCTCGAGTGCAATGCAGGACTGTTCGGTCGCCGTGGCAAGACAGCCGATTTCCGCCACAAGAAACGCATGGACCGCATCGAACGCCACCTCGATCGCAGACTCGGTGATCTGTCCAAGATCGTCCGGCTGTTCAGCAGTCGTGCCTTCCTTCACATGCCGCCGTCGGATCGCGAGTGGACCGACGAGGAGATCGAACAGGCGGGCGGGACCTACTACACGGCCTATCGCGAGAACGCGCGGGAAATCCTCGGACTCGTCGAACGGGCGCAGGCGCGTGTGGCGTCCGCGATCAACGAAGAACACGCGGCACCGGATTTCGAACGGCTGCTACGGCAATGGGAAGACGACCAGACCCCCGGCCGCACGAGGGTATGGGCGCATCGGCATCCTGAGGCCTATGCACGGCTCGCCAGCGACGTGCAAGCGGGCTTCGACCGGCTCAACGCGGCTTTCGGCGACATGCTGCGCGAGCGCGATACGACACATGCGCGCAAGATGCGCAGCGAAGTCTCGCTGACACCGGTCGCAGGCCGCCTGCAGCTGCTGTTCAAGGAGCGCAACGCACAGCAAATACGCCGCACCCTGCGCCAACTCCGCGATAACCCTGCACCGGATGCACGGCAGCTCCTGTGCCTCGCACGGGGCTACCTCGCGGAACTGCAGCAAGGGCCTGAGGCGGCATTCGAATGCTATAGCCAACTGATCGATGCGGTACGTGAAGAACTCGGTGACGGCACTGAGGAACACAGCAGGCCTTGGCTCGAGGACGCGTTGCGCCGTATGGTCTTCATCGCGATGTCCGAGCGATGGAACGATCAGGCCCTTCTGATACTCGGGGTGCTCGCAGATCTCGCCCCAGCCTACGAGCCCCAGTACGCGGAACTGCTGCGCCTGTCCGGCAACCTAGCCGCCGCGGCCACGGTCTACACGAACTACCTGAGCAAGGCACCCGGCGATCATGTCGCGATGCTGCGTCTTGGCAGGGTCTATCAGGCGATGGGGTCCGCAGATGCCGCAAAGACGGCATTCCGCTACGTGCTCGACAAAGACCCCGGCAACGCGGCGGCACGTTCGCTGCTGCAGCAGGCAAACGACGCGGCCTGAGGCCAATGGCCATCGGGGTCCGGCGCGCGCTGCCCGGCGGGCACCATGTTAAGCTGCGATCGTAGTTTTCCCGGGTGAATTCAGTTGCGATGCAAGGGACTGCGGCGAAAGCGACGCCCGGCGGCAGCCGGTCGGCGCCTCAAGGATTCAGGAACTAAGGGATTCAGCCGATAACCCTCTCTGGCGGCTGCCGAAGGAAACGACAACCACTGGGATCTCATGCCGATGGAAAATCCGTGCCGACTGATCTTGCTCCTGGCCTTGATTGCACCTTTCGCAAGCCACGCAGTCACGCTGGGGCAGGCGCGGGTGAACTCTTTTCTTGGCCAACCGCTCGACGCAGAGATCGACCTCATCGGCGTCCAACCCGGACAGCATGAGGATCTCAGGCTGCGGCTCGCGAATCAGCAACATTTCGAGCGACTCGGCATCCCGTACGAGCGCCACCTCGCGGCACTCGAATTCGACGTGGTGCGCTCGGGCAGCCAATGGCTGGTGCGCGCGCGAACTCGCGTCGCAATCACCGAACCCTTCATCGATTTTCCTCTGCAGATGACCTGGCCCGGCGGCCAGATGATCAGACAGTATACGCTGCTGCTCGATCCCCCGCGGCGGGTCCGGCCGGCCCGCATCAGTGGCAACTCACCAACACAGGCCGCAGCAGAGGCGCGACGAACGGCGGACGATGCGGCGGCCGGCATGCGATACGGGCCGGTTCAGCCGGGCGAGACGCTGTGGCCGATCGCACAACGGCTGAAACCGGGCGGCATCACCACCCGACAGATGGCAATAGCGCTGCTGCGGGCCAATCCACAGGCCTTCGTCGACAATGACATCAACCGGCTGCGTGCGGGCAGCACACTGACGATCCCGGCGCGCAGTTTTATCGAGGAAATCGACCCGGCGGCGGCTCGCGCCGAGTTCGATGCCCAGATCAACAGACAACGACGCAAGACACCGGCCATCGCAACTTCGCCGCGCGAACTGCAGGGAGCAGCAGACCCGGCGCCAGCCAGGGCCGACCGGACAAGCGGGGCAGCACCGGCCGTCGCAGCAGACGCGCACGATGACAGCGCGAATGCACAGCTGCGGATTATCGCCGACCAGCGGGATGGCGAAGAAACGGAGCAGGCATTGCGCGAACAGCTCCTCGTCACGATGGAGGAGATCGAGAGCAACCGTCTGACGACCGGTGCGATCGAGTCACGACTTGCACGTCTGGAGTCGGAACTGGAGCATATGCAGCGGCTGGTCGAATTGAAAGATGCGCAGATCGCGGCCCTGCAATCCGAGGTCGCGGATCAGGATGCGCAGCCAGCGCTGGCCCCGGCGACCGCCCAGACAGCACCGGAACCGACAGTTCAGGGGCCGGTCGAAGTGCAGCCCGCGGAAACCGCCACGGCCGCCGCACCCGGCGCGCCGGAACCCGAGGCCGCGGCGGCCACCATCAAGGTCGAAGCGCTCACGCCGATGGCTGATGAGCAACAGCCGGCGCCTCCCGCATGGCATGAAGAATATCTCTGGGCCATATGGTCGGTCCTGGCGTTACTCGGCCTGGTCGTGGTACTGCTGATGTTCCGTCGATCCAGTCCGGCCCGGGATGATATCCCGATGGCGGAAATGCCCGAGGTCAGGAATGCAAGGAGACCCTATGCGGCGGCCGGCAACCGCTTGCATCCGACACGCGAGCACGTCGCGGGACTGCCGAGCGAACGCGCGCAGAGCCCGCAGGCGATCACCCTGACCGACGCGGGGCTAACCGACCCTGGTGATCCGAGCACAATACCAACGCACGCTGTGGTCGATGACGGACTCACCGGATCGCTGACCGACAACATCGTCGACGACGACAGGCGGTCCACGGATCGGCCGCAGGCCGGCGACACAGCGGCGGACTACAGCGATGAGGACATCGCCTCTTGGATCGAGGAACTCGGGGCCGAGCACAGAGGTCCCGGGATGAATGGGCAATCGGAGCGGGACGATGCTGATGTCCCGAGCCTGCTGACCGAGCTCGATGACCGTCTGGCCTCGGCTGCGCCGGCCGGACCACCAGCATCCAGTGGCGCAGTGCCCCCGGCGGACGAGGTGGAAGGTGAGGACGAAACCTTCGCGATGAGCCTGGATCTGGCACGGGCATATCTCGAGATCGGCGACCATGACGGCGCCCGGGACATGCTGGAACAGGCGCTGTCCGGCGCGCGCAGTCCAGAGCACCAACGACAGATCGAGGAACTGTTGCGTCAGATCGACTAACCTGATCGCCAGAGGCGCACCGGGATAGCCGCAGCGTCAGATCGTACCCCAGCTGCCCGAGCCACCGACCGAGGAGCCGCGATGATCCGACGTCAGAGATCCGATCGACAGACGTCACGAGCGCTATGCGAACTGAAATCCGCATTGATCACCCGCAGGCGCTTCCTGGTTCAGGCAGCGGGAGGCAGCGTCGCGCTCCTGTTCGGGCTGCGCGCCGCCGGCGCCGACGACTACGACCCCTGGCCGACACTCGACGCGGTAACCCAGCACCTGCTGCCGAGCGAACCGGACAGTCCCGGCGCTGTCGAGATCCGGGCCCTCGACTACCTGCGCTTCGTCAGCGCCGACCCGCTGGTCGATCGCGAGGAGCGCGAATTCATATTGCAGGGTAACCGATGGCTCGACGAACTGGCTCAAGACCAGCACGGCAGCAGATTCCCGGCGCTGACCCCTGACCGAAGGGATGAGCTGTTGCGCCAGGTGGCCAAGACCGCGGCCGGTGAAAACTGGGTTTCGACGTTACTCGGCTATCTGTTCGAGGCACTGCTGACTGCGCCGGTCTATGGCGGCAACCCGGCCGGCGTCGGCTGGCGCTGGCTCGAGTATGTCCCGGGGTTCCCGCTGCCCGGGCCTGGCAGTCGTTACCCGGACTTGCCGCTGTGAGCCGTGACTTCGACGTCTGCGTGATCGGCAGCGGCGCGGGCGGCGGCCCAATCGCCTATAGCCTGACGCAAGCCGGCTATTCCACGGTGGTGCTGGAAAAGGGGCCCTGGCTCTCCGAACAGCACTTCACCAAGGACGAACTTGCCTGCTGCCGTCGCAGCGTCTATACGCCCGCACTGCGTGACGAGCAGCACGTGATCGAGGAGCCGAACGGCGAAGGCGGCTGGCATGCCGAGACCGGGGAGCAGTCTGGCTGGGACCTCTGGAACGGCAATTGCGTCGGCGGCTCGAGCAACTTCATGAGCGGCTATTTCCACCGGCTGCAACCGGTCGATTTCAGGCTACTCAGCACATTCGGTCCGATCGACGGCGCCAACATCGTCGACTGGCCGATCGAGTACGCTGACCTCGAGCCGTATTATGCGAAGGTCGAACGATTGGTCGGCGTATCCGGTAGGTTCGACGGCCACGCGAACGCAGCACCCCGCTCCAGTCCCGACTTTCCGTTTCCGCCGACCGCGGAACATCCGATATCGCGGCGCATCGACGCAGCCGCGCAGGCACTGGGTTTCCACGCATTGCGGGTCCCTAGGGCGATCCTGTCGCAACCGGCGATGGACCGGCGCGCCTGTGAGTATTCGGGCTTCTGCGGCAGCTATGGCTGCTCGAGCGGCGCCAAGGGCAGCTCGCGCGCCGCCCTGCTGGACCATGCGGTCGCCACCGGGCGCTGCGAGGTACGGCCGCACGCGAAGGTGTTCCGTCTCGAAACAGACGCGCGGGGTCGCGTCGTGACAGCCGGCTATCACGACCGTGCAGGCCAGACGA
This sequence comes from uncultured Chromatiaceae bacterium, assembly GCA_965601425.1. Lineage (GTDB taxonomy): Bacteria > Pseudomonadota > Gammaproteobacteria > Chromatiales > Chromatiaceae > Thiosocius. Next base: position 3,847 of record CBFCWF010000003.1, on the reverse strand, counting down.
GACGGGTCGATGCCCAGATCTATGTGGTTGCCTGTCAGGCGATCGAGAGCAGCCGCCTGCTGCTCGCCTCGGTTGGGCCACGATTCCCCGACGGCCTGGCCAACAACCACGGGCAGGTCGGACGCAACCTGCTGTTCTCAGCCGGCGGCGCTGGCAGCGGCGACATGGTTTTCGCTGACCATGATGATGCCGAAAAAGAGGCGCTGCGCGTGGTCGGACCGTTTGTCAATCGAGCACTCGATGACTGGTACAGGATCACGGATCCTGAACTGGGCAGCGCGAAAGGCGGCATCATCGAGCTGCTTTGGGACCACCCCAATGCGGTGACCCGCGCCCAGAAAGCGAAGTGGCGCGATGGCGAACTGGTCTGGGGACTGCCGTTGAAGCGTCGGCTCGAGACATGGTTCCGCACCGACCGCACGCTGAACTTCGAGGTATTCAACGACTGGCTGCCCAACGACGACTGCTTCGTTGCGCTGGACCGCGGGGTGACCGACCGTTGGGGCAACGCCGTCGCCAGGGTTCGGATCGGATCCCATCCGCACGACCAACGTATCGGGCGTTTCCTGGCGGCCAAGGGCGAGGCGCTGCTGCGCCGGCTCGGTGCAAGACGCATCGCGTCATCGGTTGGCCCGGCACCACCGCCCAACCTCCAGGCCGGCGGCTGTCGGTTCGGCAAGACCCCGGAAAACTCGGTGCTCGACCCCGACTGCCGTGCCCACGAGGTCGAGAATCTATTCGTCAGCGACGGCAGCTTCATGCCGACCGGCGGCAGCGTGCCCTACACCTTCACGATCTATGCGAACAGTTTCCGTATCGCGGACCGGATCATCGCCCAGCTTGGCGGCTGTCGCGCTGCCAGGGTCGGCTGAAATCAGATCGGCGATTCGATCGTCGCAGAGGCCTCCAATCCGCCGACGCGCGACCTGACCTCATCCCACAAGGCGCGATAGGCGCGCCCGGCAGACGAGCGCGGCGCGTAATCGGTCACGGGCCGGCGTTCCAGGCCCATACGCTCGACCTCGCTGGCGTATGGAATGTTGGTCTGCAACACGGTACAACGCGGGTCGGCCGGCGCCGAGATCACGTCCTGGTGCAAACGCTTTCTTCGATCCACCATCGAGTAAAAGGCATAAACCGGGTTCTTCAGGTCATGACCTTCCATGAAATCCATTAACTGGCCCATGGTGCGTAACGAAAGTGTCGTTGGAATCGTCGGCAGCAGCAGTGCATCGGCAGCACGAAAGATGTTCTCCGAGACCAGAGAGATACTCGGGGGACAATCCAGCAGAATGAGGTCGTACTGGTCGGACAACGGACGCAACATCTTCAGCAGGCGCAGGGCCGGCTTCTTGTTCTCGACCAGCGTGAGGTCCATGTTGCGATACGAGAAATCGGCCGGTAGCAGGTCGAGATTGACGAAGTCGGATCCCTTGACCGCCTCGTCGGGGTCGCGCTTGCCGCGCAGCATGCGCTGGCTGCCCTTCACCTTCGCCTTAATCCGCAGATAGAAGGTCGTAGCGGCCTGCGGATCGAGGTCCCAGATCAGCGTACGCAATCCGCTGCTCGCGGCGAGGTGCCCGAGATTGACGGAGGTGGCGGTCTTTCCGACACCACCTTTGATGTTGTAGACGCCGATGATCTTCATCCGAAATCAGTCACCCCGTCGCTTGAACAGCTGTTTGTAGAGCTGGCGGTTTTCAGGCGAGTCGAACCGTGCGAAGCAGCCCGCAAAACGCTCGTGGGCCTGCTGTTGATGGCGCAACAGATCGGCGACCAGCGCACCGACCGCCATCACGCTGCGTAGGGACTGCGGGTCTTCACGGTCGAACTCGGCGGCGAAAGTGCGCAGCCGCTCGGCCTGTACCTCCTTGTCCTGGTATTCGCCCAGATCGTCGAGCAGATCCTTGAGCGTTCGAATGATGCCCTTGAGCGGCTTCTCCGGATACAGGTTGCGAAAAAACTCGATCAAATAGCGCAGCTTTTTGCAGTCCTTGCGCAATTCGTGCATCTCCTCCGGCGGGCCATCCGGTTTCACCGTCCGCCCAACGCTGAGGACCTTCTTGTACATCCGCCAGATACGCTGCGACGCAACCCGCTCGGCCGGCAGGTCTGCGAACCATCCAGGCTCGTCGGGCAAGACTTCGCCCTCGAGCAAGCTGCGCCAGTCCCGCAGCAAGGCCTTGAACTCTGGCGATCCCAGCTTGCGCTTCAGTCTGGCCTGCTCCGTGACATGGGCGGCCCGCAAGTGCTCTTCGAGGGCATCGAGGTCGCCCGCCATCGCAGCCGGCAGGATGGCACGGTAGTGCGGCAGTTCCAGCAGGAAGACATCGAGATCGCGGGTCGGGCCGGTGATCTGTCCAAGCCATGCGAAGCGCTGTTTGAACTCCTCGATGACCGGCTGCGGCAGCACCCGTTTCACCTGGCTCAATGCGGAACGCGTGCGGCGGGTCGCCACGCGGAGATCGTGCAGAAACTCGGAATCGAGATTTGCACGAGTCCCCTGCACATTGCGCTCGATGGTGTCGAGCAGTGTCAGCAGGATCGTGCGCAGGGCCTCGAGTGCGGGCTGCCCGCGCTGCAAGGGCACATCGAGCTTCGAGCTGTAATCACCGGCCACGCGCCCGATCGCGGTGATCGACTCCTCGAAAAGGCAAGCGGGGGCCCTTGGCCATTCGATGTCCCGGGCAAGGTAGTCCTCGAGCGCCGACAACTCATTGTCGTAACCGCGCACCGGCATCAATTGCAGCCTCGGCCAAAGTGCGCGCGGCGCGTTCGAATCGGGTGGCTCAGACTGCAGCGTCAGCAACTGCATCCGCACCACCGTCTTGCCGTCGTGATTGAGCGCCCTCAGCCCGATGGCCGTGCCGGACACGCGGGCGACCGGCAGCAGGACCCGCATCGCGAGCAGATCGGAAACGCGCGACCGCAGATCGCCCTCGGGCAGATCGCCGGGCCACGCGGGCGTCGCGTCGAAGCCAACGGGCTCGGCACGCCCTTCGCCCTGGGCAGACCGCAACCGCAGGACGGTGCCGTGTGGCGAAGCGACTTGCAGCAGACGCAAACCCGCAGCGTGCAGTCGCCAGTCGAAGCTGTCGTAGTAGCAGAGAGAAAAAGCGATGGTTTCGCCGAGCTCGCAGTGTTCATCACCGCCGAGCTTATCGACCACCCGTGTGGCGTCAAAATTGTGCGGCAACAAAAACCCGCTGCTGTCGGCGTCGTTCATCGTGGCAGATAATCCTGTCGGAGTAGGCTTTCGACTCGAGGGTCTCGGCGACCGCGGCCGCTTCACCCGCCGGGCACCGCCCCGTTTCTTGTGGAACGGTGTTCCCGGCGCCCGCGTCACCGAACCTTATCCGTTTTAGTAACCTTCTGGAAACACCAATCACCGCCGATCTGGGGATTCGACTCACGTGAGCGACCGGCATAGTGGATAATCACGTGCCTGGACCGACGATTTCAGGCCAACACGGGCTTGCCGGCGAGCACAGCACTGACCTTCACATTAGTATCTGTTGATTCTAGGATTTAAACTCGGCTCGGCGATTGGGCGTGCGGCGAACTGCGGTGCGAGGCAGACGCGCCGACGACAACAGACGGGCCCGCGGCCGACGAACGACCCATGCCAAAACCAATTCGACCCTACAGTTGAGGAGAGGACGATGTTCAAACCAACACTGATCGGCAGCGCATTGCTGGGTGTGCTCGGCACGACCGTGCTCCACGCCGAGCAATCCCCCGCTATCCAGTTTCAACCGACGCCGTCGGGGACCACCCACCCACCGCTGCAGCAGGACAGTTCGACCATCGGGCAGTTACCGGCCTGGGTCGAGGAGCGCCGGGCGCA
>CBFCWF010000002.1:0-40525 GCA_965601425.1 uncultured Chromatiaceae bacterium | reverse complement strand
CGCGAGATCGACGGCGGCAGGTCTGCTGCAATCGCGCCGTCGCAAGCGGCGTGTCGCGGTCAGCTGGTGAACTTGACCAGGCGGGTGACCTGGATGTCCGATATGAAGACCACGCCGGAATGCTTGCTGTAGAAAGGGGCGAAACCTTCGAGTATCGGTTCGACCAGTGCCGGTGGGACCGCGGCGATGATCATGATCAACAAGTCGTCCTCATTGAACATCAGGTGTCCTTCGTGAAAACCGTGACTGCCCTTGCCCGACAGGTTGTTGATGATGGTGTACCCTTTGACGCCCGCGTGGTCCAGGAGGTCCGTCGCGAATTCCTTGTGTTCACCCTCGAGTATGATTTCGAGTTTCTTCAGCTGACTCAGATTGAGATCTTTCATGGCGTGGCGGACTCTTGCAGATTGACAGTTTGAGCGGTAGGCAGGGGGCTGTGCTGCCACACACGGTCTTCGAACAGCGACACGACACCGGACTCGGGGTCTACGATCAATAGCCGTATCCAGCCGTTCTGAACCAGGTTCCTGACCGCAACCACCGCGTCGATCGCCCGCCGGGCATGTTCGAAGGGTGCCTCAATGACGGTGATCAGGCGAATCGGTTCGTGGTAGGGCGAACCCCGCTTGAGTACCGTCTGCGACGGCAGGCCGGTACGCAGATCGCTGAGGTTGCCCGTCATGACCCCAAACCGGCCAGCGACATTGTGGTTGACCTTGCTGCCGCTGCCGAAGCGTTCGTTGTCGACGGTGGAAAAGTAGTGCTCCATGTTGATCCACTGGCCCACCACGAGGGGGCCGGTGAGGATGTTCTCCAGCAGCCGCCGCTTGGCATCCACGCGATAGTCGTATGAATGCAGGAAGGCCCGCCCGTGCAGTATCGTTTGCGCGGTGAGGTGGCGCCGACCGATGACGAAATAGGCGTTGCGAGACAGGCCCCATTCGGGGCGCACTTGTGACCAGTCCATCGCATTGCGCCTCGCGAGCTTGCTGGCGGCGGCCGGCTCGAAGTTCGTTGTCCCATACGGCGCCAGAGTGGGGATGCGCTCGGCGGCGCACAGCCGAGAGGCCGCGGTCAGGCCATTACGCAGGCGATCGATGTAGACCAGGTGAGAGGGTGGGATCAATTCGAGATTGTGCAGCCGTATCTCGTCGGTCGTGGTGTCATGGAATGCCGGCAGGAACCAGGTGTCGTCCGGGATGTCGATGCCCTGGGCGCGCAATATGCGTCTGACAGGCCGATTATTCGCCATCTGGGCCAGCACCTTGGCACTGACAAGGCCGTGGTTGCCCCCGCACGCTCCGCAGTCCAAAGCCGACTCGTAGGGGTTGTTCTCGGATGAACTTCCGTGACCGACGAGCAGGACGAAACGTGAGAATTGCCTGGTCAGTCCGATAGAGCACAATGCCTGTACCACATACCTGACCTGTTCCTCCACCGTGAAGCCGATACGCCCCAGACGTTCGAGTTGCTGATGGGCAAAGGATTCATTGATCCGGTGTTCCGTGCGCAGGCGGTTGATGAAGGCCTCTGCCTCCTCGGCGTCCAGTTGCAGGGCTTCCGCACACCCAGGCGGTGTCGCTTCATGGCCGAGCGCCGATTCCCGCAGCGAGCGGATCATGTCATCGGTCACCTTTTCCGGGGAAAGGCCGAGGTGCTGCTCGACTGCGTTGACGATGACGGTGCGTTGGACGGCGCGAACGATGGAATCCGCCTGTTCCCGGCTGAGTTTGTCCAGCAGCAGGCGGCTGAAGGGCTTGTCCGGTTGCAAGCGTTTGCGCCAGCGGTTGTAGGTCTGCGGGGCAAGCGTCTTGCCCACCATATCGAAACCGAACAACAGCCCGATCGCCTCGACCGTGACGAAAGGCGTCAGGATCGACTCCTTGAGCTCGTGCATCGCCTTTTCCAGTGCCGTGACGGCGGCATCGTCATGACGCGTCGCGGCCGTGATTTCTGGAACCAGGTTCTTCGGCGTGAGAATCACCGGGCAGAGGTGTGTCTCGCTGCCTTTGCCGAGTTCCATGAAACTGACCGGGACCCCGAAGAAGCCGGCGATACCGAAAGTCTGGTAGTCGCCGACGTGCTCCAGATGACGACGAATACGTTCCGAGCGTGTGTCGATGCAGAACAGCGCCTGGGCAAAGGGGCGCTTTTTGCGAACCAGCGGCGAGGAGGTGTCGAGGCTATTCAGCAGACGGGCGATCGCATGGGCTTCGAGCGCACGCAGCCAGATCATCCCCTCCTGCCGCTCGAACGCGGCGATGGTTTCCAGCAGCTGGCCAAGCGCCGGTTCGGATAGACGCAGCAGGTCCTCTCTGGCTTCGGCGGCCTCCGCAAGGGCGATCAGCCTGTTGCCCTGCGCGTTCGCCTCGTCAAGCAACTTGCGATGAAGATAGTCATCGAAGACCTGCTGCGTGAGCGACGCTTTACCGCGCAGCAACGCCTGCTCCACACGGTAGGCCATTTCCGGAAGCACCTGCCCGGTATGCAATCCATGGCGCAGATAGGTCTCGGCCGTCCGCGTCTCGATTGCTTCGGCAATGGTGCCGGTATTCCAGGCGTGGCCGTGACGGCCATCCTTGCGCAGCAGTGCAAGTGCCATCGTAAGGCGTATCGCGACGTAATCGACAAGATCGCCGGGGAAGCGCTCGGCCCAGTAGTAGTGCTGGGCGCTGGCTCGCCATTTCACGAATCCGGCCCAGCCGTGGAGCCGCGCCAGTTCCCGCGTGAAATAGTCGATCCAGTGCTCCTTGCGAATCCCAAACTGGTCCAGGACGTAGGCGATCACGCCCTCCGGTTCCTCGTCTTGCTCCAGGATGCGGCGCACATGCAGCCCGTGCAGGTAGAAAGGAACGTTCCGGTTGGCCATGTCGCGCCAGGCGGCATACAGTCCATGCTCGCGACCCGGCATCTCCCAGACCGACTGGCCTTCGTCGAAGAAGTCCAGGCAGCTCTTGATCATCAGCTCGTCGAGTTCGACGCCGATCTCGCTGCCGTATAGCGCATCGACCGCCTCGTAAACAGGGCGGTTGCCGAGTAATGCTTCGCGCAACTGGTGCCGAATCGTCTCCAGGCTCAGGTCTTGGTTGCGCGACCCATTGCCGTGAACGGATGCATGCACGTCGGCATCGCCGGCAAGCGTTCGTGGCTGGGCCACCGCCGTGCCGATGTCGGTCGCCAGGACCGTCAACCAGTGCTGCAAATCAATCCCCGGCACCTTCTCGCGTGATTCCAGAAAGCTTGCTATCGAGGCGGACAATGTCGGCCGATCGACGTTACCGGCAGCGAGATATTCCTGGTACCCGCGTCGAGGCAGGAAAGCGCGGCCATGGAACAGCGCTGCGCCCCGCTGCGCGGCCCGTTCGAACGGCAGATGCTCCAGGCCATGTAAAGGATTGTGGTGGATGAAGGTTCGCATCGGCCAGAAAAACGGCAGCGGCTCCGCGGCGACGTGAATCATCGCGCGAATCTTCAGGCGCAAACCGAGCCGGATGCTCACAGGCGACTCCCGGTCAAAAGCAGGCCGGAAAATACCAGCGCGACCAGGCCGATCGCGTACCCCCATGCGACCTCGACACTCAGGTCCTGGTGGGGACTGGGCTCTGCCGTACCGACGATCAGGCCCTGAAGCAGGCGCGCGGCGCCCCAGCTCCACAACAGCCAGACCGAGGTCAACACCAACGCGGGCAACGGCTGAGAGGCGACCAGGGTGTGTAGCATCGCAAAGAAGGCCGGAAAGAGCGGCGTCGCGGTGGCGGCGAGCACACTGACCACCAATACGCCCGCAAAGCGTGGCGTGCTCTGCGCCAGGCCGCCGTAGAGTCCGGTATAGGCGGCCCCGAAGCGTTCCTCGAGCGCCCGCGTCAGCAGGGTCAACAGGGCCAGCGGGATGCTGAAAGCGGCGGCGAACGACCAAAGCTGTGGTAGCTGCAGACCGGCCGATGCCGGCAGCCAGAGTAGGGCCCAGGCGGAAGTCGCCAGGTACCCGGTCCATCGCCCCATTTCACGCATCGCGAGTAGGCGGAAGGCATACAGTGCCGAGGTCGCCAGCGCCCAGATCACCACCCAGGATGGCGGTTCGGCTGCGAGCGAGGACAGGGCCAGCAGGCCGATCTGCGGCCACACCAGAAGGAGTGCCGAGCGCAGCAGCGGATGGGTAACGCGCGCGAACGCGGCATTGAACAGCATGCCGAGCGGAAAGAGCGGCAGGAAAAGTCCGACGGCAAGGTAGCCGATTTCCTGCATCAGCCCCACCGCAACCAGACGTTGATGCGCGCGGATGCGGCAAGCAGATTTCGGGTGAGTCCGGTGTAGATGTCCAAGATGTGGAATTCACGCCACACGAGCGCGTAGAAGTTCCGCCACCAGTGATCGGACGACCGCCATCGGCTGTGCTGGTTGCGCTCCGTGTAATAGGCGCGCAGCCAGCCCAACACGATCACGATGCTGGCGAATACCACGAGGACGACGAACCATCTGAAGTCGATACCGGCCGCCTTGTACAGTTTGTCGCCGAAATCAGGATCCGGATACAGGAATACGTCGAATGCATGACTGATGAGCGTATAACCGACCACGACGACCGTGAACGAGAACACAATCAGTGCCACCAGCCGCCATGGATTCTGTGATCGCATGTTGTAGGTGGCGAAAAGCAGTTGCGCTCCGGTCACCCAGCCGAAGAACAGCAAGATAATGGCGCCCTGTTTCTGGAAAAGGTTGGGCGCGACCATCAGGTGTGACAGCAGCAGCACGGCGACCGGGATGATGAGGGTAATCGCGGCCATCAGCAGCCACGGCTGGCGATTACGCGCCGGTCGTCGCTCGACGATGAAGGTGTACAGATCGTCCTTCGGCACACCGTCCTCATGCCGGGCCTCGCCGATGATGCCCCCAGCACTCAGGAACAGGGTCCCCTTGAACAGTCCATGGGCGATCAGATGGAATATCGCCAGCGAGAATGCGCCGACACCGCATTCCATGATCATGAACCCCATCTGTCCCATGGTGGAGTAACCGAGAGACTTCTTGATGTCGTGCTGGCTCAGCATCAGGACCGACCCGATGACGGCAGTGAACAGGCCGACAATGAACACCCAGTGCAACACGTGTTCCGTGTAAGCAAAAACGGGCGCGAACCGGTTGATGAGAAACCCGCCCGCGTTGACGATGCCCGCGTGCATGAGCGCGGACACCGGGGTTGGTCCGTCCATTGTGTACGGCAACCACGAGTGCAGCAGGAACTGCGCTGACCGGGCGAAGGCGGACAAGGCGATCAGCGCGGCCACTGCTTCGGAAACGGGGAATTCGAAAAAGGTCGTGGTTTGCGGATCGGCGGCAAGTGCGTCGAAGATCTCGGGCAGCGACCAGGTATGGAAGCTGTGATAGAGCGCTGCGGCCGCGAGCAGTAATGGCAGATCACCGAACCGGTACGTAATGAAGGTCCAGAATCCGTAACGGTAGGCGGACCGGCTGCGGGTATCGTGGCCGAGTAGAAAATAGAGCAATACGCCGATCAGGTGCCATGCGATCAGCAACGTGATCAGGTCGCCCGCGGCCACCATCACCAACAAGGCGGCCGTCATGAGGTCGAGCAGGACGAAAAACCGTGCATAACCGGTTTCTTCGGCCATATAACGCACCGAGTAGATCCTCACCAGCAGGCTGATGCCGGCGATCAGCAGGCCCATCAGCACGCTCAGCGGGTCGAAAAGCAGGCTGCCCCAGGAACTGCCCAGTGCGAGGCGCGATGCTTCCTGACCCGACAGGATGGAGCCCAGCATGATTGCCGCGACCACGAAAGAAACGCTGCCCCCCGCGACGCTGATGCGCGACACGCGGCGGCCCAGTGTTCCACTCAGAACATGGGTGAGCAGCGCCGATGCGAGTGGCAGCGACGGCAGAAGCAGCATCAGCTGGTCCATCGTCCTCATCGCCGACTACCGCCTCGCCGCGGCTGCGGGTGTCGACGCCTTGTCAGGTTGCGGTACACGTCAAATCTGGGGATCGTTGCGGATGGCGGATTCTGGATTGGCGCGGAAGCTTAGCACAAGGCAGAAACCGATTCGGATGACGCAGCGCGTCAATCGCTTGCGGGCAGGGGAGGCTGATTGCCGATGATCGGGTATGCGGTATTTCTATGGGCTCATAGGCTGAGGCGTCCGTTCGGTGGCGGCGCAAAGGCCGCGCCGCGCCGGGTGCGTGAAGCGGCACATACCCTTTTGCCCGAGGCGCTGGAAAAAAGGCCCGACCGACGCGGGCCGGACGCGGTTTCTTCCGCTACACTCAAGCGATCTGCCGCCAGCAATGCGAACTCGACCAGGCGATCGCGGCCCGGAAAGGGCCGGCCCGGCGGTCACCTGAGGGACAGCGTCGCGAACATCGCCAATGGTATCGTGACGCGACGACTGGCCGCGTTCTTGCGGCGCTACCCTGGTACGACCCTCTCGCCCGACGTGACCAAGCACAGTAGCCTGCCTAATAAACCGGTGGCCGATGACATCGACCCGACGGTCGACGCGATGAGGCCCGGGCGTGCCGGCCGCGCCGCCGCGATGGCCCTGCTGCTCTCGACCGGCTGTTGGGCCGGTGCCGTGGCCCATGACGGTGATTGGGAGCTGTCGATCAGCGGGCACAACAGTTACCTGTTTGGGGAACCCGGGTTCGGCGGCGGCTTGCGCATCCCCTGGGAGGTGCTGATCCGTTTCCGGGTGCAGGATGGCGAGTATCTGACCGGTAGCGGCAGTGCCCGCTGGCTCGACAGTATCGAAACCCTGTCCCATCCGGCGGGTTGGTTTTCGTGCCGTCAGGTCGAGGGGACCTATCTCGACAGCAGTCTCACCCTGCACGAGACGCCGCGCGTCCGCTTCGCTGGTTTCCCGGTGGCCGGGGAGGTCAGGGACGGCCGGGTCCGGCTGCAGCCGGGCTACGAGCCACCGGGCAATTACCTTGCGGTAACCTATGAATGCGTCAATGAACGCCCGTTCGCCGACAATTGGTTCGCGTTGGCCGAGCGCGGAAAGCAGATCCTGGGCAAACGTCAGGACGCGGAAAAGAAGCGCGATGTCACGCGCCAGTATGTGCGGGTGCGAGAGGTGGACGCGCTGCCGCCGGAAGGTGGGCTCGAGTTGCCATTGCACGATGGCTGGGCCTTCGTCCGCGGCGGGCGCGACGATGATCTTTTCGTCCACTACCGCTTGCGGCGTCCCTGAAGCCCTGCGGGCCGGTCACGCCAGCCGTCCGATCAGATAGAGCAGCGGGCCGGGCGAGGCGTGCCCGGTGACGCGGTACCGCGCGTCCAGTCCGCCCAGCCAGGCGGTGACGGCGTCGGCTTCAGGCTGTGCCCCCGGGTGTCCCCGGTAGACCAGCAGCGAGACCAACCCACCGACGCGCAGCAGGTGCAGTGCTTGGTCGAGCGCCGGCAGCGTGTGTTCGGCGCGCGTTACCCATTGTTTGTCGCCGCCTGGCAGATAGCCCAGGTTGAACATCACCGCGCCAACACGCCCCGGCCAGTCCACCGGGACACGGTCGCGCATCTGCTGGTGGCCGCACAGCTGCAGTTCGACGATATGCTGGAGGCCCGACGCGGCGAGCCGTGTCTGCGCGGTGGCGAGCGCCCGGGGCTGGACGTCGAAGCCGATGACCCGACCACCGGGCACGACCTGACGGGCGAGGAACAGCGTATCGTGGCCGTTGCCGACAGTCGCGTCGACTGCGCGCTCACCCGGTCTCAGCACCTGGCCGACGGCCTGCTGGGCCTGTTCCGTCAACGGCCTCGGCCTCACTGGAAACGCCTGATGTCTGCCTCGGCGGGCAGCGGTGCACCGTTTTGCAGATGCGCGGCCAGGCGCTGCGCATACCAGGGTGCCTGCAGCGCGCCGTGCGCCCCGAAGCCGTTGAACACCCAAAGACCGGGGCGATCGGGGTGGGCGCCGACGAGCGGATAGCGGTCGCGAGTCGCCGGCCGGATCCCGGCCTGGTGCCGCACCACGCGGACAACCGGGTCCCCCGGCAGCAGTTCCGCGAGGCCGGCCAGCAGTTCCCGCCGGCCGGCAGCCGTTGGCCGGTCGTCGAGCAGGCGGTGCTCATGCGTGGCCCCGAGGCGTACTTCGCCGTTGGGCAGTGGCACGAGCCAGTGGGCGCCATTGACGATGTGGCGCATGCGCCAGCCGGCGATGCGCAGGTTGAGGATCTCACCCTTGTCCGGGGCGAGCGGCAGGTCCGCGAACCAGGGATTGCTGCGCAGCCGGGCGCCTTCGCAGAAGACCATGCGTCGCGCATGCAGGCCGTCGACACGGACACCCTGGTCGCTGAACTCGATCAGACCGGGGGCCAGCGGGCGTTCGATCAGGCAGCCGCGACTGTGCAGCCAATTGCGCATGCAATGCAGCAGCAGGGGCAGGTCGATAAAGCCGGTTCGGCGCTGACCGAAGCCGCCGTAGGGTGCGCTGACCGGCTCGGGGCATTGCGCCGCGGCAAAAGCGGCGTCCAGCAGCGGCCGGCTGGCCGGGTCCTCGGTGCGGCGCCAGTAGAACCGTCGCTGCTTCTCGGAGCGGAACAGCCGCAGCATCGGCAACGGGTGAAACAGGCGGCGGCCAAAACACGCCTCCAGTCCTGCATACCATCGATCGCCCGCAAGCAGCCAGTCCTCGAGTTCCGGACGGCGGTTGAACCGCATGCCGGCGAGTGGGTTGAGCAGGCCGGCCGCGACCCGGGTCGCGGCGCCGCGGTGCCGGTCGTCGATCACGCACAGGCGCTGTCCGGCATGGATCAGGTGCCAGGCGAGAGCGCTGCCGGCCAGGCCCTGGCCGATGATCAGCGTGTCGAAGCTGGGCTGCGGCATGCCGCCATTGTGTCACGGGTGCGCACCGTGCGTCGGGGGCCTCAACCGGCCGCGTCGACCGGTGCTCGGCTATTCGATGCATCCGGTGGGCCTTCGAGCGCAGCGACGATCGCGCCGCGCGCGAGTTCGGCGACCTGCCGTCGGGTGTGGCCGGTATGGCGGATCGCCTCGCCGAACATCACATGCACCTCGCTCCGTTCACGTGTCAGCAGGCCCCACAGGTTGACGCCGAGCGACTGCTGGTCCGTGTACGGCGCCACCGGGTCGAAAGCGCCGTTGATGTGATAGCGCAGCGCCACCGGCACGACATCCGTGCCGGTGTCGATCGCGGCCGCGAAGAGGCGTGAAAAGAACGGCCGCACCCCGCGCCCGTCGGTGGTGGTGCCTTCGGGAAACAACGTCAACAGACCGTCTTCGCGCAGGCGCTGTCCAATCTGCTGACTGATCGTCCCGGCCTCCCCGGTGCCGCGGCGAATGAACAGGGTCCCGGACCGTGCGGCGAGCCAGCCGATCACGGGCCAGTTCCTTACCTCGTATTTCGACAGAAAGTCGGTGTGGGTCAGTCCGCCCAACACGACGATGTCGAGCCAGGACACATGGTTGCTGACCAGCAGCGCGGGCCGCTGCGGCCGGGGGCCGCTCACGGTGATGCGCAGATCGAGAATGTCCGCCAGGCGGTTGTGCCACCAGCCGGTCACGTGGGGGTGGGTGCGCGACGGGCCGCCGGCGTGCCGGGTCAGGATCAGCGGCGCGAGCAGCGCGCCGATCAGTACATGCAACGTCAGCAGCAGGAGCCGACGCGTGACCCGATACCACCGCATGCGTCAGTCTGCCCCCCGGTCCCGACCCAGAAAATGCCGCGAGTACGCGGCATCGATCTCATGCACGTTCACCAACACCAGGATGTCGGCACAATCGAAGTCCGGATCGTGGCAGGCTTCACCGCAGGCCTTCGCACCGAGGCGGAAGTACGCCTTGAGCAGCGGCGGCAGCGGTGCCGAGACGTTGTCCCACCTGCCGTCCGGCTGCAAGGGCAGGGGTTTTCTCGGTGTCACCCGGCAGGCCGGTTCGGTCATTGCATGTTGCCGCACCCGGTTCATGGTCGCGCGCGCGACCACGCCGCCGTCAGCCATCTCGATGCTCGCGCAGCCGAACAGCCAGTCGATCCGGTGGGTCTTGACGAACTCGCCCAGCCCCCCCCACAGCACGGCGATCGCAGCGCCCTGGCGGTGGTTCGGGTCGATGCAGGTGCGACCGACTTCGAGCCGGTGGCCTGGCAGCGCGAGCAGCGGGTGCAGATCGAACTCGCCCTGGGAATAGAAACCGCCGGCGCGCTGCGCCCCGGCATCGGACAGCAGGCGGGTCGAGCCCACGATGCGCCGGCTGTCGCGTTCGCGCACCAGCAGGTGATGGCAATGCTGGTCGTAGTGATCCTGGTCGCGGCCTGCCGTGCGGCCCGTCAGTCGGGCCCCCATCTCTTCGGCGAAGACCCGGTAACGCAAGGCCTGCGATGCGCGAACGTCTTCGTTCGTGCGTGCTATTTCCCAGAAAAGTCGGCTTCGCGAGCGATGTGGGCGAGCCTTGGGTGCGGCATTCATGGCATAGATTCCGTGCGATACCCCGAAACGCGCACAGTGTAAGGACGGCGGACGACATCTGTCTGAAGCGCGGGTGACAGCCTGGTTGCCAGATTGACCCACGGGGCATCAGTCCGCAGGGTCATCAGTGAGGAATTCAAGGCTATGCGGCCGTCGCCCAGGGCACTCGCGTCAGGGGTCTGCCGTTACGTTCCGGCTTGGTGCGTTACAATAACAGATTGAATTCCTCCAGGTCAGTCGCGATGCCCCACACTCCGCCCGGCGCGCCCTATACGCTGCTCGATAAAATCCAGACCCCGGCCGATCTGCGAGGGCTCACACCCGCCGAACTGCCGGCACTGGCCGCCGAGGTGCGGCGCTTCCTGGTAAGTACCGTGTCACAGACGGGTGGTCATCTCGCAGCCGGGCTCGGCGTCGTGGAGCTGACCGTCGCGCTGCACTACATTTTCGACACGCCAGACGACCGGCTCATCTGGGATGTCGGGCACCAGGCCTACCCCCACAAGATTCTGACCGGCCGGCGCGGGCGCATGCACACCCTGCGCCAGAAGGATGGCCTCTCCGGTTTCCTGCGGCGCGACGAGTCCCCTTATGACCCGTTCGGCGCGGGTCATTCGAGCACCTCAATCAGTGCTGCGTTGGGGATGGCGGTCGCCGCGGCGGCGGCCGGAGAGCCGCGCGAGCACATTGCGGTGATCGGTGATGGTGCCTTGTCGGCCGGCATGGCGTTCGAGGCGCTCAATCACGCGGGCGCGCTCGATCTGGACCTGCTGGTCGTGCTCAATGACAATGACATGTCGATCTCGCGACCGGTCGGTGCGGTCAGCAACTATCTCGCGCGGGTGCTCTCCAGCGGTTTCTACAATCGGGTGCGCGAAGGCGGCAAGACCGTGCTGAACGGGATGCCCGGGATGAAGGACCTGGTACACCGCTGGGAGGAGCACATGAAGGGCATGGTAATGCCCGGCACGCTGTTCGAGGAACTGGGGTTCAACTACATCGGCCCAATCGACGGCCATGACATGGCGCTACTGGTCAACACGTTGCGGAACATGAAGGCAATGCGCGGGCCGCGAATCCTGCACGTCGTCACGCAGAAGGGTCGGGGCTATGCCCCGGCCGAGGGCGACCCCTGTGTCTACCATGGTGTAACGCCGTTCAATCCTTCGACGGGGAAAATGGCGAAGAAGTCGGCGGCCAAGAGCTTCACGCAGGTTTTTTCCGACTGGGTCTGCGACCTGGCGGCGCGCGATTCCCGGGTCACCGTCGTCACGCCGGCGATGTGCGAGGGTTCGGGCCTGGTCGCGTTTTCCCAGCGCTTCCCACAACGCTATTTCGACGTCGGTATCGCAGAGCAGCATGCGGTGACCTTCGCCGCCGGCATGGCCTGCGACGGACTCAAGCCGGTGGTGGCGATCTACTCGACCTTTCTGCAACGCGCCTACGATCAGTTGCTGCACGATGTCGCTTTGCAGAATCTCGACGTCACCTTTGCGGTCGATCGCGCCGGGCCGGTTGGCGCAGATGGTGCGACGCACGCCGGCAGTTTCGACCTGAGCTACGCCCGCAGCATCCCCAATGTCGCGATCCTGGCGCCGGCCGACGAGGCCGAGTGTCGGCGGATGCTGCAGACCGCGTTCGAACATCGGGGCCCGGCTTTGGTGCGTTATCCGCGTGGCGCCGGCATCGGCGCCGCCGTCGGCGATGATTTCGAGACCGTGCCCTGGGGCCGTGCGGAGCGCGTCATCGAGGGCGGCGAGGTGGCCCTGCTGGTGTTCGGCACCCTGCTCGGTGCGGCCCGCCTGGTGGCCGAACGGCTCGGTGCGACGCTGGTCAACATGCGCTTCGTGAAGCCGCTGGACGCGGACATGATCCTCGCGCTGGCCGGCGAGCATCGACTGCTCGTCACGCTCGAGGAGAATGTTGTCTTCGGGGGTGCCGGGTCTGCGGTGAACGAGCTGTTGCAGGCGGCGGGTGTCGCGACCCATATACTGAATCTGGGACTGCCCGACCGGTTCATCGAGCAGGGAACGCAGGCGGAACAGCTGGAGATCGCGGGCCTGTCGGCCGAACAGATCGAGGGGCGTATCCGGCAGGCCTTGTCGGACCAGTCGCGTGCGGCGCGTGCCGCGCGTGCCTGAGCCTTGCGGGTTCAGCTGAACAGCGTCAGTACGCCTGTGAAGCCGTAAAGGCGATGGTGCGAAATCTCCCCGTTCGCATAGAACCCCGCCAGCGGTACGTCGCCGAGTAGCTGTTGCACCAGCCGGAGTTCGCCCGAGTCGTCGCCGAACAGATTGCGCCCGCGCCCGAGGCAGCTGTGGTAGAGCGCGCCGCGCGGCGGACCCGGGAGGCGCTTCAGGAGTCCCTCGACCATCCGGGTGAGGTCGTCGCGCGCGGCCTGCGCGTCGCGTCGCGCGAACTGTATCTCCATCCCGGGTTCCAGCATGTCGCCGATGGCGAGTAGCCCACGGTCGGTGTCGATGCCGATCAGGTTGCGCACGAGGTAGTCCCCGGTATCGGATCCGGGGATCGGCAGCGCCGCGAAGATGTATCCGCCAACCCGCTGCAGGTCGCGCGCGAGCACCTCACCGATGTCTTCTTTGAACACTTCCAGCGCCGGGCGGTCGTCGATGGACTCGATAATGTTCCGCTGACAGCGCGTTACCCGGTGTTTGTGACCGATCAGGCTGCAGCCCTGCGTCAGGCCCGTGCTGATCGCGACATTGCCGGAAAATAACACGCCCGACAGGCCGCCGCCGGTGGCCCGGTCGGCGATCTGCGGTGCGAGTTTCTCGCCCGAGGCGATACCGCCGACCAGGAAGCCGCCGTGCAATCCCTCGCTCAAGGCGCTCACCAGTGCGGGAAGCCCGGCGCTGCCAGGGTCGCCATGTACCACGGCGACCGAGGCAAGGTTGCGCTCGCGCCAGTCGCGGGTCGCGTCTAGCCAGTCGCCCATGTCGCCATCGAGCGTCGGGATGATCCGGAAATCGGCGGCCTCGAACGGTGTGACGAGAATCGAAACGCCGGGTTCTTGATAGGTTTCACGGCCCGTGCTGCACAGGCCCATGCCCACACAGCCAACCCAGTGCGGTAGTCCGGTCCGGTCGCGCAGATGGTCGACCACGCGATCCGCGTCGCCGGCCAGATCGTCCGCCAGATAGACGAACGCGAGTTGACGCCCTGAAACGTCCCCGATCTGCGCCAGGGCCCGGTCGCAGAGTTCGCGCCAGTCGGGGCCGGTGACGTGGCTGTTGATAAAGGAGGACACGGAAGCGTGTGCGGTGGCGGCCGGATGCCGCCACCATCGGCGGCTCAGATGGCGCGTTCATCCATCATCTGGTGGATGATGGGGCCGAAGATGATTTCCATTGCGAAGCTCATCTTTCCGCCCGGTACCACGATGCTGTTGCGGCGCGACATGAACGAGCCACTGATCATCGCCAGCAGATACTGGAAATCGGTGTTGAACTTTCCCGGGTCGGTAAAGCGGATGACCACGAAGCTCTCGTCCGGGGTCGGGATGTCACGGGCGATGAACGGGTTCGAGGTATCGACCAGGGATACGCGCTGAAAGTTGATATCGGTGCGCGAGAACTGCGGCGTGATATGGCGAATGTAGTCCGGCATACGTCGCATGATCGTATCGACCACCGCCTCCGGCGAGTAACCGCGCTCGGCGTTGTCGCGGTGGATTTTCTGGATCCACTCGAGGTTGACGATCGGCACCACCCCGATGCCGAGGTCGACGTGCGAGGCGACGTCGTCCTCCTCGGTCTTCACCAAGCCGTGAAGTCCCTCGTAGAACAGCAGGTCGGTGCCCTCTGGGATCGGTTCCCACGGGGTGAATTCACCGGCCTTCTTGTCGGTGCCCAAACGCGTGTTGTGCTCGTCCGCTTCGTCGTCGTTATGCAGGTAGTAACGCTTCTCGCCGGTGCCGGTGTCGCCGTAGGTCTTGAACAGTTCCGCGAGCTTGTCGAACCGGTTGGCCCCAGGGCCGAAGTGGCTAAGGCTCTGCTCGGTCATCTTGACTTTCATCTCGTTGCGTTCGTAGCGGTGGAAGCTGTCGCCCTCGACCACCGCGGCATTGATGCCCTCGCGGATGAAGATGTGCTCGAAGGCGCGCTTTACGGTCGTGGTGCCGGCACCGGAGGATCCGGTGACCGCGACGACGGGATGTTGTTTGGACATGCTGTCCCCCCTGGATCTTGCGTATGAGTGTCAGGTTAACGTTCGAGGAGCCCGCCGAACGAGAAACGAGAGCCCCGGGACGTGGGCCGTGCCGCGTCTGCCACCCGCAGCGATTTCTTATTCAGCAGTTCCTTATTTAGCACTGCGCGCGACTATACCATAGCCGTTGCCTGCGACCCGTCATCCGCGGGCCGGGACGGCCCGTAGTTGCGCTGCGTCAACTCGAGCGTCCCCGCCTCGACCGTCTCCGGCGCGTCGGAAGCGGTCGAGACGGCGCAGTGAACGGCGGGTTGTGGCGCCCCTGCACGCAATTGTCGGCAAACTGTGCAAATCCACGCTAAACTCGCGCCCTTTCGATTTCCCCGGCCACTCTGATGGACGACCGTTATCCTTACCCCGTTGCGCGCATCGGCCTGATCGGCGGTGGCCAGCTCGGCCGCATGCTGGTCAAGGCCGCCAAGCGGCTCGGCTGCACCTGCGTGGTGCTGGACCCGGTGCAGGGGTCGCCGGCCGGACAGGTCGCCGGTCACCAGATCGTCGGCGACTACAGCGATCCGGCAATGTTGCGTGAGCTGGCCGAGGCCTGCGACCTGATCACTTTCGAACTGGAGAACATCGAGACCGAGACTTTGAGCCGGCTCGAGGCCGAGGGGCACAGGATCTATCCGCCCCCCGCGCTGCTCGCGGTCATCCAGGACAAGTACCGGCAGAAGTGCTTCCTGCGCGACGCCGGGATCCCGACCGCCGAGTTCATCGACGCGCCGGCGCCGGACGCGGCCGCTTTTGCGGCCTTCGGCTATCCGCTGGTGCAGAAGGCGCGCCGCGGTGGCTACGACGGTCGCGGCGTGGTCGTGATGCCAGATGCGTCCGCATTCGTGAAACATCTGCCGTTGCCCGGCTACCTCGAACGCTTCGTCGTGGCCGAGAAGGAACTGGCGGTGATGGTCGCACGCAATGCCGGCGGTGAGTCCCGGGCCTACCCGGCGGTCGAGATGCGTTTCCGTCATGAGGACAACGTGCTCGATTTTCTCGTCGCGCCGGCCAGCGTCGCATCCGATGTCGCGCGGCGTGCCGAGACACTCGCGCTACGAACGGTCGAGGCGATGCACGGTGTGGGCGTGTTCGGTATCGAAATGTTCATGACCGGCGGCGGTGAGCTGCTGGTCAACGAGGTCGCACCGCGCACGCACAATTCCGGCCATCACACCATTGAGGCCTGTGTCACCGACCAGTTCGAGCAGCACCTGCGCGCGATCCTCGGGCTACCCCTGGGCGACACGCGCCAACTGTCGCCGGCCGCGATGGTCAACCTGCTGGGTGAGCCGGGTTACCAGGGCCGGCCGTTGATAGTGGGGCTCGCTGCGGTGCTTGCGATCCCCGGCGTCTGTGTCCACATCTATGGCAAGGCCGTGACCAAACCGGGCCGCAAGATGGGCCATGTCACGGTAATCGACGACAGCGTGGAGGTTGCCTGCGACAAGGCGACGCGGGTCAAGTCATTGATCAGGATTCTGGGAGACAAGCAGATATGACTGAGGTACGAGTCGGCATCATCATGGGCAGCGATTCCGATCTGCCGGTCATGCGCGAGGCCGCCGCGATACTGCAGGAGTTCGGTGTCGCCTATGAGATGACCATCGTCTCGGCGCACCGGACGCCGACAAGACTGTACGACTACGCAAGGTCGGCCCGTACGCGCGGACTGCGCGTGATCATCGCCGGCGCCGGCGGGGCTGCGCACCTGCCCGGGATGGCCGCTGCAATCACCGAGCTACCCGTGATCGGGGTGCCGGTGAAGAGTTCGGCGCTGAGTGGCCAGGATTCCCTGTTGTCTATCGTGCAGATGCCGGCCGGTGTGCCGGTCGCGACCGTGGCGATCAACGGCGCGAAGAATGCCGGCATCCTCGCCGCCCAGATCCTGGGTGCCGGTGATCCCCAGGTGCTGGAACGTGTCGCCCGCTATAAGCGCGACCTGGAGTCGATGGTGATGGAAAAGGTCGCGCGGCTGGCAGACGATCCGCGGGCCTGAGCCGATTTGCCGTGCCGGGCCGTCCATGCGCGAAGTGCTGTAATGCTCAGCGCCCTGCCGTTGGGTGTCAGTGACAGGTGCGCCTCCGAAGGCTGGGAGAAGCGGGTTCGCTCGCCGCCTTGTCGAAACAGCGCGCGCCAGCTGGGTGGGTGCGACCCTGGTGCCGAATCTTGAAAAAAGGCGGGGCGACCGCCGTTCGTGGCGATGGCCGTGGCGTCGACGGAGTATTCTCTGGACGTGAGAACGACCGATTGTCCGGGACTGAGACGCTAATGTTACTGGAGGAACATCATGGACAGACTACGCACCTGCCTTGGCGCAGGCCTGCTTGCCGTATTCACCAACGAAGCGGCGGCCGTGGGGCAATACAATCAGGTGTTTCTCGGGACACCAGGGTGGCAGGGCGGATCGGTATACTCGGCCGCCTTCTATGTTGAACAGCGGCAATGGCCGGTCGGTTACGGGATCAGGCTCTATCTCTCGGATCGCAGAACAGCGGATATCCGCGTCAGCGCGGAGGGCAACAGTCTTCTCATCCGCAGCGAGGGTCAAGCGCAACTGGCACCCGAGGGCGCCTCTGGGCCGGTGTTCACGCAGTTCGGCAGTTTCAGCCAGCGGTTGACTCTGCCACTGGATGCCGATGTCGGTCAGATGAAACTCACCAATCGTGGTGGTGTGATCGAAATCTTCATTCCGAGAAGGGGCCAATGATCGACAAGCGCCGGTCGTGATCCGAGGCAGCTGCCGGTTGCCGGAACGAAGCAAGGGCGACGAAGTTGTCGAGAATTCGGGCGACTGTCCCCCGGCTGACTGCCGACCCTGGGCGCCGACGGGGTCATCAGCCGTCGATGCCGGCGTCCGGCAGGCCGACGCCCGGGTTGAGGATGTTGTCGGGATCGAACTGGCGCTTGATCGCGGCCATCAGACGCAGGCTGGCCCGGTCCAGCTCGCGGTCGACGAACTGGCGTTTGACCCAGCCGATTCCATGTTCGCCTGACAGGCTGCCGTCGAGCGAGAGGACCAGATCGAACACCGCGTCCAGGCACGGGTCGACTGCCGCCACCTGCTCGGGGTCGTCCGGGTCAACCAGCAGGTTGACGTGGATGTTGCCGTTGCCGGCATGGCCGAAGTTCACGATCTTGACGCCGAACTCCCCGGACAGCCGCTCGAGGCCCCCGACCAGGTCCGGGATGCGCGAGACGGGCACCACGACATCTTCGTTGATCTTCTTCGGCGCCACGTTGCGCAGTGCCGGCGACAGGGCCTTGCGCGTCTGCCAGAGTCGCTCCACCGCATCGGCGGTATCCGCGACATCGATATGTAGGCAGCCGGCGACCCGTGCAGCGGCGGACACCTGCGCCGTACTTGCCTCGATGCCGGCCAGCGGGCCGTCGACTTCGATCATCAGCAGCGCGCCAGCGTCGTCCGGCAGTCCGAGGTCCGCGTAATCACGCACCATCGCGATCGCAGTGCCGTCCATGAACTCCAGCGCGCACGGGGTGACCGGTTGCGCCATGATGCGCGATACGGCCTCCGCGGCACTGTGGATGTCGCGATAGATCGCCTGCAGGGTCCGTTTGGCCTCGGCCAGCGGGGTCAGTTTCAGGGTGGCCTCGGTGATGATCGCGAGTGTGCCCTCCGAGCCGATCAGTAGCCGGGTAAGGTCGTAACCGACCACCCCCTTGGTCGTGGCGACGCCGGTCTTGAGCAGATCGCCGCGACCGGTGACGGCGCGCAGGCCAAGGGTGTTCTCGCGTGGCGTTCCGTACTTCACTGCGCGCGGGCCGGCAGAATTGTAGGCGAGGTTGCCGCCGATCGTGCAGACCGCGGCACTGGTCGGATCCGGCGGCCAGAAGAAGCCATGCCGTCCCGCTGCCTGCTGCAACTCCTGGTTGGTATAGCCGGGCGAGATCCGGGCCAGACGGTTGGCCGGGTCGATCGCGAGCTCGGACCGTACCTGTTCCATGGATAATACGATGCCGCCACGCAATGGCACGCTCGCTCCGGTCGTCCCGGTGCCACGCCCGCGCGTGACGAGCGGGACGCGATGCTCGCGGCACAGAACGACCAGTTCGCCGATCTGTGCCGCGTCTCGCGCGAAACACACGGCCTGCGGCAGGGCCTGCCGTCGGCTGTTGTCGTAGCCATAGGCCCAGCAGTCCCCAGGCGCTGTGAACAGACGCTCCGCACCGAACAGCCGGCGCAGCGCGCCGAGCATCGCGGCGGGCAACCTGACCGCTGGGCCGGGTCCGTTACTGGTCGATGTACTCAAACAGCTTCACCACGCGTTTCACGCCGCTGACGAAACGCACCTTTTCGGTCACCGCGTCTGCCTCGACCGGCGTCAGCAGGCCCATCAGGTAGACGCTGCCCTGTGAACTCGTCACCTCGACGCGGGTGGGGTCGAATCCGTCGATATCCACGTCGAACAGGGCCAGTTTGACGCGCGAGGTCAGGTAGGCGTCCGAGGTCGCCTCGCCCCATGTCGCCTCGGCACCGACCAAGACCTCGTTGAAGACGCCGCGCACGCGCGGGATATTCGCGACACGCCGACTGAATGCCTCGACGATCTCCGCGTTCTCTGCCTGCCCCGTCAGCAGCACCTGCAGATTGTAGGCGTCGATGCTGATGTTGCTCCGTGCCTTCAGCTGCTCGTCCTGCTCACGCAGGTTTATCGCGCGAATCAATATCTCCTGATCCTCTATCACGGTGCCGGTCGTTCGCCGGTCGTGCACTATCGCGGCGCCGGTCGCCGCACCGCCAACCACGACTGCGCCACA
The DNA here is from genome assembly GCA_965601425.1 of uncultured Chromatiaceae bacterium. Taxonomy (GTDB): domain Bacteria; phylum Pseudomonadota; class Gammaproteobacteria; order Chromatiales; family Chromatiaceae; genus Thiosocius. The sequence continues at coordinate 21,088 of CBFCWF010000002.1, read as the reverse complement.
GCCGCCGAGCACCAGGGCCAGCAGACCGACCAGCAGTCCCGATGTCGCGAGCGATGTTCCGCCCGTTGACAGATTGCCCCCCATCTAAAGATCGCCCCCCATCAGTTGAAGATCGATCAGATCGCACAAACAGTGAATCACCAGTCGGTGATTCTCCAGGACTCGCGCGGCCTGCGACGCCGGCGCGCGGATCTCGACATCTTCGGCGCCGAGCCGTGCGGCTGTCTCGCCGCCGTCATGCCCAGTCAGCGCAATGACCGGCATCTGCCGTTCCCGGGCCGCATCGACCGCACGGCAGGTGTTCTCCGCGGTCCCGTCCACGCTCAATGCGAACAACAGGTCGCCCGGTTGACCGAGCACACGGAGCTGCGTCGCGAACAGCTCGTCGAAGCCCTCGTCGGAAGCGATCGCGTTCATTACGACGGGTTCGGCACCCAGCGCGAGCGCCGGCAGGCCCGGTCGTGCGCGTGCGAAGCGGTGCTGCATCTGGGCCACGAAGTACTGCGCATCGGCCGCGCAGCTGGCGCTTCCGCAGGTCAGGATCTTGCCGCCGCGCAGCAGGCAGTCGACGATCTGCTGCGCGGCCAGCGCGATCGGTGCGGCCTGTGAGTCCGCCGCGCTTTCGCTCAGCTGGGCACTCTCGGCGAACAATTGCTTGACGCGCTCGACGGGATCCACGATGGGTCTTTACCACTCGACAGATGGCGCGAAGTGTCGCACGACCGCGCCCTCGGGTCGACGTCAGCCACTGAACGCGTCGCGGATCCATTGCCCCTGCCGACCCTGGTCGAAACCCACGACGTCGAATCGGCAGGGGCCGCCCCAGCCGCTGGTTGCGAGGTAGTGGCGTGCGGCGAGTATGATTCTGCGGCGCTTGTGTTGATCGATGCTGCTGAGTGCCCCACCGTAGCCGCCGTGGCTCCGGCTGCGGACCTCGACGAAGACCAGGCATTCACCATCGCGCATCACCAGGTCGATCTCGCCGCCGCGACAGCGGTAGTTGCGTCGGACGGGATGCAGCCCCTGCTGCGCCAGCCATGTCGCGGCGCGTTCCTCGGCTTCCCTGCCGATAGCCTGGCTTTTTCCCATCAGGGCAGCAGATTGCCGCTGGTCAGGTCGGGGGCTTCCGGCGGGAGCGGTTCCGATCCGCCCTGCAGATCGAGACGTGGCGAATAGCCGAGCACATTGGGCTCCTTGTCCAGCGCGATCCAGACCAGCTGGCGGTGGATCTGGTTGGTCTCGTCCATGTAGAGATTGCCCGTCACCCCGTCGAGCGACTCGTAGCGGCTGCTCTGCAGCCGTTTCAGGTGCGGCACCAGGCGCAGCGCATCGATACCCATCGCGTACAGGCGCGCATACCCTGAGCGACTCTTCGGCAAATACAATGCGACGGTGTCCCGGTCGGGCGAGTCACCTGCGCCCGCGCCGATCATCCAGGGTATGTCCGCCAGCATCACGCCCTTGAGGTCTTCGGCCTGGCTCGCGGTCAGCGCGCCCTGCCAGGCATGCGAGGTCGCATAGATCGGCAGGTCGCCCGCATGGTGGAACTGGAGTTGTGGACGGATACCCTGAGCCTGGATCGGCCGCGCGGCGAGAAAGACCGCATCGATGTCGTCACGACGGCTGGGTTCGAATTCGAGGTTTCTTCCCAGCCAGCGCTGCATTTCCTGGTGCCTGGCGATGCTGCGATCGATTTGCAGCAGTGTGGTGATCGTGTCCGTGTAGTCGTGGCTGCTCGCGTCATAGCGGCCAACGCCGGCGACCTCCTCGCCGAGGCCGAGCCAGCGTTCCTCGAATGCCGCGGCCACGCGATCGCCCCATTCGCCCTGCGGTGCGAGCACGACCGGCCGCCGACCGCCGTCGAGCCAGATGCGCTCGGCGGCCTGCCGGGCCTCGTCCTCCGGGGAAAGCGAATACATGTAGAGGTTCGGGGTCGGCTGGGCCTCGATCGTGACCTGGTTCAGCGCGAGTACCGGTACCGGCAGTTCGCCGGCCCGCAACAATTGCGCGACAGATTCCTTCTGTAGCGGACCGATCACCAGCTCGGCCCCGTCCGAGACGGCCTGGCTGTAAAGCGGCCAGATCCCTGCCGGATCCGTCGAGTCGTAGAAGCGTAACGTCGGACGCTGGGCCTCCGACAGTTCGAAGCGATTGATCATGATGCCGTCACGGATCGCGGCGGCGACGTTGGCATAGGTGCCCGATTGTGGCAGCAGTATCGCGATGCGCGATGCCGCCTGTATCTGGTCCTGCAGCTGGCGCTGGTAGTTCACCAGCAGATCCGGTAGTGCCGGGTGTTGCGGGAAGCGTTGCAGCCACTCGCCGAACTTGATCTGCAACTCGTAAGGCTCGCCGCCGTACGCCTTGACTACCAGTGCCAGCTGCATCCAGCCGCCGGCCACGCCGGGCGGGGAGGGCTGCAGATTGGTCAGTGCGAGTTCGTTGAGCAGTGCCAGCGTGCGCAGGATCTCGATCTGGGTCTGCAGTCGATCCTGCTGATCGGTCTGCAACGCGTCCACCGCCTGGAGCGCATTTGCGGTCTCGAGCAGGTTGCCCATCTGCCGGTAGGCGTTCGCCCGGTCGCGGTGGTAACGGATCTGTAGATCCCTCGGCGCATTGCTGCGCGGCGGCCCGCCCAGCACCTTGAGTGCGTCGCTGGCGCGACGTTCGAGCAGCAGCAACTCCCCCTGGAGCAGCCGCGCGTGCAGTGCCTGCGTCTCGCCAAGGTCCAGCTGTTCGAGCTCTGCGAGTATCGCCCGGGTGCCTTCCCGGTCACCGCCCGCGAGAGAGGCCTCGGCGGCCTTCAGCAGATAATCCGTGCGTTGTCCTATCGACGTTGCGCGTGCGGCGAGTTGCCGATAGCGGTCGGCGGCGGCGAGGTATTGGCCGGCGGCGACGAGTTCGGCCGCACGCGCCGCATCCAGCTGGTCGGCGCTGCTGGCCGGACGTTCCGGCATCTGGCCGCAACCCGCTGCCAGCAGAAGCCAGGCGGTAATGAACAGGAGGCGTATCGGGGCTGCAGCTTGCATGGCACATCGAGTGCGGTCAGGATGGGATCCCGAGTATCGAAGGTGGACCCAGAGGTGTCAAACACGGTCGGCCAGCTCTTTGTCGTCGCGACGCCGATCGGCAACCTCGACGACATCACGTTGCGTGCGATCGAGGTGCTGCGCCGGGTCGACCGGATCCTCGCTGAGGACACTCGGCACAGCCGGCGCCTGCTCGATCGCTTCGGCATCCGTTGTCCGGTGCTGGCGTTGCACGAACACAATGAGCACGAGGCCACGGAGCGCCTGCTGGGCCGGCTGCTGGCTGGTGAGACACTGGCACTGATCTCGGATGCGGGCACGCCATTGATCAGCGACCCAGGATTCCCGTTGATCCGCGCCTGCCGCGAGCACGGTGTCGGCGTCGTCCCGGTGCCCGGGGCGAGCGCGTTGGTCGCCGCATTGTCCGTCGCGGGCCTGCCAACCGACCGTTTCCGCTTCGAGGGTTTTCCGCCGCGTCGTCAGCAGGCCCGTATCGCCGCTTTCGAAGCGCTGCGCAGGGAAAGCGCGACGCTTGTCTTCTACGAGTCGGCGCATCGCATCGTCGACACGCTGGCGGATATGCAGACGGTGTTCGGCGCGGCGCGTGCATGCGTCGTCGCGCGCGAACTGACCAAACTGCACGAGACCGTGAGGCGCGCTCCGCTGGGCGAAATGCTCGGCTGGGTCACGGGCGACGCGGACCAGCGGCGTGGCGAGTTTGTGGTGCTGCTGGCGGGCGCCGAGGACAGCGCAGATGTTGCCGATGTCGACGATCTGCTTCGCGGCCTGCTCGATGAGCTGCCGGTCAGGCAGGCGTCGCGGATCGCAGCCCGCATCACCGGTCAGAAAAAGAACGCGATCTATCGACGGGCGCTGCAACTGGTCGGCCGCTGAGCCCGGTCGCATTCGCGCCGCGGCCCTTTCGACTCGCGAATCGAACCCGTCGGGGTGTTGTCGGATGCGCGGTGCAGGGTCGAATCAGCCAAACGGGTCCGGTCCGCCGCGTACCCGGCTTGTCAGCCGCGGCGCATTGCCCTAGTGTGATGGACGGAGTCGGCCAGACGGTCGCGGCCGCCACGCGGCGGCGGAGGAAAGTCCGGGCTCCGCAGGGCAAGAGGCCAGGTAACGCCTGGGCGACGCGAGTCGACGGAAAGTGCAGCAGAAAGCAGACCGCCGATGGCACCGGATCTTTCCGGTGTCAGGTAAGGGTGAAAGGGTGCGGTAAGAGCGCACCGCGTCCGCGGTAACGTGGATGGCACGGCAAACCCCCTCTGGAGCAAGACCAAATAGGGAGGCGCGCCTTTGGCAGCCTGCGGCCCGCAGGTGTCTCCGGGTAGGTCGCTCGAGGCGTCCGGTGACGGACGTCCAAGATGAATGGCCGTCCACGACAGAACCCGGCTTATCGGCCGACTCCAATTCCCTTTTTCCGGTCCTTTTTCGACCAGACGGGCCCGAATCGGCGGCCTTGCAAATCGTTTCGATCCCCTTACTTGATATTTCACTTTAAGTCGTGCGCTTAGCATGATGTTTTTCGTCTCTTTATTCTTTTTCTTCTTGTTCCGTTCTAAGTCACTGACCTTTAAGAAAATTTCCAGTATTTCGGCTTGACCGGGTGGGGTCAGACACCTAGTATTGGACTTCAAGTGGGTAATTGTGGGGTTTCGGGGGGATATTGCCCACCCTGAGGAGGAGACGGCGTAGCCGTGTTTGCGGGGGTCAGTACGCTCAATCTGGATGCCAAGGGACGCCTTGCGGTGCCGGCAAAGCACCGTGAAGCGCTGGCGGACTGCTGCGCGTCGCGCGTGGTCGTGACCGTAAACCCGGACGGGCAGGAGCGCTGCCTGCTGCTGTACCCGGAAAACGAGTGGCGCGAGGTCGCGCGCAATCTTTCGCGCCGCGACTCCATGCATCCGAAAGTGCGTGCGATGCAGCGGCTGGTCGTCGGCTACGCCTCGGAGATGGAGCTGGACGGCCAGGGGCGGATCCTGTTGTCGAGCGAACTGCGCGAGTTCGCCGGCCTGGGCAAGCGAGTGTCGCTGGTAGGTCAGGTGAACAAGATCGAGATCTGGGACGAGGAAACCTGGGCGGGCAAGCGTGAGCAGTGGCTGCAGGATCTCACGACCGGAGATGATGGCCTGTCAGAGGAGCTCAAGGGGTTGATGTTGTGACCGCGGATCGACATACGCCTGTTTTGCTAGACGAGGCGATCGACGGTCTCGATATCCGACGCGATGGGACCTACATCGACGGCACCTTCGGACGCGGAGGTCACAGCCGCCGCATCCTCGACGTGCTCGGCGACACCGGCCGCCTGCTCGCGTTCGACAAGGACGAAGAGGCGGTCTTGGTGGCGCGTGCGCGTTTCGCGGGCGACGTCAGATTCTCGATCGTGCACGGCAGTTTCGCAGAGCTGGCGGCCGTTGCCGCCGAGCGTGGGCTCGTTCGGTCGGTCGATGGCCTGTTGCTCGATCTCGGGGTGTCGTCGCCGCAGATAGACGACGCGACGCGCGGTTTCAGTTTTCTCAACGACGGCCCTCTCGACATGCGCATGGATCGTTCGCAGGGGATGAGTGCCGCGGACTGGCTCGCGGTCGCCGAGGAGTCCGATATCGCCACGGTGCTGCGCGACTACGGAGAGGAACGCTTCGCGCGCCGGATCGCCCGTTCCATCGTCGCACGTCGCCGGGCGGCGCCGATCCGCGGCACGCGTGATCTCGCTGAACTGGTCGACCAGGCCTGCCCGGTGAAGGAAAGACACAAACACCCGGCGACCCGTACCTTTCAGGCAATCCGCATCTTCATAAACCGTGAACTGGAAGATCTCGAGCTGTGTCTTCGCGACTCTCTCGATGTCTTGGCGCGCGGGGCGCGCCTGGTGGTGATCAGCTTCCATTCGCTGGAGGACCGTATCGTCAAGCGTTTCATGCGTGACGCGGCGCGCGGACCCCGTCTGCCGAAGCGCCTGCCGGTGCGGCATGCCGAGGGCCACGGGCGCCTGCGTCTCATCGGGAAGCCGCAGCGCGCTGCGGCGGACGAGCTGGAATCCAACCCCCGGGCCCGTAGTGCGGTGCTCAGGGTTGCCGAGGTGCTGGCATGACACGAGCCCAGGCGGTCTGGCTGGTGATTCTGGCGATTGCGATGATCGGTAGCGGGGTGTCGGTCGTGTATGCAAAGAATCTGTCGCGGGCGCTGTTCGTCGAACTGCAGCAGGTGCGGTTGCTGCGCGACCAGGCCGACATGGACTGGGGGAGGCTGCAGCTCGAGCTGGCGACCCGTGGCGCGCTCGGCAGGGTCGCGCGGATTTCCGGCGAGCGTCTCCAGATGCGGGTGCCGCGCGCAGAACAGATCGTGGTGGTTCAGTAGTTGGCCGCCCGTCGCGACAAACGTGCCCGGCAGGCAAGGCGCGAGGAAAAGGCGTTGCCGAGCTACGCGGGGCGCCGCTTCACGGTCCTCGGCCTGTTTGGGCTGGCCGTCGCACTGCTGGTCTGGCGGGCCGTCGATCAGCAGATACTGGAGAAGGATTTTCTCCAGTCCGAGGGCGCCGATCGCTATCTGACCCGGGTTGAGGTCCCGGCCCACCGGGGTCTTATCACGGATCGGCGCGGTGACGTGCTGGCGTTGAGTACCCCGGTGGATTCGATTGCCGCGAACCCGCGCGTGATCGGCAACGATCCGAAGCAGATGGTGGCGCTCGCCAAGGTCCTGGGTGTCGATGCCGGCCAGCTGCGCGCCCGGCTCGCGCGCTACGGCCAGCGCCATTTCGTCTATCTGAAGCGGCGCATGTCGCCGAGTGCCGCGGACCACGTAATGAACACGGTCAAGGCGCACGACATCCGTGGAGTGCATGTCGAGCGCGAGTACAAGCGTTTCTATCCGGCCGGTGAGGTTTTCGCCCACGTGCTGGGGTTCACCGATGTCGACGACGTAGGGCAGGAAGGCCTGGAGCTGGCTTTCGACGAGGCACTGCGTGGCGAACCGGGTGCGAAGCGGGTGCTCCGCGACGGCCGTCGCCAGGTGGTCGACGACGTGGAGAACGTCCGCAGCCCACGGGCCGGCAACCACCTGGCCCTAAGCATCGACCAGCGACTGCAGTTCATCGCCTATCGCGAACTCAAGGCGGCGGTGAAGCGTCACCGGGCGGTAGCCGGTTCGCTGGTCTTGCTGGACACGCGCAGCGGCGAGATCCTGGCAATGGTCAACCAGCCGTCCTTCAATCCGAATGCCGATCGCTCGAACCGCGGCGGCGCGCTGCGCAATCGCGCGCTGACCGACGTGTTCGAGCCCGGCTCGACGATGAAGCCGTTCACTGTCGCTGCGGCGCTGGACAAGGGCGCCATCCAGGTGGATTCGAAAATCGACACCAGTCCCGGCTACTTCCGGGTCGGAGCGGCCCGGGTAAGGGATTCAAAGAATCTGGGTGTGATCGACGTGTCGACGGTGCTCAGCAGGTCGAGCAATGTCGGCGCGGGCAAGATCGCGCTGGGCCTGGACAAGCGCGACCTGTGGCAGGCGATGGACAGACTCGGATTCGGTAGCACCGCGCAAACCGGTTTTCCCGGTGAGGCGGCAGGGCAACTGAGCGACTATCGCCGCTGGGCGCTAATCGATCAGGCCACACTGTCGTTCGGCTATGGCATCTCTGTCACGACGCTGCAGCTTGCCCAGGCCTACGCGGTCCTGGCCAACGACGGTGTGCTGCTGCCCACGACCCTGATCAAGCGCGATACCCTGCCACAGGGTCGACGGGTGTTCTCCGTGCAGACGACGAAGCGCCTGCGCAAGATGCTGGAGTCGGTCGTTTCGGCCGATGGTACCGCCCCGCAAGCCGCGGTACAGGGCTATCGGGTGGCAGGCAAGACCGGTACGGTCAAGAAGTTCGGACCGCAGGGTTACAGCGACGACCGCTACCTGTCGTTGTTCGCCGGTATCGCACCTGCCGAGAAGCCGCGCGTCGCGATGGTGGTGATGCTCAACGAACCGCGTGGCGAACAGTTCTATGGCGGTCAGGTGGCTGGACCGGTTTTCTCGGCAGTGATGGCGGAGACCCTCCGCCTGCTGAACGTTGCGCCCGATATCGCGGCGGATCGCGAACTGCGCATGGCCCAAGCTGGAGAGGCCCGATGATGCCGCATCGCGCCGATCACAAGAGCATTCTGCTGGCTGACCTGTTGCCGGGTCTCTCTGCACTGGACTGGGCAAGGCACCAGCCCGTCAGTTCGCTCGCGATCGATAGCCGTGACGTGGAACGCAACGGGCTCTGGCTTGCGCTGGAAGGCAGTCGTCAGCATGCGCTCGACCATCTCGCCGAGGCCCGTGAGCGTGGTGCCGTGGCGGTGATCGCGGAACCTGGCGGCGCGTGGGACCGCGATCGCATCGCCCGTCTTTCGGCCGAACTCCCGGTCGTCGCATTGCCCGGGCTGCGGCGGCAGGCCGGCGAGATTGCTGCGCGCTTCTTCGGCCACGCCGCCCATACGATGCGCATGATCGGGGTGACCGGTACCAACGGCAAGACCAGCGTTGCCCATTACCTTGCGCAGGCCCTTTCAACCCGCGTACCAACCGCGGTATTGGGTACCGCGGGCAACGGCTTCCCTGGCGACCTGGAGCCTTCGACGCACACAACGCTCGACGCAGTGAATCTGCACGCGCTGCTCGGCAGCCTGGGTGCCAGCGGCGCGCGTGCCGTCGCGATGGAGGTGTCCTCGCATGCGCTGCACCAGGAAAGGGTCGCCGGCGTGCCTTTCCATACCGCGGTATTCACCAACCTGACCCGTGATCACCAGGATTACCATGGCAGCATGCAGGCCTATGCCGAGGCCAAGGCGCGCCTGTTTCGCGGCGCTGGCCTCAGTCTTGCGGTGATCAATGTCGACGACGCTGTAGGCGCGGGGTTGGCGGAGGATGTCCGGACGCGCACCTACACCGTGGCAGTTGGCAGCACACCGAGCCTGACACGCCTGGGGGATCGCTACCTCTTGATGCGTGAAGTGGAGGCACGTGCCGACGGTCTGCGGCTCTGTTTCGATTCGAGCTGGGGCAGTGCCGAGCTGCAGGGGCATCTGCTCGGCCGCTTCAATGCGGAGAATCTCGCCCTCGCGTTGGCCGTATTGCTCGCCTGGGACATGCCGTTGCCGAGTGCCGTGGCGGCCCTCGAACAGGTGCGGCCGGTCGCCGGGCGGATGATGGTGTTTCTCGCGCCGAACCGGCCGCGTGTGGTCGTCGACTACGCGCATACCCCGGACGCGTTGCAGAAGGTCCTGCAGGGCCTGCGGGAGCACGTCAGCGGGCGTCTGATCTGCGTGTTCGGCTGCGGTGGCGATCGCGACCGCAGCAAGCGTCCGCAGATGGGCGCCATTGCTCAGCGCCTCGCCGACCGCGTCCTGTTGACGGATGACAATCCACGCACTGAAGACCCGGAGCAGATCGTCGCTGAGATCCTGGGCGGCATGCCGACCCGCGAAGGCGTGCAGGTCGAGCACGATCGCGCCCGAGCGATCCTGGACGGGATCGCCAGCGGTGGCCCCGGCGATCTGGTGCTGGTCGCCGGGAAGGGCCACGAGGACTATCAGGAGGTCGAGGGTCGGCGCACGCCGTTCAGCGACATCGAGCAGGTGCAGGCAGTGCTGCAGGGAGGTCGCGGTTGAGCATCCTGCAGCTGTCGCAGCTGGCGCGGCTGGTGAACGGTGCACTGGTCGGTACAGACCGTGAATTCGACGGCGTCAGTACCGATAGCCGCACCCTTGCCGGGGGCGAGTTGTTCGTCGCGTTGCATGGTGCGACGTTCGATGGGCATGACTATCTTGCCGTCGCGAGCGAGCGCGGAGCGGCCGCAGCGATGGTCGACCGCGACGTCCAGGCCGAGCTGCCCTATGTCAGGGTGGGCGACACCCTGCGGGGACTCGGTGAACTGGGACGGCAGTGGCGTTTGCGCTGCCCGGCGCGCGTCATCGCGATCACCGGCAGCAACGGCAAGACGACGCTGAAGGAGATGGTTGCCGCGATCCTTGGACGCCGGGGCGACGTGCTCGCCACGCGCGGCAACCTCAACAACGATATCGGCGTCCCGCTGACGCTGTGCCGTTTGCGCGACGAGCCGTTCGCGGTGATAGAGATGGGCGCGAATCATGCCGGCGAGATCGATTATCTGAGCGGCCTGGCACGACCCGACATCGCCGTGCTGAACAATGCCGGGCGTGCGCACCTGGAGGGTTTCGGCAGCATCGAGGGCGTTGCTCGCGCCAAGGCCGAGATCATCAATGGGCTGAGCAGTGACGGAATTTTCGTGTTCAACGCCGATGACCGGTTCGCCGGTCTGTGGCGCCGACTCGGCGAGGGGCGCGTTCAGCGCACCTTCGGCGTGGACCAGGCCGCCGATGTCTCGAGCCCGGCAGCGGCCTACCAGATAGTCTGGCACGACAGTCGTTTCGAGGCCCGCTTTCCGGTTCTCTGCGTAGACGGAGAGGTCGAGCTGAGTCTCGCGCTTGCCGGCGAACACAATCGTATGAATGCACTGGCTGCGGTCGCCGCCAGCTCGGCCGCGGGTGCCGACCTCGAAGATGCCCGACAGGCCCTCTCGGCGCTGCAGCCGGTGCCGGGCCGCCTGTTCCCGCTGGCTGGCATCAATGGTGCCCGCCTGATCGATGACAGCTATAACGCCAATCCCGATTCGGTGATCGCCGCGTTGCGGGTACTCGCGGCGGCGCCCGGCCGGCGTACCCTGCTGCTTGGCGATCTGGCCGAACTCGGCCACGCCGCCCGGGCGCTGCACGAGCAACTCGGCGAGCATGCGGCTGCATTCGGCATCGATCGCCTGTTCACCGTCGGCCGGCTCAGCGGGCATACGGCCCGCGCATTCGCCGGGGAGCATCGACATTTCGCTGATCGGGCTGCGCTCGCCGATACCTTGCGACGGGACCTGTCTGCAGAAGACAGCGTGCTGATCAAGGGCTCGCGCTCTGCACGCATGGAAGAAGTTGTCGCTCAGTTGCGCGTTGCGGAGGCCGCATGCTGATTCACCTCGCCGAATACCTGGCGCAGCTCGACAGCGGTTTCCTGGTGTTTCGCTATATCACCTTGCGTACGATTTTCGCGGTGCTCACTGCGCTGCTGATCTCGTTCATGGTCGGGCCGCCCATGATTCGCCGCCTCAGCCGCTACAAGATCGGTCAGACGGTACGTGGCGATGGCCCGGAGACCCATCTCTCGAAGTCCGGCACCCCGACCATGGGGGGTGCGCTGATCCTCGTCGCAGTCGCGGTGGCCGCGCTGCTGTGGGCGGATCTCGGAAACCGTTATGTCTGGATCGTGCTGCTCACGACGCTGGCGTTCGGCGGCGTCGGGCTGTGGGACGACTATCGCAAGCTGGTGCTGCGCGATTCGCGCGGCCTGGCGGCACGCTGGAAATACCTGTGGCAATCCCTGTTCGGTGCCGCTGCGGCGCTCGCGCTCTATCTCAGTGCAGCCCTGCCGGCCGAAACCCAGCTGCTGGTCCCGTTTGTCAAGGATCTGGTGATCGACTTCGGTCCCTGGTTCGTGCTGTTTTCCTACTTGGTGATCGTGGGCTCTTCCAATGCGGTGAATCTGACGGATGGGCTGGACGGCCTGGCGATCCTGCCCACTGTGCTGGTAGCCGGCGCCCTCGGCGTCTTTGCCTATGCCTCGGGGCATGTGCAGATCGCCGGCTATCTATTGATTCCGCACCTGCCAGGGGTCGGTGAGTTGACCGTGCTGTGTGGCGCCCTGGTCGGGGCTGGCCTCGGTTTTCTCTGGTTCAACGCCTATCCGGCGCAGGTGTTCATGGGCGACGTCGGGGCGCTCGCGCTGGGTGCCGCGTTGGGCACGCTGGCCGTCGCAGTGCGGCAGGAGATCGCGCTTTTCATCATGGGCGGCGTGTTCGTTGTGGAGACGGTATCGGTAATGCTGCAGGTTGCTTCGTTCAAACTGACTGGCCGCCGCATTTTCCGCATGGCACCGTTGCACCACCACTTCGAGCTCAAGGGCTGGCCGGAACCGCGCGTGATCGTGCGCTTCTGGATCATCACCGTCATCCTGGTCCTGGTCGGGCTGGCCAGCCTGAAGATCCGGTGATTTTCGCGATGACGCAAGCGATACAGCACAAGGGGTCGGCAGCCAAGACGCTGATCGTCGGTCTGGGGGCGACCGGACTGTCCTGTGTCCGCTTCCTCGCCGCCCAAGGGGTACAGCTGGCAGTCGCGGACAGCCGCAAGGCCCCCCCGGGGCTCGATGCGATGAACAGCGAACATCCGGATATCGCGGTGTTTCTGGGGCCGTTCGACGACCGCCTGTTCGACAGTGCCGATCGGATCGTGGTCAGTCCCGGTGTGCCGATCAGCACGCCGCAGATCACAGCCGCACATCGGCGTGGTGTGCCGGTCATCGGCGACACCGAGCTTTTCGTAGCCGCCGCCAATGCGCCGATCGTCGCGATTACCGGATCGAACGGCAAGAGCACCGTCACGACGCTTCTCGGCGACATGGCAAGGGCCAGCGGGCTGCGCGTCGCGGTCGGCGGGAACCTCGGTACCCCGGCGCTCGACCTGCTCGACGATGCGGTCGAGCTATATGTGCTGGAGTTGTCGAGTTTCCAGCTAGAGACCACCGAGTCGCTGCAGGCCGCCGTCGCCGCGGTGCTCAATGTCAGCCCCGATCACATGGACCGTTATGCCGACGCGGTCGATTACGCAGCGGCCAAGGCGCGTATCCTGCGAGGGGCCGGCGTCGGTGTTTACAATGCCGATGACCCCGCCGTTGCCGCGATGGGCGGTGCGGATGATGCCTGGTATTTCACGCTCGGCGAGGCGGCCGGGGAGAAGGCGTTCGGCGTACGTACGATGGCGGGGCGTGACTACCTCTGCCGCGGTCAGCGTCGGCTGATCGCAGCCGATCAGCTCAGGATCCCTGGCCTTCACAACCGTGCCAACGCGCTCGCCGCGCTGGCGATGGGCAGCGCCCTCGGCTTCGAGGAAACCGTGATGCTGGAGGCGCTCAGGGCCTTCAGGGGCCTTCCCCATCGCACCGAGTTCGTTGCCGAGATCGACGGCGTCACCTGGTACAACGACAGCAAGGGTACGAACGTCGGGGCCTCGATTGCCGCGCTGCAGGGGGTCAGCCGGGGCGACGATTCGCGCACCGTGCTGATCGCCGGTGGGGACTGCAAGGGTGCAGACTTCGCGCCGCTGACTGCGGTGCTGACAGCGTATGCGCGGGCGGTGGTGTTGATCGGACGCGATGCGGCACAGGTCGCCGCGGTGGTGCCTGAGGGGGTCGGGCAGGTGGTCGCCAGGGACATGGAAGATGCGGTGAACAAGGCCGCGACCCTTGCGCGGCCGGGCGACTGCGTACTCTTGTCTCCGGCCTGTGCGAGCTTCGACATGTTCAGCGGCTACGTGGAACGTGGCGACCGCTTCTTGCAGGCGGTCAGGAGGCGCATATGAGCACGGCGATGGCGCGGCCGCGCGGTGCAGCCGACCTGCGCATGCCGGGGATGGATGCGGTGCTGGTCATGGCCGTGAGCGTGTTGCTCGCGTTCGGCATTATCATGGTCGCTTCCGCCTCGATGCATCTGGGCGAGCGCAACGGCCAGGCATTGCACTACGTGAATCGGCACCTGATCGCGTTGTCGCTCGGCTTCACCGCTGCGTGGCTAGCCTATCGTACACCGACCGCCTGGTGGCAGAAGTCGAGCACCCTGCTCTACTTCGTAGGCCTCGGGCTGTTGCTGCTGGTGTTCGTGCCTGGGCTGGGGCGCGAGGCCAACGGCGCGCAACGCTGGATTGGGGCGGGCCCACTCAGCCTGCAGACGTCGGAATTCATGAAGGTGTTTCTCGTGCTCTACATGAGCGGCTACCTGGTGCGTCGTCAGCTCGAGGTCGCGCACAGCATGTGGGGATTCGTCAAGCCGATTCTGCTCCTGCTGCTTGCCTGTTCGCTGCTGATGCTGCAGCCGGATTTCGGGACGACGGCGGTGCTGTTGATGACCGCCTTCGGCATGCTGTTCCTTGGAGGTGCGCCGCTCTGGCAGTTTGCGCTCTTGTTGCTGCTGGCGATCGGCGCGCTGGTGATCCTGATCTGGATTTCTCCCTACCGCCTGGAGCGCGTCACCACCTTTCTCAACCCCTGGGAACACGCGCAGGACGCCGGCTACCAGTTGGCGCAGGCGCTGATCGCTTTCGGCCGCGGCGAGTGGACCGGTGTCGGGCTGGGCAACGGGATCCAGAAGCAGTTCTATCTGCCGGAGGCACACACGGATTTCGTGATGGCCGTCATCGGCGAGGAATTCGGCCTCGTCGGCACGCTACTGGTGATCTGCATGTTCGCGCTCATCGTCTGGCGCAGCTACGCGATCGGTGCACGCGCCGAGGCGCGCGGCGATCGCTATGCGGCCTATGTCGCCTATGGACTGGGTCTGTGGCTCGGCATGCAGGCGTTCATCAACATCGGCGTCAATGTCGGGCTCCTGCCGACCAAGGGCCTGACCCTGCCCTTCCTCAGCTATGGCAGCAACAGCCTTATCGTCTGTTGCGTTGCGGTCGGCATGCTGCTGCGGGTGCGCTACGAGAACCAGACCGCCGACGACGGCAGGGAGGGGCAGTGGCAGCGCGTGTGACCATTATGGCGGGTGGTACCGGTGGCCATGTGTTCCCGGCGCTGGCGGTGGCGCAGGAACTGGCCGCACGCGGTTGGCAAATCAGCTGGATGGGTACGCCGGACAGTTTCGAGTCGCGCGTCGTGCCCGGTTACGGCTTCGAACTCGACACGGTTGATGCCCACCGCCTGCGGGGTCAGGGCGTATCGGAACGGCTGCTCGCCCCGGTCCGGCTGCTGCATGCGATGTCTGAGGCCTGGCGAGTATTGCGCCGCCGCCGGCCGCAGGTCGTCTTGGGTATGGGCGGTTTCGTGACCGGTCCCGGGGGCGTGGTCAGCTGGCTGCTGCACACCCCGTTGGTCGTGCACGAGCAGAACGCGATACCGGGCCTGACCAACCGCTGGCTTGCACGGGTCGCCGCCCGGGTCCTCGAGGCCTTTCCACGGAGTTTCCCGGCACCTTTCCGTGCGCAGGCGGTCGGCAACCCGATCCGCGCGGAAATTTCCGCGCTGGCAGCACCGACGCCAATCGCATCCGATCGCCCCCTGCGTCTGTTGGTGATGGGTGGTTCGCTGGGTGCACAGGCGCTGAACGAGACCGTGCCGGCGGCGCTGGCCGGCTTGCCGGCCCACGCCCGGCCAGAGGTGCGGCACCAGGCAGGGCGTGACAAGATGCCCGCTACGCAGTCTGCCTATCTCGCGCAGGGCGTCTCGGCCGAGGTCACTGAGTTCCTCGACGACATGGCCGAGGCTTACGGCTGGGCCGACCTCGCCGTCTGCCGCGCCGGCGCCCTGACGGTTTCCGAATTGATGGCTGCCGGGCTGCCGGCGGTCCTGGTGCCGTTTCCGTTTGCGGTCGATGATCACCAGACCGCCAACGCACGCTTTCTGACCGAGGCCGGGGCCGGGCGGCTGATGCCACAGCACGTGATGACGGCGCAGACCCTGTCCATGCTGCTCGGTTCGCTGCTCTCCGACCGTGCGGCCTTGCATGCGATGGCACAGGCCGCGTACCAGCTTGCCAAACGCGATGCGACGCGGCGGGTCGCGGATGTGTGCGAGGAGTTGGCCGCATGACCGACCTGCCGATGAGCAAGACACGCTATGCGGCCGAGACGATGGGCAGGATGCGTCATCTGCATTTCGTCGGTATTGGCGGGGCCGGTATGAACGGAATCGCACAGGTCATGCTGAACCTCGGATACGTCGTATCGGGTTCCGATATCCGGCAAAACCCCGCAACGCTTCGCCTGGCCGAGCAGGGTGCGCAGATTCACGTCGGACATGCGGCTACACAGGTGCGCAATGTCGACGCCGTGATCGTGTCCAGCGCAGTCGGTGAGGAGAACCCCGAGGTGCTGGCAGCGCGCGAACTTCGTATCCCGATCGTGCCGCGTGCCGAGATGCTGGCCGAGATTATGCGCTTCCGGTACGGTGTCGCGGTCGCCGGCACCCATGGGAAGACGACGACGACCAGTCTGATCGCGAGCCTTTTGATCGAGGGTGGACTGGACCCGACCTATGTCATCGGTGGTCGATTGAACTCGCGCGGCAGCTACGCGCATCTGGGCGAAGGCGAAGTGCTGGTTGCCGAGGCCGACGAAAGCGACGCCTCGTTCCTTTTCCTGCAGCCAATGCTCGCGGTGGTCACGAATGTCGACGAAGATCACATGCTGACTTACGGCAATGATTTCGCGAGACTGCGCGCTGCGTTCCTGGAGTTTCTGCACCATCTGCCCTTTTACGGGCAGGCGGTGATGTGCATCGATGACGACCATGTGCGAGATATGCTGCCCGAGGTCACGCGCAAGGTCGTGACCTACGGAACCCGCGCCGGGGCGGACGTGCGCGCCGACGAGATCCGGCAGCACGCGTTGACCACGCGTTTCAGCCTCAGCCTGTTCGGCAGGGACGCGGGCGAGATCACGCTCAACATGCCGGGTCGTCACAATGTGTTGAATGCGCTGGCGGCGGTCGCGGTGGCCCATGAGCTTGGTGTGGACATCGCGACCAGCCGACGGGCGCTGGCCGCGTTTCAGGGCATCGGACGTCGTTTCCAGGTCACCGATGGATGCGCCATCGGCGAGTGCAAGGTGATGCTGATTGACGACTACGGTCATCACCCGCGTGAGCTCGCCGCGACCCTGCAGGCGGTTCGTGCGGGCTGGCCCGGGCGCCGCCTGGTGCTCGCTTTCCAGCCGCACCGCTACAGCCGGACCCATGACGCCTTCGAGGATTTCGTCAGCGCGCTCTCGGCTGTCGATGTGCTGCTGCTGGCCGAGGTGTATGCGGCTGGCGAGACCCCGATCGCGGGCGCCGACGGGCGGACGCTGAGCAGGGCGATCAGGATCCGGGGGCACGTGGACCCGGTGTTCGTGGAAGACGTCGGGCAATTGCCGGTGATTCTGCAAGACATCGTCGCCGACGGCGACATCGTGGTGACCATGGGGGCGGGCAACATCGGCCAGGTCGCCGCCCGTATGGCGGAGGAATTTTGCGGGTGAGAGGCGAAATGACCCAGAGACGGTTGCGCATGGGTTGTGGCGAGGGTCTCGTCGGCCGGGTGCCGCGGCATGCGCCGCGGACGAGCGGCCCGCAGGGCGCGCCGTTACCTGCCGTAGCCCCCAAAAAGGCAAGTGGCGGATGACGATGGCTGCGATCGATCAACCCGCGCTGCGTGGCGAACTGCGCCCCAACGAGTCGTTGCGCCGTTACAACACCTGGCGCGTCGGCGGGCCGGCACGGCAGATGTACCTGCCGGCGGACATCGAGGACCTCGCCGTGTTTCTGCGCATGCTGCCGGCTGGGGAGCCGCTGCTATGGCTGGGTCTGGGGAGCAATCTGCTTATCCGGGATGGTGGCTTCCGCGGCACCGTGATCTTGCTGCAGGGGCGCCTGAATGCGCTGCGCGTTGACGGCGAAAGGGTGTACGTGGAAGCCGGCGTGGCCTGCGCCAAGGTTGCCCGGGCGTGCGCGCGTGCCGAACTGCGTGGCGCTGCGTTCCTGGCCGGCATCCCGGGCACGATCGGTGGGGCCTTGGCGATGAACGCCGGGGCCTTCGGCGGCGAGACCTGGGGTATCGTCGCTTCGGTGACCACGATCGATCGCGCCGGCCAGGTTCGCGAGCGCCGCGCGGACGCGTACCAGGTCGGCTATCGCGAGGTGTCGAGCCCGGCCGAGGAGTGGTTTCTCGGATGCAGCCTGCAGCTCGAGCGTGGCGAGGCCGCTGCCGAACAGGCTGCGATTCGCGCGTTGCTCGACCGACGTGCCGCGACCCAACCGACGGGGCAAGCAAGCTGCGGCTCGACCTTCCGGAATCCGCCCGGTGACCACGCGGCGCGGCTGATCGAGGCGAGCGGTCTGAAGGGTTTCCGGATCGGTGGCGCCGAGGTGTCGCCCAAGCATGCGAACTTCATCATCAACACCGGCGGGGCCACCGCGACCGACATCGAGCGCTTGATCGCGCACGTACGCGTCGAGGTCCTGCGCTGCCAGGGCGTCGCACTGCGCCCCGAGGTGCACATGATCGGAGAGCCTACATGACCCTGTCGGCCGCAGAATTCGGTCGCGTGGCAGTGCTGATGGGCGGCTGGGCCGCCGAACGCGAGGTGTCGCTGGTCAGCGGCAGGGCGGTACTCGAAGGCCTGCGGCGGCGTGGCGTGGATGCACACGGCATCGATGCCGGCAAGGATGTCCTGCAGGTGTTGGCCGCTGGGGCCTATGAGCGCGTATTCAACGTGCTGCACGGCCGCGGCGGCGAGGACGGCGTGATCCAGGGTGCGCTGGAGATCCTTGGCCTTCCCTACACCGGAAGCGGCGTGATGGGCTCCGCGATCGCAATGGACAAGTATCGCACCAAGCTGCTGTTCCGGGCACTCGGTTTGCCGACCCCGGCTTTCGCGTTGATCGGTGATGAAGGCGAACTTGCGGCCGCGGCGGATCTCGGCTTCCCGTTGATGGTCAAGCCGGCCCTCGAAGGTTCGAGCATCGGCATGACACGTGCCGAGGATCCGGAGCAGCTGCGCGTCGCGTGGTCGCGGGCCGCCGAGTTCGACAGCCATGTGATGGCAGAGCGCTGGATCACCGGGGCGGAGTATACGGTTGCGGTGCTGGGACGCGAGGCACTGCCCGTGATCAGGCTCGAGACGCCGCATGACTTCTACGATTACGACGCCAAGTACCACGCGGAAGACACCCGCTATCTCATTCCCTGCGGGCTGGATAGTGCCGGCGAGAGCCAACTGCAGTCACTTGCCCTGGCGGCATTCGACGCAGTCGATGCAAGCGGCTGGGGCAGGGTCGACATCCTGATGGACGAACAGGGGCAGCCCTGGCTGATCGAGATCAACACGGTGCCCGGGATGACCGGCCACAGTCTGGTGCCGATGGCCGCGCGTGCGATCGGCATGGATTTCGACGAGCTGGTCTGGAGCATCTTGGCGCAAACACTGGAGGACGACTGATGGCGCGGGCTGCGAATACCCGCAAGCGGCAGGTCGCACAGCCCCCGGCCCATCGGCGTTGGTCCGGCATTGTCGCGAGCGGCCTGGTATCGATGGCGCTGGCGGCTGCGGTATTGCTTGGCTATCGCTATCTTTCCGAGCCCGGCCGCATGCCGCTGCGGGTCATCGACGTGAATGGCGAGTTTCAACAGTTGAAGCCGGCAAAGGTTCAGCAGGTGGTCGTCGATGCGATCGACGGCGGTTTCTTCACCTGCAAGATGGACGGCTTGCGTGCCGCCGTTCTGGCGATGCCCTGGGTCGAGGACGTGAGCATCCGGCGCGTTTGGCCCGACCGGCTCAGCATGACCGTGATCGAACAGGTCCCGCTGGCCCGCTGGGCTGATGACGCCTTGATCAATGTCAACGGCGGTGTGTTCCGGCCCGCTACCCTCGATCAGCAGCATGCAGGTCTGGTCAGGTTGCACGGGCCCGACGGCAGCGAACAGCGTGTCGTCGCGTTCTTCCAGGCGGCGGTGCCGGCGGCGCGCTCACGCGGGTTGAGGATTCGGGCAGTGGAACTGGACGCCCGCCGTCATTGGTGGGTTCGGTTCGACGGCGACTTGACGCTGTCGCTCGGCCGTGAGGATGTCGAACGTCGTCTGGCGCAGTTCTTCCGGGTTTATCCGCGTCTGGCGGCCGACCCGACACGTCGACCTGCGCGCGTCGATATGCGCTATGCGCATGGTTTCGCCGTGCGCTGGAAAACCGAACCAGAAAATGCACAGCGGGCGGTGGCGGATGCGCTGCCACAGGGAACAGTCTGATGGTCAAACGTACCGACAAGAACATCGTCGTTGGCCTGGACATCGGGACTTCGAAGGTGGTCGCGATCGTCGGCGAGGTGAGACAGGACGATGAGATCGAGATCATCGGTATCGGCTCGCACCCGTCGCGCGGATTGAAAAAGGGTGTCGTGGTGAATATCGAATCCACCGTCCAGTCGATTCAGCGCGCGGTCGAAGAAGCGGAGTTGATGGCCGGTGTCGAAATCGACTCGGTGTATGCGGGCATCGCGGGCAGTCACGTCTCCAGTCTGAATTCGCACGGCATCGTCCCGATCAGGGATGGCGAGGTCTCGCACGCCGATGTCGAGCGCGTGATCGACGCGGCGCGTGCAGTCGCGATCCCGGCCGACCAGAAGATCCTGCATATCCTTCCGCAGGAGTTCATCATCGACAACCAGGAAGGTATCCACGATCCGGTCGGCATGTCGGGTGTCCGCCTCGAGGCTCGTGTCCATATGGTGACGGGAGCAGTGAGTGCGGCGCAGAACATCATCAAGTGCGTCCGCCGCTGTGGTCTGGAGGTCGAGGACCTGATACTCGAGCAGCTGGCCTCGAGCTACTCGGTGCTGGAGGAGGACGAGAAGGACCTTGGCGTCTGTCTGGTCGACATGGGGGGTGGGACGACCGACATCGCGGTCTTCACCGGTGGCTCGATCCGTCACACCTCCGTGATCCCGATTGCCGGGGATCAGGTCACCAACGACATCGCGGTCGCGCTGCGCACCCCGACTCAGCATGCCGACGAAATCAAGCTGAAGTACGCCTGTGCCTTGACCCAGCTCGCGAGTCCCGACGAGACGATCGAGGTGCCGAGTATCGGTGATCGGCCGCCGCGGCGACTGTCGCGCCAGACGCTGGCCGAAGTCGTCGAGCCGCGCTACGAAGAGTTGTTGACGCTGATCCAGGCGGACCTGCGACGTTCAGGCTACGAGGACCTCGTTGCCGGCGGCATCGTCTTGACCGGCGGCAGCGCCAAGATGGAGGGGTTGATCGATCTGGCGGAAGAGGTCTTCCACATGCCTGTCCGCCTCGGTATCCCGCAGTACGTGACCGGTCTGGTAGACGTGGTACGCAACCCGATTCACGCGACGGGCGTGGGCTTGCTGTTGTTCGGACATCGCAACCGTGCGGTGCGCGTGCCGGAAAGTGTTGGTGGTGGTGGATTCAC
>CBFCWF010000001.1:0-48445 GCA_965601425.1 uncultured Chromatiaceae bacterium | reverse complement strand
TCGTCGCGGTCGGCGCGGTGTTGCTGCTGGCCGTTGTGATTCCCTGGTGGGTCGGGACGGCGCGTGGCCCGGTGGCAGCGCCGGCAAGCGACGATCGCGGCGCGGTCGCGACCTTTGCCGGCGGCTGTTTCTGGTGTGTCGAGTCCGACTTCGAGCAGGTGCCCGGCGTCATCGAAGCCGTGTCGGGTTACACGGGGGGACAGGCCGCCAACCCCGGCTACCGCGAGGTTTCGAGCGGTCTTACCGGTCACCGCGAGGCCGTCCAGCTACGTTACGACCCGGACATTATCAGCTACGAGGGGCTGCTTGCGGCTTTCTGGCGCATGATCGATCCGACCGATGCCGGCGGCCAGTTCCGCGACCGAGGGTTGCAGTACAGTCCGGCGATCTACTACCACGACGAGGCGCAACGGACAGCCGCCGAACAATCGTTGGCCGCACTGGATGCCGATGACCGACACGGTGCACCAATTGCGACTCCGATCGTGCCGGCGACGACTTTCTACCGCGCGGAGGACTACCATCAGGACTATGCCCAGAGGAACCCGCTGCGCTACGGCTTTTATCGTTTCGGTTCCGGTCGGGACAGATACCTGGCCAGGACCTGGGGTGAGGATCTCGACGTGGACTACGGCCAGTATTCGCCCGCCGTCGCCGGGGATTTCGACAGGCCGGCCGACCGGGATCTACGCAATCGATTGACGCCGTTGCAATACCAGGTCACTCAGCGTGACGGCACCGAGCCGCCGTTCGACAATGCGTACTGGGACAACAAGCGCGAGGGCATCTACGTCGACATCGTCAGCGGTGAGCCACTGTTCTCCTCGCGCGACAAGTACCGGTCCGGCACCGGTTGGCCGAGCTTCACCCGGCCGCTGGAACCGGCACTCGTGGTCGAAAAGACGGATTACAAGCTGATATTCCCCCGTACCGAAGTGCGCAGCCGCCATGCCGATTCGCACCTGGGCCACGTGTTCGATGACGGGCCGGCGCCGACCGGACAGCGTTACTGTATCAACTCGGCCGCGCTGCGCTTCATCCCGAAAGAGGACCTGGCCAACGAGGGCTACGCAAAATACCTGGCCGAGTTCGAGGGCGCGGCGATCGCCCGGTCTGCGCAGTAGCACTGACCGGGTTTGCCGGGCAGCCACGAGATGGACCCGCCGTGGTCAACCGACGGCGCAGCAGTGAGATCGCTGCGTCAGGCCATCGCGCGGAAGAGCAGCATCAGTCGCTTTGCCTCGGTCAGCTCCTCCAAGAAGCGACGGGGTTCCGAGTCCTCGAACAAGAAATCTGAAAACCCGGGCAGGCTTCTGACGTCGACGCCGTCGAGCTCCAGGAAGCCCATGCGCCAATCGCTGAACTCGCGCGCC
This sequence comes from uncultured Chromatiaceae bacterium, assembly GCA_965601425.1. Lineage (GTDB taxonomy): Bacteria > Pseudomonadota > Gammaproteobacteria > Chromatiales > Chromatiaceae > Thiosocius. The sequence goes on along the minus strand of CBFCWF010000001.1, from coordinate 47,072 downwards.
GCGATCGGTCCTTCGAACAACACCTTGACCCGATCGTGGCGCTTGTCGGTGACGATCTGCGCATACACCTCGCGCACTGCGTCCTCCTCGCCCTCGAGGATCTGGAAGAAGGAATCGACCCGGTGGAGCAACAGCCCCGTGATGCCCTTGCTTTCGTTGCTACGACGCGCCGTCTCGAGAAGCCCCAATAGGTCGTCATCGCGCATCGCGCGGGTCTGGGTACTCACATAGCCAAGATGGAACAGCATGACCGGTTTCCCTGTTGCGTGATCACGTCGGGGTAGCCCGGCGCAACGATCGGACCGCGCCGGCACCCCGGCCGTGCGCCCGCGTCCCGGTCCCCTCGGGACCCGGTTGACCCCGTGGATCTTCCCCCGGCGGCGTTCGAGTTCCCGAGGACTGGCTGCGGTTGCCCGGCTGATTTTAGTCAACTATACTAGACATCGTAAAAAGTAAAAGCTACTTTACACTTGGGCCTGCACACCTCGTCAGCCTGTGCGGCCTACCGGGCTTTGCCCAGGCGCAGGGCCCGATACCCGACAACATCCGAAAGGAGCAGCGCATGGCAAACGTTTCCGAACCCCGGGCCTCCAATAGTTCGACCGCGCAGGCACAACGCGACACGCTGCTCGCGCCCCGCTTCTACCGCACCGACTATGCCGCGCTGGATCGCATCGATGTGACACCGGTGCGCAGGGAATGGGATGCGATGATGCAGGAGTTTCGCGACGATAAGAACCGGGAGCACTTCCGCAAGGAAATCGATTTCGACGCGGAAGTGCACGAAATGTCGGACGAGCTGCGCGAGGAGTTCCTGGACTTCCTCATCAGCTCGGTCACGTCCGAGTTCTCGGGCTGCGTTCTGTACAAGGAAATCGAAAAGCACGTCAGTAACCCGGAAATCGCGGAGCTCATGGGCGCAATGGCGCGCGACGAATCACGGCATGCCGGTTTCATCAACAAATCGCTGAAGCATCAGGGTGTGGCGGTCGACCTGGGCTTTCTCAAGCGGGCCAAAAAATACACCTACTTCCGGCCCAAGTTTATCTACTACGCGACCTACCTGTCGGAGAAGATCGGTTATGCGCGATACATCACGATCTACCGTCATCTGGAAAGACATCCGGAAAGGCGCTTTCACCCGATCTTCAAATGGTTCATGGAATGGTGCGACGACGAATTCCGCCACGGCGAGGCATTCGCGCTGATCATGCGCGCCAATCCCGAGCTGTTGCGCGGCACCAACACCTGGTGGATCCGCTTCTTCCTGCTCGCCGTCTACGCGACCATGTACGTCCGCGATCACTCACGTCCGCAGCTCTACCAGGCCCTGGGCATCGATCCGACCGAATTCGATTACCGCGTGTTCGATATCACCACCGCGATCAGCCGCCAGGTGTTTCCGCTGACACTGGACACCGACAATCCGAAGTTTCGCCGCGGGCTGGAGCGGCTGCGCGAGATCAGTGTCGCCAGCGCGGCCGCCAAGCGGCGCGGCGGACTCGTCGGCCAGCTCACGCGGGGCCGTCTGGCGGTGAGCGGGGCACTGGTGTTCGCCCGCCTGTATCTGCTGCCGACCAAACCGAACGAGGCGCCGGAAGACGTAAGGATGGCACCCGCCTGGTAGGCCTCGGGAACGCGCGGCCGGTCGGCCCTCCCGGCGGGGCAAACCCCCGGCCACGGCAACCGAGCCGATGCGACGCAGCGGGGATCGGCTTCACGCCGATGGCTGGGGCGGCCGCTGGCGGCCCGTCCCGGCTTCGGCTATCGTGTACGCTACGCCGCGGGGCTCGCCCGGGGCCCGAGCTTCAGGCCCGATTCGCATGGCGTCGCAGCGACAAAAACCCGTCACGACCGGGCGCCGATCCGACCACCGGGTAGCGCCACGGACCGCAACGCCGGGCTTATCCGAACAACTCAGGCAGCACACGCGTGACTGTCATCGGCGCGCGGAACGCGCCGGCATCGTCGGTGACATCGTAAGGGGCACCGTATCCCGCAGCGCTTACAGTCTGTACCTGAGAAACCTGCAGCCGGTGTACACGCGCCTCGAACGGCGCCTGGCGGCATGGCGCTCAGATCCGGCGCTGGGGGCGTTGGCCGACCCGGCGCTGTGTCGCAGCCAGGCGCTCGCGCACGACCTCGATCGCATCGCGGGACACGACTGGCCGCGTACCCTGCCCCGGGTACCGGCGGGCGAAGCGTATGAGCAAAGCGTTGCACAGGCCGACGGGCCGACGCTCGTGGCGCATGCTTACGCCCGTTACCTCGGCGACCTGAATGGCGGTCGGCTGCTGCAACGCCTGCTGGCGCAGTCTTTGGCGCTGACGCCGGATTGCCTGACGTTCTTTCGTTTCTCCACGTCGACCGACATCGCCGGCCTGCAGTCGGCGGTCCGCCGGGCGATCGATGCCGGCGTTGCGGCCGCTGACACTGCGCGGGTGCTCGAGGCGGCGCGTCGGGCATTCGAGCTCAACATCGCGCTGGCCGAGGACGTACTGGCCCCCACCCCAAACGCGTCGGTCGCCGATCAGTCGGATTGACGGCTCAACAGATGGCGCAGCAGATTGCGGGTGCGTGCGACCGAGTCGGACACCGCCGCAAGCATACCTGGCACCTTCTCGAGCTCCATACCGTCACTGATCTCGAGCGCAGCAAGTTTGGCGTTGCTGACCACTGAGGCCAACAGTTTCCGGTACAGCAGATCGGTCTTGGTTTCCAGGTGTGGTCCGTTTTCGCGATGGGCACAGACGATGTCCTCCTGAAAACGGCGGCGCGCCGCCTCGCCGATCTTCCGATCCGTTACGTCGGCGAAGAACAGTACGAAACCCAGGGCACGGTTGACCTCGGCAAACACCGGGTCGGCTCGCAGCATCAGGCTCCTGAGTTCTCCCTCGCGCGACATGATCTCCAGCTCGCCGCGCCAGGGCTGCTGATCGCGCAGCATGACCTGCAGGAGTTCACGTACCTTGCGCGGATCGCGGAACACCACCGGCAGATCGGCCAGCGACAGGAGCTGGCCTTGACCGTCGGGGATCAGCTGGTAGAACGCATCGTTGACCATCAGCAGCGCGCCCGATGCGTCTGCGACCAGCAACGGCTGCTGCGCCTCCCGCACTTCGCGTTTCACCTGGGCGAGCTGGTCCTCCGCAATCAGCATGCGCACCGCGCGAAACTGGTAGACGACATCCTCGATCGACTCCGCGATCTTCTTCGCCGCCGCGACATGGGTCGCGGTCCAATGGTCCGCAGAGCCCTCTACCAGCTGATGCCACTGGGCGAACGAGCGGCGCGGTGACAGGTCACGCGGATCGTTGCCGATCTCGACCGGCTTGAACGGGTTGCCCCCCCAGGTCACGGTCCTCACGCGCTCGGGACGGAACCAGAGCAGATATTCGCCGGGAGAACGCGAGATCGGGATCGCAATCAACCCGCTGGCCACCGGCTTCAATGACGCAAACTCGCCGACTTCCGCACCGAGCGCGGCGGTCTCGAACAGCCGTCCTGCCGCGTGACCATCCAACCACTGCACGATGGCCCGAATCTGCTGTGTACCCGGGACCTCGCCGGTCGAGATGATCTGGCCCTCGAACGACAGCGCCGCGCCGCCCGCCGCCAGTGGCTGCAACAGCAGCTGTGGATTGTCGAACAACGCCGGTTTCCAGTCGCCGTCACGGGCGATCGCCTCGATGATGCGCTTTTCGATCCGCTGCACCGACAGCTCCACCTCGGTCCTCGCGAAGCTCTCCAACGCGGCGATCCGAGTCGCCACCATCTCTGCGATCAGCTCGCACGCCGCCCTGACCCCGTAGTGTGGGTTGCGCGGCCGGTAGTGGTGACACGAGACCAGTCCCCAGAGCCTGCCGCCGGCCATCAGCGAGACGACCAGCGTCGCGCTGACCCCCATGTTCTTGAGGTACTGCACATGAATCGGCGACACGCTGCGCAGCGAACACAGCGACATGTCCAGATCGCGACCACCGGCCGACGCGGGTCGCAGCGGCACGGGCCGGTAATCGATGTCGACCAGCACACGGATGCGGTTGCGTTCATAGAGCCGACGCGCGATCTGCGGGATATCGGAAGCCGGATAGCGGTTGCCGAGGAAGGGCTCGAGCCCGGACTCACAGCGTTCCGAGAACACCTCGCCGTGGCCATCCTGATCGAAGCGATAGACCATCACGCGGTCATAGCCGGTCAGCTCCTTGAACAGGCGTGCGGTATCGTCACACAGCTCGCCCAAGGTCAGCGATGCCAGGATTTCCTGCAACGCACGCTCGACAAAGGCCGCGTGATCCTGCGTCACGGACGCCGGTTCGAGCTCTACGATCACCTCGCCCTCAGCGAGGCGATGCAGCGAGACGTCGAGGTCACCGATTCGGCCCGCGCCCTGGCACCGCAGTGACCTGGGAACGGAACCCGCCGTCCCCTCGTCGAGCAGTGCCTGCACCGTGCCGGCGAGGTGGACGTCCAGATCAGCCAGCGATCTACCCAGGGGATCCTGCGCGAGGTTCAGGTACTGATCCAGGTTCGCGCTGAGGCGGCTGATCGTGAGATCGGTGCCGCTTAGCACAATCAGCGCGCCATGCGGCTGGATCGAGCCGGGCAGATGGATCTGCTCGAGTTCGCAGTTCGAGAGATCGGCGGCACCGAACGCCGGCGGTCGCTGCTGCGCACCGGCCATCTCAGTCACCCTCGCTGGGCGCCGCAGCGCCACGATTAGCGCCCATCACCACCTTCGTTGATGCCATAGCGCGCCAGCTTGATGTAGAGTCCCTGCCGGCTCAGCCCGAGGATCTTGGCCGCCGCGGTGCGATTGCCGTCGGCCGTCGCCAAGGCCGCCTCGATATAGTGCTGCTCGACCAGGCCGACGGTGATACCGACCAACTCCTTCAGCGTAGTGATGCCAAGCTGCTCAGCCATCGAACCCAGGGCCTGGACGAGCGGCGCATAGGTCTCGCTCCCGTCCAAGCGGCGGCTGACGTCGCGCACGCAGACCAGGATCACGGACGGCTGCGACAGGTCGCTAGCCACCGCCGACACCTCCACGGTCATGCGGCCGCCCAGGCTGCCATAGAGTGTGCTTGGGAACAGCCTCACCGTGCGGTTGCGGCGCAGCCCCTCCAACAACAAATCGACGTCGCCGCCGGGGGGCCGCAACCAGTCGGCGATCGACCTGCCGATCACCGACGCCACGGCACCCTCCTGGACAAGCTCCAAGAAGGCCGGATTCGCGCCGCTGACGTAGCCCTGATCGTCCAGCGCAACGAAGCCATCCGGGGCGAGCCCCAGCAGGTGATCAGCCGACAGCGGGGGGGCGAAACCACCGGAGGACGTGGTGCGACCCTCGTCGGCCGGAAGCAAATGGACGAGCAAGAACTCCGCCTGGTCGACGTCGAGCAGCGACACGTACAGGACCCATGCCTGCATCGCCGGCCCGAGATGGGCGACCACGCGGGGTGCCTTGCCGTGCTCGGTCGCGCGGCCGAATGTCATTTCCAGCATCTGGCGTTCCGAGGGTCGGGCCAGCGCCAGGAAGCGCTGGCCGCCGATCTCGGTCGGCTGCCCCGCCGCCAGCCCAAGCGCGGTGATGGCCGCCGGATTGGCCTCGGTGATAGAGAGATCGCTCGCACGCACCACCGCCAGCGCATCACTGGAGGTCTCGAACAGCAGGCGGTAGCGGTTCTCGGCCTCCCGCAATTGCCAATAGTTGCGCTCCATCGCATGCTGCGCGGCGGCAAGACGCGACTGCAACTGTGCAACCGCCCGCACGTCCCTGCCGATCGCCAACAGGTTGCCGCCCTTGAGGCGCACGGCCATGTACTCGATCGGCACGGTGATGCCGCTCGGGAAACGCTGCGTCAGACGAAAGAACGGGGAAACACCCTGCGACAGCGCAGTTTCGACCAGACCGGACAAACGCGCATCGTCGATGCCGACGACGGTCTCCGCCCAGCGCTGACCGACCCAGCCTTCGACCGGCTCGTCGGCCACTGTGTTCGCCAGCGTTGCATGGCGGATCATCCCCCCGGGATCGAGTAGGACTTTCACATCCGGTTGCATCGCACCTTCGACTGTCACAGCAGCACCGTTTCGCGGTCTCGCCGGCGCGACCCCCTGTACCCGGGTAGTCGCTCGGGCCCGGTGGGCCGGCGCGAGCAGGTCACTGCCCTGGGGGGTCTGCCAAACCTTGTAAAATACACGTTCAGCCGTCGATTGGATAGCGCGCGCAACCGTCCCGAACGCCGCAGAGGCTCCCTGCGCTGGCGGGCGTCACGGCCGGACGACGCCAAACAGATGTGCGAGGTCCTTGAAGAAAATACGCATATGTGCCGCCGGCCGGGCCCGAACGAGGCGCTTGTGCATATAGGCCTCCCAGGTCAGGTACTGCACATCCGGATCGCGGCACATACTGACGAAGCGCTCGCGGCGGCGGTCGCTCGCGTACCAGAACCGCTCCATTATGCGGAGTATCCAAAACACCCTGCCATGCTGGCGCATGAACTGTCGACGCGCAGTGCCGAGAGCGGCAGGCTCGCCGCTGGTCAGAAACGCGGCGACCGCCGAGGCCGCCAGCCGGCCGCCCGTCATCGCATAGTAGATGCCCTCACCCGAGGCCGGGGCGACGACGCCGGCGGCATCTCCGGCCAGCACGACATTGCGCCCGTCGTCCCAACGTTTGAGGGGACGCAACGGGATCGGCGCCCCCTCGCAGCGGATCGTCGACGAGCCGTGCATGCCGACGCTACGACGCAACTCTGCGACCGCACCGCGCAACGAGAATCCACGCCGGGCGGTACCGACACCGATGCTGGTCTTGTCACCATGCGGAAAAACCCAGGCATAAAAATCCGGCGACAGCCGGCCCTGGTACCAGACGTCACAGCGGCCGGGTTCGAAATCGGCGGCGTCGGTCGTTCGGGGTGACTCGACGATCTCGTGGTAGGCAGTGACGTAGCGGGTCTGACCCGCTCCCGGCACCCGTTGGCGTGCCACCGCCGACCGTGCGCCATCGGCCCCGATTACCGCGGCGGCATGGACCCGGCTTCGCACCTTGCGGCCCCGGCCATCGCTATGCCGATAGCTGACGGTAACCCCGCCGTCGGTGCCGTCCTGCAACTGCTCGAAGGTCCCGGTGCGCACCTCGGCGCCAGCGGATCGGGCCCGATCGCGCAGCCAGGGATCGAACGCATCGCGGTCGACCATCCCGACGAACCCACCATTGATCGGCATATCGACGCAGCGACCGGCCGGCGAGACCATGCGCGCGGATCGGATACGCGCGACCAGCAACTGGGGCGGTATCGCGAACTCCTCGATCAGCCGCGGCGGGATCGCCCCGCCGCATGGCTTGATCCTCCCGCCGCGCTCGAGCAGCATCACCCGGTAGCCACGACGTGCAAGATCCGTCGCCGCCGTCGCACCGGCCGGGCCGCCGCCGACCACCACGGCATCAAAGCGTTCGTTCTCGGCCATGTTTGCTTACCTCCCCTCGGCCAGTTCCACCAGGCTCGCGTCGCCGAACGCCGGCATGCCGTTGCGGCTCGCCGGCTGTGGCTGTCGCACCTTCACCGCAAGCATTGCGGCAAGCAGGAACATCGCTGCCTCCGCACTGAACACGATCGCATAGGCTATCTCGGGCGCCGCGTAGAAGCGCTTCGCCAGGTCGACCGCGACCGTGCCGAGGAACCCACCGAGACCGAATGCGATCGCCTGCGCTGCGCCCCACAGTCCCATGCGTAGCCCCTCACGCTGCTCGCGGCCATGCCCGGCCAGTGCCATCATCGAGCCGATTGCGGCCACCGCGAATGCGCCGTTCGCGACACCGAGCGCGAAAACCGTCGCCTGCAACGGCCACTGCGGCGCCATAAAGCCACCGAACGCGATACCGAGCAGGGCCAGCGCTGACGCAATACAACCACCGATGGTCCAGACCCGCAGCAGGTTGCGCCCGGTCCGTTTCAACAGCGTGCCGGTCAGCGCAACCGCGATCATGCCGAGCAAGACACCGGCATGCTGCACACCCGACAGCTTGGTCGACTCGCCCGGTGTCATGCCGAACACCAGGCCGGCAAAGGGCTCGAGAATCAGGTCCTGGGCGCTGTAGGCGAGCATCGAGACGAACACGAACACAGTGAACCGTCGTGCCTCGGGTTCCTGCCAGACCTCCCCCAGCGCACGGCGAAACGCCACGGGCTGGCTATGCGCCGGCGCAGAAGTCAGCGACGATGTCGCATGCCCCTCGAGGTTACGTATCGCAACCAGCGTAAGCGCCACGGCGAACAACGCGACGGCCGCGGTGACCATGACCAGCCGTTGCGGCGAGAAGGGATCCAGGAAATGGCCGGCGATGCCCGCCGTGACCGCGAAGCCGACGATCATCATGACCCAGACGATGGTCGCAGCGGCGGCACGCCGGCCGGGCTCGACGCGTTTCGCCAGCAGCACCAGCAACGACGTGCCGCAGGCACCGACACCGAGGCCGATCAGCACGAAACCGAGCAGCGCGACCAGGCTTGCCCAGGCCGGGTCCAGACCCATCAGCGCGGTGCCGATTGCTGCAACGATGCCACCGAGCGCCAATACCAGCATGCCACCAATAATCCAGGGAGTGCGCCGACCGCCGACGTCCGACCCGTAACCGAAGCGTGGACGAATCATCTGGATTGCGTGATGCAGTGCGACCAGCGCACCGGGCAGCATCGCCGGCAGCGCGAACTCCACCACCATCACGCGATTCATCGTCGAAGTGGTCAACACAACGATCGCACCCAGCGCCGCCTGCACCAGGCCGAGTCGAATAATGCCGAGCCACCCGAGCGAGCCGGCGGACATCAAAGCACACCGCCGACGACCGCGCGCACGGCGAGCGCGCTGGCCAGCATGCCCAGCACATACAGGGTGACCCCGGTCGCGTTGTACCAGGGGGCGAAGCGCCGCGGGTCGCGCAACAGACGATGCATCGCGAGCAGCTGCGCGAGTAGCAGGCCGACCACAACCAGCGCGTGGACGGGGCGGTCCCAGTGGAACAGCAGGCCGATCACCAGGAGCTGCGGCACGGCCATGGTCCAACAGGCCAGGCGCGCCGCGCGGGCGGCGCCGAGCTGTGCCGGAATGGACCGAATCCCCATCCGACGGTCACCCTCGATGGACTTGAAATCGTTCAGCGTCATGATGCCGTGCGCGCCCAGGCTATAGAGCAGCGCCAGCGTCAGGATGCGCGGGTCCGGCATCGCACCGCCTGCCAGCACTGCGGCCCCGGTGACCCAGGCCAGGCCCTCGTAAGAGAGGCCAACGGCGGTGTTGCCCCACCAGCCATTGCTCTTGAGCCGCAGCGGGGGCGCGCTGTAGGCCCAGGCGAGGAACATCCCGATCAGCGTCGCCGCGAACACCCATGGCCCGAGCAGGTAACCGACCCAGAGCGACAACGCGGACCAGCCGATCGCGAAGTACAGCCCCCAGGCCCCCGGCACCCGTCCGGACGGGATCGGTCGTTGCGGTTCGTTGATCGCGTCGACATGCCGGTCGAACCAGTCATTGACGATCTGACTGGAGCCGCAGACCAGCGGGCCGGCCAATACGATGCCAAGCAGCACGACGCCCAGCTGTGCCAACGCGGGCTCGCCGGACGAAACGACCCCGCAGATGAAGGCCCACATGGGTGGAAACCAGGTGACCGGCTTCAATAGCTCGAGCAGCGCGGCGGGCTGCGGCCGGGTGACGGAATCTCTGAACAGGATCATGCGTTGCATGAATGTAATGTAGATTTGTCATTTTTAGTTGTCAATGTTTATTGACAACCAGGCCGACACATCGCGCGCGGCGTCGGTGCACAGGCGGGGTCCGCGCGTTGTCAGAGGGGGACGGCACGCGACCAAGGCCGCGCCGGCTTGAGACGGCTAGTCTTTTGCGACCTTGTCACCGAGCTTGTAGCGGTGCAGTTTGGCGTAAAGCCCCTGCCGGCTGACACCGAGCACCTCGGCCGCCGACGCACGGTTCCCGCCGGTGAGGTCCAATGCCGCCTCGATGCACAGCTTCTCGACCAGATCAGTGGATTGACGCACCAATTCCTTGAGCGGCACCCGTCCGACCTGCTGGGTGATCTGCTCCACCGATTTCGGCAGGCGCACGGCCATCGAATCCTCGGCGACGATGCGCCGGCCGATGTCGCGCATGAAGAAAACCAGCAACGGCTCATCGGGCTGCCCGTGCAGGTTCGCCGATATCTCGACGTCGGTCGTCGTGCCGTACTCACCGCGCAGTGTCGTTGCGAACAGCCTGACCGGGGCACGTTGCCTCAGGTTGGTCAGCAGCACGTTCAGGTCGACCCCGGTGCGTCCCAGCCAACGGTCGATCGAGCGCCCGATCGCCTGTTCCTCGGAGGCCAGTTCGGCAAGGTCGAGGAAGGTCTGATTGGCCGCCTTGACCTGTCCGTTCGCGTCGGTCAGCACCACCGCGTCCGGGGCTTGCCGCAACAACGCGCCGAGCCGCGCGCCCGCCTCGTCGAACTCGACCGCCGGGCGCATGTTCGACAGGCGCAACAGGAGCCGCGCCTCATTGTCCTGGCGCAGCAAATTGGCCGCGATCGAGAACACCTGCGAGGCATCCAGCGAGCGGATGCCCTCGGCATGGGCGCGACCCACTGCGGCTGCCTCGGCGAGCAGACCGCGCAGCACCTCGCTCCCGGCCGCATCGAACCCGACCGGGAAGTCCTTGCCGACGATCGAACGGCGCCCGCCGCCGAGCAGCTTGTCCGCCACCGGGTTGGCCTCGAGCACCTTATGGGTCGCCTCGTCGACAATCAGCACCGGATCGCCCACCATCTGGAACAGCAGGCGATAGCGCGTCTCGACCTGGCGCAGGCGCCAGTAGTCCCGTTCCAGCGCGAGCTGGGCATTCAGCACTTGCTGCTGAAGCGCCGCCACCGCACGTAGGTCGCGACCCACCGCGGCCAGCCGGCCGCCGTCCTCGAGCGCGACAGCACAGTAACGCACGGGCAGCTCGGAGCCATCGGCGAGGCGGTGATGGAGATCATGCTGGACACGGCCACGGCCCGGTACGGCGGCGACCTGCAACAACTCCTGCAGCTTATCGCGGCTCTCATCGGCGATCGTGTCGCTCCAGCGGCGCCCGCGCCACTGCTCGTCGAGCTCATCGCGCAGTTCGTCACTGCCGAACGCGAGATCCTCGATCAGGCCGTCGCGGTCGACCACCAGCGAGATGTCGGCAGCCGCCTCGAGAAGTGCCTCCATGGCTGAACGGTCAAATGCGTCGAACACGGTTTCGGATTCGATTAAGGGCGTCTTCATTCAGGGGCCGCAACCACAGGACGTCTGCAATAGCGGCATGTTAACGGAAAACAATAAAAAAAATGACGTCGATGCAGTTAGTTAAGCCTCGACCAACGCACTTGTCAAACTATCTAGACTTCCGATAGTGTCATGTTTACTTGACAGCTCACGGTGGCACGACTAAATTCGAACCACAGTCGACGGCCGAGACCCTGCAATGCCCCGGACAGTCCCGCATCAGCGCCCCCTGTATACGCCCGACGAACGCCGCCGCCGCGACGCATCGCGCTGGACCCTGGTGCAGGGTGTGCTGGCCCCGCTGCAGTTCCTGGTCTTCCTCGTGAGCCTGGCTCTGGTGGTGCGCTTCCTGGCAACCGGCGAGGGGCTGGCGGCGGCCACTGCATCGATCGTGCTCAAGACCTCTCTGCTGTACGCGATCATGCTCACGGGATCGATATGGGAGAAGGACGTCTTCGGCAAGTACCTGTTTGCCAGACCGTTTTTCTGGGAGGACATGGTCAGCCTGCTGGTCCTCGCGCTGCATACCGCCTACCTGGCGACCTGGCTGTTCGCGCTGTTGGAGCCGCGTGGCCAAATGCTGCTCGCACTGGCCGCGTACGCCGCCTACCTGATCAATGCCGGACAGTTCCTGATCAAGCTCCGCGCCGCCCGCCGAACGGCTGCGAACGCCCCGCAGCCGGCCGATCTGCTCGCCGGGATCGCGAAATGAGCGGCCGTGCGACCCAGCGCAACGTCGCGTCCATCCTGCCGGCCTGTTCCGAGCCGCGCGTCACGCAGGAACGCGGCCAGCGCGCAGTGTTCTGTGGTCTGACCTCGATCATCTGGCTGCATCGCAAGATCCAGGACGCATTCTTCCTGGTGGTCGGTTCGCGCACCTGCGCCCATCTGATCCAGTCGGCGGCTGGCGTGATGATCTTTGCCGAGCCCCGCTTTGCGACTGCGGTGCTGCAGGAGCGCGACCTGGCCGGCATCGCCGACTGCCACGACGAACTCGACCGCGTCGTCGACCAGGTCATCGGCCGACGACCGGAGGTCAAGACGGTGTTCCTGGTCAGCTCCTGCCCGTCGGAGGTGATCAAACTCGACCTCGGGAATGCGGCCCGGCGCCTCGCTGAGCGCTACGCCGGGCGCGTACGGTTCGCCGAGTACTCCGGCAGCGGTATCGAGACGACCTTCACCCAGGGCGAGGACAGCTGCCTGAAGGGCCTGGTCGCCGGACTGCCGGCGGCCCCGGCAGCGGAGCGCTCGCTGCTGATCGCGGGCACGCTGCCGGATATCGTCGAGGATCAATTCAACCGCCTGTTCGCCGATCTCGGTATTGCGCCGGTGCGGTTCCTGCCCGCGCGCACCGCGGCCGAACTCCCGGCCGTCGGCCCCGGCAGCAAGGTGCTGCTCGCCCAGCCCTACCTGGGCGAAACGGCGCGTGCATTGGCCAAGCGTGGCGCCGAGGTCCTCGCCGCCCCGTTCCCGCTCGGCGCCGAGGGAACCCGCGAATGGCTGCGCGCCGCGGCCGAGGCCTGGGGCGTGGCCGCGGGGCACTTCGAACAGGTGACCGCAGCGCCCCTCGCCCGTGCCGAGCGTGCGGTGGCGCGCCAGCGTGAATCACTGCAGGGCAAGCGCATCAGCTTCCTGCCCGATTCGCAGCTCGAGATACCGCTGGCACGCTTCCTGCGCCGCGAGTGCGGCATGCGGCTGGTCGAGGTCGGCACGCCCTATCTCGACCAACAGATGGTCGCTGCAGAACTGCCGCTGCTACCCGACGAAACGCGGGTGACCGAGGGCCAGGATCTCGACCAACAGCTCGACCGCGTGCGTGCGGACCGACCGGACCTCACCGTGTGCGGCCTCGGCATCGCGAATCCGCTCGAAGCCGAGGGCCTGCGCACCAAATGGTCCATCGAACTGATGTTCACACCGATCCAAGGCTTCGATCAGGCCGGCGATCTGGCCGCATTGTTCACGCGCCCGCTTGCGCGCCAGGCCCGGCTGGAGTTTTAGGCAGACTATGGAACTCACGATCTGGACCTACGAGGGGCCGCCGCACGTCGGGGCGATACGGATGGTCACCTCGCTGCGGGACGTGCATCTGGTCCTGCACGCGCCGCAGGGCGATACCTATGCCGACCTGCTGTTCACAATGATCGAGCGTCAGGGCAAGCGACCACCGGTCACCTACACCACGTTTCAAGCGCGCGACCTCGGCGGCGATACCGCGGCGATGGTCATTCGCACGCTCCGCGAGGCCTGCGATCGTTTCGCGCCGGCCGTGCTGCTGGTCGGCGACTCCTGCACGGCCGAGCTGCTGCAGGACCAGCCGGGGTCGCTCGCGAGCGGCGCCGGCCTGCCGGTGCCGGTAATACCGTTGGAACTGTCGGCCTACTCGCGCAAAGAGAACTGGGGAGCCAGCGAGACCTTCTACCGACTGGTCCGCGGCCTGCTCGCGTCCCGTGCACCGGCGCCCGGCGCGGTCCGGCCGCCGCTGTCCGGGGGACGCCGGCCGCGCGTCAACCTGCTCGGACCGAGCGCGCTGGGCTTCCGCTGCCGCGACGACGTCGTCGAGGTCACGCGCCTGCTGGCCAGCGTCGGCGTCGACGTCAACGTGACGGCGCCGCTTGGGGCCGCGGCGCAGGACCTGCTGCGCATCCCGGACGCGGACGCCAACGTCTGCCTTTACCCCGAGGTTGCCAGGACCGCTTGCAGTTGGCTGCAGCGCACGTTCAAGCAACCCATGATCGAGACGGTGCCGATCGGTGTCGGCGCGACCTGCGACTTCCTGCGGGAAATCGCCGAGGTCACCGGCGCCGACGTGGATCCGGTGATCGGGCAAATACCGTCACGCCTGCCCTGGTACTCCCGCTCGGTCGACTCGACCTACCTCACCGGCAAGCGGGTGTTCGTGTTCGGCGATGCGACACACGCGATTGCCGCGGCACGCATCGCGCGCGACGAACTCGGATTCGACGTCGTCGGCATCGGCAGCTACGCGCGCGAGCAGGCGCGCGAGGTGCGCGCCGCGGCCGCGGCCCATGGTGTCGATCCGCTGATAAGCGATGACTACCTCGCCGTGGAATCGCGGATCGCCGAACTGCAGCCGGAACTGGTGCTCGGGACGCAGATGGAGCGGCACATCGCCAAGCGTCTCGGCATCGCCTGCGCGGTGATCTCGACGCCGGCCCATGTGCAGGACTACCCGGCGCGTTATTCCCCACAGATGGGCTTCGAAGGCGCCAACGTGATCTTCGACACCTGGGTACACCCGCTGATGATGGGTCTCGAAGAACACCTGCTGACGATGTTCCGCGGTGATTTCGAGTTTAACGATGCGGCCCCCCCTTCGCATCTGGCGTCGCTCGGCGGTCACGCCGGCGGCGCGAACCTGGTCGAACTGCCGGCCACGGCGCCGGCCGACGGGGTCCCCTGGGAGTCGGAGGCGGAGCACGAGCTGAAAAAGATCCCGTTCTTCGTCCGCGGCAAGGCACGCCGCAATACCGAGCGATTCGCGCTCGAGCGTGGCATGGCAAAAATAAGCGTTGAGACACTGTATGAAGCGAAAGCCCACTTCGGCCGCTAAGACGTCGCCCATGCGGGTCGTCCTCGTGACACTCGACAACCACCTCAGCAGTGCGGTCGAGCGCACGGCTCGCGCGTTGAAGAAAGAACTGCCCGGGCTGCAGCTGAGCATGCATGCGGCAACCGACTGGGAAACGGACTCGGAGGCGTTGGCACGCTGCCGGGAAGATATCGCTAGCGGCGACATCATCGTCGTCACGATGCTGTTCATGGAAGACCACATACATGCGGTGCTGCCCGCGCTCAGCGCGCGCCGCGAGCAGTGCGATGCGATGGTCTGCTGCATGTCGGCGGCCGAGGTGATGCGTCTCACCCGGATGGGACGCTTCAGCATGGACGGCCCGCAAAGCGGGCCGATGGCGCTGCTCAAACGCCTGCGCGGCACGCGCAAGAACGGGCGTAAGCCGGCCGGTGCGCAGCAGCTGTCGGTGCTGCGCCAGTTGCCCCGAATTCTGCGCTTCATCCCGGGTACGGCGCAGGACCTAAGGGCGTACTTTCTGACCTTGCAGTTCTGGTTGGCGAGTTCTGAAGAAAACCTGTTGCGCATGGTGCGTTTCCTGGTCGACCGCTATGCGGACGGGCCACGCCAGGCGCTGCGTGGGAGCCTGGACGCAGAACCGCCGATCGAATACCCGGAGCTGGGTGTCTATCACCCGCGCCTGAAGAAGCGCATCGGCGATCGGCTGTCGGGCATGCCGCGACCGAAGGGCGGAGCCCACGGCACGGTGGGACTGCTGATCATGCGCTCTTATGTGCTGGCCGGTAACACCGCACACTATGACCGCATCATCGAGTCGTTCGAGGCGCGTGGCCTCGCCGTGGTCCCCGCGTTCGCCAGCGGGCTGGACGCGCGACCCGCTGCCCGTCGCTTTTTTATGCGCGACGGCCGGGCGAGCGTCGATGCGGTGGTCTCACTGACCGGCTTCTCGCTGGTTGGCGGCCCGGCCTTCAACGATGCAAAGGCGGCCGAGGAAATGCTCGCTGAACTGGACGTCCCCTACATTGCCGCACAGCCGGTCGAGTTCCAAACGTTGGATCAATGGGAGCATTCGGACCAGGGACTGATGCCGCTCGAGGCGACGATGATGGTTGCGATACCAGAACTGGACGGCGCGACCGGACCGATCGTCTACGGCGGCCGGAGCGAAAACGGTGGGGCGGCGGCCGGCCACGACATGCAGCCGCACCCGGAGCGGGTCGAGACGCTGGTCGCCCGCGTCGCACGACTGGTGAGCCTGCGCCGGACCGCGCGCGCCGAGCGCAAGATCGCGGTCGTGGTGTTCAATTTCCCGCCGAACGCAGGCAGCACCGGCACCGCCGCACACCTTTCGGTGTTCGCGTCGCTGCTCAACACCCTGCGCGCGCTGCAGGCGCAAGGCTATACGGTCGACGTCCCGGCCGATGTCGAGACACTGCGCGATCAGATCATCACCGGCAATGCGGCCAGCCACGGGGCGCACGCGAACGTTCACGCAACCATCGACGTCGATGACCATGTGCGTCGCGAACCCTGGCTGAGCGATATCGAGGCACACTGGGGGCCGGCACCGGGCAAGCAATTGAGCAACGGACGCTCCATCTACGTGCTCGGCGCCCGCTTCGGCAACGTCCTCGTCGGCATCCAGCCGGCCTTCGGCCACGAAGGCGACCCAATGAAATTGCTGTTCGCCAAGGGCTTTGCCCCGACCCATGCATTCACCGCGTTCTACCGCTACCTGCGCGAGGACTTCGCGGCCGACGCGGTGCTGCACTTCGGCACGCATGGTGCGCTTGAATTCATGCCGGGCAAACAGGTCGGGCTGTCCCAGGCCTGCTGGCCGGACCGGCTGATCGGCGATCTGCCGAACTTCTACCTGTACGCCTCGAACAATCCGTCCGAGGGCATGATCGCGAAACGCCGCGCCGCCGCCACGCTCGTGAGCTACCTCACACCCCCGGTCGCCCAGGCGGAACTCTATCTCGGCCTCAGCGAACTCAAGGCCTCGATCGAACGCTGGCGCGCGCGCAGCGACAGCGACCGCGCGCAGCGCGCCGATCTGGCCGAACTGATCCGCACCCAGGCCGGCGAACTGGATCTGGTGCATGCCGACCAGACAGGGGGCGCCGACCCGGACGCGGAGATCGAGACGTTGCGGCTGGCGCTTCTGGAACTGGAGCAGACCCTGATCCCCTATGGCCTGCATGTCGTCGGGGAGGCCCCGTCGCGCGAGGAGCGTATCGACATGCTGCAGGCACTGGCTCAGTCTTCGCAGGATACCAGCCTGGACAGCACGACCGTGGCCGCACTGGTGGACGGCCAGACACCGCAGGCGGCACTCGCCGCCGCGGGTCTTTCGGCCGATCCTGCGCGACTTGCCCTGTGCGACGAGCTGGCCAACGCGAATGCCCTGCTGGAAAGGGATCATGAGCTCCAGGCGATACTCGATGCACTCGACGGCGGCTTTATCGCGCCGGCACCGGGCGGTGACCTGCTGCGCAACCCGGCCGTGCTCCCGACCGGTCGCAATATTCATGGCTTCGATCCGTTCCGACTGCCCAGTGCGTTCGCTGTCCGGGACGGCCAGCGACAGGCGCAGTCCCTGCTGCAACGCCACCTGGACGAAGGCAACGAGCTGCCCGAGTCGATCGCACTGGTGCTATGGGGCACGGACAACCTGAAGACCGAAGGCGGTCCGATCGCACAGGCCCTGGCGCTGATGGGGGCACAGGCACGCCTCGACAGCTACGGTCGGGTCGCAGGCGCCAGTCTGATATCGCTGGAGGAGCTCGGCCGGCCGCGCATCGATGTCGTGATGACCCTGTCGGGCATCTTCCGTGATCTGCTCCCGCTACAGACCAGGCTGCTGGCCGAAGCGGCCTACCTGGCGGCGACGGCGGACGAGCCGTGCGAACAGAACTTCGTGCGCAAGCATGCTATCGCCTATCAGGCGCAGCATGGCTGCGATCTGGAGACCGCGGCGTTGCGCGTGTTCAGCAACGCACAGGGGGCGTACGGCTCGAATGTCAACATGCTGATCGACAACAGCCATTGGGACGACGAAGACGAGCTCGCGGAGACCTACACACAGCGCAAGAGCTTCGCCTATAGCCGTTCCGGCAAGCCGACGCAGGAGACCGTGTTGCTCGACGACATGCTCGCCGGCGTGCAGCTCGCGTACCAGAACCTGGATTCGGTGGAACTCGGCATCACCACGGTCGACCACTATTTCGACACGCTGGGCGGCATCAGCCGTGCGGTGCGGCGTTCCAGCGGCAACGAGATCCCCGTCTACATCTCGGACCAGACCAGCGGTGACGGCAAGGTCCGCACGCTCGCGGAACAGGTCGCGCTGGAGACCCGAACCCGCGTACTCAACCCGAAATGGTACGAGGGCATCCTGAAGCACGGCTACGAGGGTGTCCGCCAGATCGAAAGCCATGTGACCAACACGATCGGCTGGTCGGCGACCACCGGTCAGGTCGCACCCTGGGTATACGAGCGCCTGTCGCAGACCTTCATTCTCGACGATGCGATGCGCGAACGGCTGGCCCAGTTGAACCCCACCGCCTCGTTCAAGGTCGCGCACCGACTGCTCGAGGCCCATGAACGTAACTATTGGGAACCGGACGACGCGACCCTGGAGGCGCTCCGGCGCGCCGGCGAGGATCTCGAAGACCGTCTCGAAGGCGTCAGCCAGGAGGCCGCTGCATGAGCCCGCTCGACAACATACCGGTAAGTATCGGCACCCCTGCACCACCGGATGGTGAGGGTAGCCTGCAGGTCCATCTCGACGACAAGCTGTCGATCGGCCACGCGAAGGTGTTCGCGGTCTACGGCAAGGGCGGCATCGGCAAGAGCACGACGTCGTCGAACCTCTCGGCCGCGTTCTCAAAGCTCGGCAAGCGCGTCATCCAGATCGGCTGCGACCCGAAGCACGACTCGACCTTCACGCTGACCAAGTCGCTGGTGCCAACCGTGATCGATGCCCTGGAGGAAGTCGATTTTCACCCCGAGGAGCTGCGGGTCGAGGATTTCGTCTATGAAGGCTACAACGGCGTGATGTGCGTCGAGGCCGGGGGTCCGCCCGCCGGCACCGGCTGCGGCGGCTACGTGGTCGGCCAGACCGTGAAGCTACTGAAGCAGCACCACCTGTTCGAAGACGCAGACGTGGTGATCTTCGACGTGCTCGGCGACGTCGTATGCGGCGGTTTTGCATCGCCCCTGCAGCATGCCGAAAGGGCGGTGGTCGTCACCGCCAACGATTTCGACTCCATCTTCGCGATGAACCGGATCGCATCCGCGATCCTGGCGAAATCCCGCAACTACGGCGTGCGGCTCGGCGGCGTCATTGCCAACCGCAGCACCGACACCGACGAGATCGACCGTTTCAACGAAGCCGTCGGCCTGCGCCGACTCGCGCACTTTCCCGACCTCGACATCATCCGGCGCAGCCGGCTGAAAAAATCGACCTTGTTCGAATTACCGCCGACACCCGAGCTGGCGCGCGTTCAGCAGGACTACCTCGATCTGGCGGCCGCGCTGTGGGCTGGCACCGACCCGCTGTCGGTGCAACCGATGAAGGACCGAGACCTTTTCGATTTTCTGGGGTTCGACTGATGACGACACTGACCTACAAGCAAAGACGCTCCGAAGTGGAACACTACTTCGACCGCACGGCCGCCGAGGCCTGGTCGCGCCTGACGTCGAACGCCCCGGTAGGGCGCATCCGGCGCACCGTGCGTGCCGGCCGTGAACAGATGCGCAACACGCTGCTCGACTGGCTGCCGCGGAACCTCTGCGGCCGCCGCGTGCTCGATGCCGGCTGCGGCACCGGCGCACTGGCGGTCGAGGCGGCGCGGCGCGGCGCGCAGGTCATCGCGGTCGATCTGTCGCCGACGCTGATCGCGCTGGCACGCGAACGTTCGCCCGATGACCTCGGACACGGCAGTCTCGAATACCGCGTCGGCGACATGTGGGACCCGGAGCTCGGACACTTCGACCATGTGATCGCGATGGACTCGCTGATCCATTACGATCCCGTCGACGCGGTGCGCATGGTGGCGGGGCTCGCCAGCATTGCGGAGACCTCGGTCGCCTTCACGTTCGCGCCGCGCACGCGGATGCTGGCGTTGATGCATGCCGCCGGCCGCTGGTTCCCACGCAGCGACCGCGCGCCGGCCATCGAACCGGTAGGTGAAGACCGGCTCTGGCGTCTGTTGGGCGGCGAGGCCGGCCTGGCCATGTGGAAACCCGGACGCTGCCAGCGGGTCAGCAGCGGCTTCTATACATCTCAGGCGTTCGAAGTTACCCGCCTGTGAAACGTTCCGCACTCAGCATTTCGCGCGCGTGGATTGCGCTGGGGCCGCGCTTCATGCCGTTTGCCGACGCGGCAACGCATGAGCTGCCGCTCGGCCGGCTGCTGAGGCTGTCGCTGTTCCAAGTGTCGGTCGGCATGGCGCTGGTGTTGCTCAACGGCACCCTGAACCGCGTGATGATGCTCGAGCTGGGCGTGCCCGGCTGGCTCGTGTCGCTGATGGTCTCGCTGCCGCTGCTTTTCGCACCGGCTCGGGCGTTGATCGGCTTTCGCTCCGATCACCACCGCTCCTTTCTCGGCTGGCGGCGGGTGCCTTACCTCTGGATGGGCAGCATGGCGCAGTTCGGCGGCCTCGCGATCATGCCGTTCGCGCTGATCATTCTGTCGGGTGATACCTGGGGTCCGGCCTGGATAGGCTATGCCGCGGCAGCGCTCGCGTTTCTGCTGGTCGGGGCCGGGCTGCACACGACGCAGACGGCCGGCCTCGCGCTAGCCACCGACCTGGCGCCAAAGGCATCGCGTCCGCGCGTCGTTGCGCTGCTGTACGTGATGCTCTTGGTCGGCATGGTCGCGAGTTCGCTCGGCTTCGCCGCGCTGCTCGACGATTTCAGTCAGATGCGTTTGATCCAGGTGATCCAGGGCGCCGCACTGCTGACCATCGCACTCAATATCGTCGCCCTCTGGCAGCAGGAGGCCCGCAATCCGGCGCGTACTGCGCACGACAGGCCGCGGCCTTCGTTTCGGCAATCCTGGCAGACATTCCGGCAACATGGCAACGCGGTCCGTTTGCTGATCGCGGTCGGCCTCGGGACCGCGGGCTTCAGCATGCAGGACGTCTTATTGGAGCCCTACGGTGGGCAGGTCCTCGGGCTGTCCGTCAGTGCCACGACCGGACTGACGGCGATCCTCGCTACGGGCATGCTCGGGGCCTTCCTACTCGCCTCGCGCTGGCTCGGCCACGGCGCCGATCCGTTGCGCATTGCCGGCTTCGGGGCACTGCTGGGGATCTTCGCGTTTGCCGCGGTGATCCTGTCGGCGCCTTTCGAATCCCCGCTGCTGTTTCGTTGCGGTACCGGACTGATCGGTTTCGGCGGCGGACTGTTCGCGGTGGGCACTTTGATCGCCGCGATGGCGCTGTCGGAACACAGCGAAAGCGGCCTGGCGCTCGGCGCATGGGGCGCGGTGCAGGCCACCGCCGCCGGGACCGCAATCGCGCTGGGCGGCGCGCTGCGTGACCTGGTGACCGGGATGGCCGAACGCGGCGACCTCGGGCCGGCGCTGACCGGGCCCGTGACCGGATACGGCGTGGTCTACCACATGGAGATCGCGCTGCTGTTCGCCACGCTGGTCGCAATCGGCCCGCTGGTTCGACGGCCCGACGAACAGGAGGAGCGGCCGCCCGCGTTCGGCGTGCCCGATTTCCCGGGCTGATACTCAAATTCACGACGGAGGAACCGCAATGGAGACTGGCGCAATCACCGGCTATTTCGACGTAGCCCAAATCGTACTCTATGCCTTCTGGATCTTTTTCTTCGGATTGATCCTCTATCTGCATAGGGAAAACAAACGCGAAGGCTATCCGCTGGAATCCGACCGATCCAAGCACATCAAGGTCGTCGGTTTCCCCGACATGCCACCACCCAAGGAATACCTGCTGCCGCACGGTGGCGGTACGCGCCAGATACCGCGGCCCGACCCAGAGCCTTATCCGCTCGCGGCCAAACCGGTCGCCGGCTGGTTGGGTGCGCCCCTACATCCTTCGGGCAACCCGATGGTGGACGGCGTCGGCCCGGCCGCCTATGCAATCCGCCCTGAGGTGCCCGATCTGACCCACGACGGCGTGCCGAAGATCGTACCGATGCGGGTCGCGACCGATTTTTCTGTCGAGCCGCGCGACCCGGACCCGCGGGGCAAGCCGGTGATGGGCGCGGATGGCGCGGTCGGCGCCCGCGTCGTGGACATCTGGGTCGACCGTGCAGAACCGCAAATCCGCTATCTCGAGGTCGAGGTCGCGAGTGAGCGTAAGGCCCCGTATGAGGACGACGACGCGCCCGAGACCAGCGTTGCGACCCATCGAACGCTGCTGCCGATCAACTTCGTGCGCATCAGCAAGGACGGACAGCGGGTCAAGGTGGTGTCGATCAAGTCAAACCAGTTCGCCTGGGCACCAGGCCTCGCGAAGCCCGACCAGGTCACGCTGCAGGAAGAAGACAAGATCTGCGCCTTCTACGGCGGTGGCCACCTTTACGCAATGCCCAGCCGCACGGAGCCCTGGCTATGAACGAGCACGAATCTGAACCGATCCGCGGGCTGCCGGCCTACCTGCCCGCTGGCGAGCACATCGTCTGGCAGGGTGCACCGGATTGGCGCCAGTTGGCTCGGCGCGCATTCCATGTCCGAAAGGTCGCACTGTACTTCGTGCTGCTGATCGGCATTCATGTCGGGTTCCGATTGGCAGAGGGCGCAACACTGCCCGGCGCCGTCAGAGGGGCGGCGTGGCTGGCGGTGCTGGGGCTGTCGGCGATCGCTCTGCTCGGGCTGCTCGCATGGCTGTATGGCAAGACAACCGTCTACACCGTCACGGAGCAGCGCCTGGTCATGCGATTTGGTGTCGCGATCCCGATGATGATCAATATCCCCTGGCAGAAGATCGATGCCGCAGATCTCAAGGTCTACGCGGGAGGTAACGGCGATATCGCACTGACGCTGGCCCGGGACCAGAAGCTGTCCTATTGGCTGCTTTGGCCTCACGTGCGGCCCTGGCACTTCTCTCCCGTCCGGCCGATGTTACGCTGTCTCGCCGATGCCCAGCCTGTCGCAGCCCATCTCGGCGACGTCTTGGGAGCACGACGCCCCGCGGTCGACACGTCGCAGCCGGCTGCGGAGCCAGCCGCGCCAGCGGTCGCACGCGCAGGGTTCGCGCCCGCGCCACACGCCCGCAACGCGGCGATGTCCTGAGCGAGAAAACCGATGAGCGATCCATTTGCCGATCAACCTTCCCCGCGCGGCGCCCTGCTCGGCATCGCGGCACTGGTCGCGTTCAGCCTGCTGGCCGTGGTGGTGGCACAGCTCGGTGGCTTCAAGGCGGGCCAGGCGGCGCCCGGTGCGATTGCCGAGAGTCGCGACCTGCGCTTTGCCGATGGCCAGGGCGGCACGGTCCATGTCTTCGACGCCGCCAGCGGGCAGCTGCTCGCCGCGTTGCGGCCGGGCACCGAAAACTTCATCCGCGGTGTGTTGCGGGGCCTCGCGCGCGAGCGCCGCAGTGCCTCGCTCGACCGCCAGGTGCCGTTCCGGCTCGCCCGTCATGCCAATGGCCGGCTGACGCTGCGCGACCTGGCAACCGGCCGGCTGGTCGATCTCCGGGCATTCGGCTCGACCAATGCCCAGTCGTTCGCGCGCCTGCTCGACACGGCCCCGGGCCGGCACTCGATCGAGAACGCCACACAGGCCGGCCGCCCGGCCCAGACGATCGACCGGTCCCTCGCCGCTGCCAGTGACCTCGCATCCGTCCGGCACTGAGCAGACCGCACGATGCCAGATTACCTGCTCCCATTCTGCTTCGCGTTGCTCGCCTGGTGGTTGAGCACCGGTGTGATCCTGTTTCTGAACCACCTGCGCGCGCGGACCTACCGCTGGAGCATGCTCGCGGCGACCCTGGTGCTGTTGGGGTCTCTGGTCGTGCTGCATACGAGCAGCACGGACACCACGCCGGTCGGCGCGATGCTGGCCTTTACCGCGGCACTGCTCGTCTGGGGATGGCTCGAGATCAGCTATTTCATGGGATTCCTGACCGGCCCCCGTAAACTCGCCTGCCCGACCGGCAGCACCGGCTGGCGGCGCTTCGGGCTGGCGCTGCAAACGAGTCTGCACCACGAGGCCGCGGTCGTCTTGCTCGGCGCGGTGCTGATCGGGCTTACCTGGGATGCGCCGAACCGGTTCGGGACCTGGACTTTCGTGACCCTGTGGCTGATGCGCTGGAGCGCGAAACTGAACCTGTACCTCGGCGTCCCGCATATCAATGAGCACTGGTTTCCCGAGCATCTGCGGTTTCTGACCACCTACATGCGGCGACGCCCGATGAACTTGTTCTTTCCCGTCGCCATCACCAGCGCGACGGCATTGATGGTCCTACTGCTGGTGCCGGCAGCGACGACCGCGTCGGACGACTTCACCCGCACCGGCGATGTGCTGGTCGCTACGCTACTCGCCCTGGGGATACTCGAGCACTGGTTCATGGTCCTGCCGCTGCGGGACTCGGCGCTGTGGAACTGGGCGCTGCGGCAGGCCGGACAGCCGGCCGCCGATGTACAGCCGGGACCGGAAAAGTCGTTCGAAGCGAACAAGCGTGCAGCATAGGCGATCGCGTCCCGGGGGCGGCAGCGTCTTGAACAGTTTTGCCGAAGCATCCTGGCCAGGCAGCAAAACCGCGCCAAGATTTTGTCTATCGACAGATTCGCGCAGCGCCACCGCGGCCTTTGCTGGGCAAGGGGTACGAAAAAACCAGACAATTCCAGACGTGCCGTCTGGTTGACGTCAACTATTGTTTACAATGTGCTAGATTTTTATGCGTCGATGCGGGGCCGCAAAGTACCGACCGGGCCGGGCGCGGCCGGGCCCGACGCGTGGCACGCGGTGGGACCCTCACATCGACAGTGCGGTGCGGCTTTCCGGCCAACGAGGGCTGCGGCGACCCAGCCACGCATTTGCAGCCGTTGGCCATCCGAGGTGCAGCAGACATCGGGCGGCGGTTCCGACGCCAGATGCGGACGACCAATCACCGGCGGTCAGGCAGTCTATCGAGCGACCGGGCATATTTCGCCGAACAGGGGGAGCGACATGATGTCAACGGGCAATGCAGTCGATATTCCACAGGCCCTGATCAGCCGGTACACGAGGATCGGGGCTTCACGCCGCAGCGACTCCGTGTTCTCGGCGGACAGCGGCGTCGACGCCGATGAGTTTGCCAGCGCCTTGTCGGCGCCGGACAGCGACAATGCCTCCCCTGTCACGCTCTATGTCCATCTGCCCTTCTGCCCGGTCCGGTGCCTGAACTGCGACAATAATACGACGGTCACCCACGACCCGGCCGAGGTCGACCGCTACCTGGACATGTTGGAACGCGAGATTGCGCTGGTCGCCAGTGCGATCGGTAGCGGCCGCCGCGTGCAGCAGCTGCATGTCGGCGGGGGGTCGCCGAACTACCTCAGCGACCGGCAGCTCGTGCGCCTGATGTCGCTGCTGGACCGGCGGTTCACGATCGACGCCGACACCGAAACCTCGCTCGACGCCAATCCCAATCGCACCTCCCCGTCGCAGCTCGCCCTGTTGCATGGCTTGGGTTTCCGTCGGATTACGTTTGGCGTGCGTGACCTCGACCCGACCGTGCAGCTCGCGATCGGCCGCGTGAACTCGCTGGACATGATCCGCGATGTGTTCGCGACCGCGCGCGACACCGGGTTCGATTCCGTCACTACCGACGTGATGTACGGTCTCCCACGCCAGAATGAAGCGAGCATCGAACGCACGGTGGAGAATTTGCTGGACATCGCACCGGACCGGATTGCCTGCTTCGCCTACACGCGGCGGATCGTGGATCGCGGCCACCAGCGGGCCATCGACCCCTGTGAAATGCCGTCGCTGGCCGACAAGCTAGCCCTGTTCAACGGGATCGTGCAGGGACTGTCGCCGGACTACACCTGGGTTGGCCTTGACTGCTTCGCGAAGGCTGGGGACGCACTCTGCGATGCGCAATCGGAGCATCGCCTGCGAAAGAACTGGATCGGCTACACCCATCAGCCGGCAAGTGATATCCATGGATTCGGTACCAACGCGATCAGCGAGCTGCAGGGCCTGTGTGTGCAGAACCATCTCGAGCTAGCGCCCTGGCAAACCTCGGTGTCGAAGGGTATGTTCCCGATCCGCGGCGGTGTCAGGCTGAGCGACCGGGAACGGCGCCGACGCGATGCGCTGGTGGCGTTGACGTGCAACATGGAATTGCGTGACTACACGGCCTTGTTCGACCCCACCGAGGGACCATCGTCCAGCTGGTCGGGCTATGCGCGCGATGGCCTGCTCTCGATAACCCCCGACTGTATGACCATCACACCACAGGGACGCTACATGCTGCACGAGCTCCTGTGCGCCCGACCCGAGGGCCTTGCTGGCCTCTAGGCCGCAAATCGCAGCGGTGCCGGCCTGGAGCGACGAGATTGCCGGGAGCGGATTGACACAGCGGCTGGCCCGAAGGGCGTTGTATATGGAGGTGCAACGCAAGATCAAGCCAACGCGCGCGAGAAACCGCCAGCACCGCGACAGCCAAGCGGCCGAAACAGTGTGTGATTCGCCAAGACAGGCACATTTGCCGCTTTCGGCCCTGTCGGTCAACAAGTTGCCGGACCGCCGTTTGCCGACCACTGAGTCCTGCGGATTAGTGGGCGCGCGGCTGGCAGGCCCTGATCACGTCAGCCCGCTTGTCGGTTTGCAGACGCCGCCACTCCAGCAGAAACCAGGGCGTGAAATTTTCGGGGGCCTCACGCACCCAGGCATCGAGCTGAGTACAGCTCACCCATCGCCAGGCGGCAACCTCGTTGGGATTCGCCAGAATCGCACAATCTTGCTCGAGGCGACCGACGAACACCGCGCACAATTCGCGTTCGCTGCCCTGCTCATGGAACGCCGCGCTGTACTGGAACTGATAGAGAAACTCCAGCTCGGCATCGACGCCCAACTCTTCCCGCAGTCGGCGGTGGGCAGCGACGGTGTAGCTTTCGCCCTTGCGGGGATGACTACAGCAGCTGTTGGTCCAGTAGGACGGCCACAGCGGCTTCTGTGTGCTCCGCTTGTGCAGTAGCACCCTGCCCGACGGAGAAAACAGGAAGATCGAGAAGGCGCGATGCAGCATACCGGGGCCGGCGTGCGCATTGCGCTTGCTCTCGTAACCGGTCACATTGTCGGCCTCATCGACCAGGATCAGCAGTTCATCGTCGAACGAAACCTGGCGCTGGCTGTCTGCGTGCATCGTTGGCCTCTGTGAAAGCAGTGGCGCAGAAAAACGAGGTGACGGACGGACACCGGCATGCTGCTCGGTCGACGCAATCCGCCACCCCGCGACGGGCACCCCCTGATCGGCTAACTTCGCGCCGGAGGGAGGGGAGCCATTTGTGCTGCCGCGGCCGAAGCCTGGGCAGACGGGCCTTCAAGCCAATTGAACTTGTCTGTGCTCAACAGGATGAAGTGGATGAGCAGAGCCAAGGTGAACAGGAACGCAGCCAGTGCGACCAATGCCCGCCTTGGATCGAACAACCTCCAGATTTTGTACATAACACGTCTCCAAATTAATCAACCGCATCGCCGGCTGGGGCCGGCAACGCCGCGTCGTCTTGATGAGGGATCGGTCCAGATCCGCCGCTGCTAGAGCAGGGGCGCCACATCCAGACCAGGATGTGAGCCACTACGGCGATGCCGGTGAATCCCAGAAAACCTTTGACGAAGGCATCATGGAACTCCTTGGCCTCATCGTTGGTTAGCCCGGTCAGGCTACTTTCTTCACTCATGTAGATATCCTCTTCAGTTACACATCAGGCCTATTTGCCAACACCCCGCAGACGCGGGGGCGAAGGCTTTCCGCGCGCCCTGCGGCCAGGCGGTACCCGACCGAGCACGCGCCCTCTCCGATCCGTGTCCGGCCGCCCAATGCCTTGCCGAACGGAACCGAAGAATCCGATGCGGGTTCTGCTCGACCACTGCGCTGTCCCGTCGCCCGATGGGCTGTCAGCGTGACAGCCATTGGACAGCCCGCGTGTCGGCCGAACCCGTTCCACTGCTCACCTGCCCCCTTCGGCCTTGGCACGTGCCGCGGCACCGCTGAGCTTCGCGAGACTCGGATAGTCCTTCAGCATGTTTGCGCCGTAGAGTGGTCGATAGGCGCCCTGGTGACAGGTCTTGCAGCCCACCTTCAGCGGATCGCCGAGCGGGCCCTTGCGCGAATCGGGCAAAATATCGGTCGCTGCATCGATGAAGACATTGTTCATTTCGCGCACCAGCCGGATCGCATGCCAGGCCTTCGTGCGTTCCGGCGGGCTCTGGTCCCAGGCGAAGAACGAGCGCGAGTTGTGACAGTGCGTACAGCCGACGCCCAGAGAGTCGGAAAAATGCATCATCAGCCCGTAGGTCCATTCCGTCTGCTTGATGGACTTGCGGCTGCCCTGTGGCAGCGCCGTATTGGATATCACCCGGATTTCGTTGTCCTGGAGCAGGAACGGCGTCAGCGGATCGTACGGTAGGGAGGCCGAAGCGACCGTCGGCGACGCGATGTTCTGCTGCGCCGGCGCGAGCCCCTTCACATGTCGCGGGCCCGGATCCGTTGCCCAGACGTTTGCCGGAACCGGCTGACCGCGGTGGCAGGTGTAGCAGGTGACCCCGGTATCGCCGACGTGCGCCTGCCAGTCTTCGTTTGCACGTTGGGTCATCGCCAGCATCAGGCGCGAGACCCGCTTCGTGTAGAGACTGTCATCGGCGAAGTTCTCCGCCGAGTGGCAATACAGGCAGCCTTGCTCCGGTGATACCCAGGACGTGATCGCGCCCATGAGCCGGGTGAACTCGCCGATGCTGAGGTCCCCGAGGATGTGCACGTTCTGGTAGATCTCGGACGCCTTCGGCCCGTCCGCCGGCACCGGCGGCAGCGCCTCCGGAGGAATGTTGGCCGCCACCTTGTCGTCCAGCCGCCGCGGGTTCACGACGGCCTCCATGCCAAGGCCTCGGTAGCCGCGCTGCACGGTATCGACGGGTGGATGCTCGCAGCCTGCCAACAGCACGACAGCCGAAACAACCCCGATCGTTGTGCCCCGTAACTTGCGGTTGAATGCGTTCATTGCAGCGCCCCCATCGTCATCGGATCCTGGACCGGTACCGGGTTCACATCCGGGTAGGCCGGCGCGACCCCGTGCTTGACTGCCCACAGGTACCAGTTGTCGACGACGGTACCGGTCAGCAGGATGCCGATTCCACCGGTAATCACGGTCAATACCGCAAACCACCATGCCCAACGGTGAATCGATTCCATCGTGGCGTTGAAACCCATGGTCCAGCGCCAGAACAGCGCGGCCCGCTCCGATGCCGTGCCGCGATCGGTGATCTGGTCGATCTCGCGGTCGCCGCCGTAGCGACTGACGGCCAACACCGTCGCGCCGTGCATCGCGAACAGCAGCGTAGAGCCATACAGGAACGCGATCGACAACATATGGAACGGGTTGTAGAACAGGTTGCCGTAGCGAATGGAAAACGCAGCGGTCCAGTCGAGGTGCGGAAAGATCCCGAACGGTACGGCCTCACTCCAGCTGCCCATCAGCAGCGGGCGGATGAAGCCGAGCACCAGGTACAACCAGATCGCCGCCGCGAAGGCCCAGGCGAGATGGGTCCCCATGCCCAGGGCCCGCGCCCTGAAGAAGGTCCGCATCCACCAAAGCAGTATCGAGGCGGTCAGGAAGAAGCCGGCGATCAGCCACCAGCCGCCGTCATGCAGCGGAGGGATACTGAGGCCGTACTCTGGCGGTGGCGGCTCAAGCGCCAGCCAGGGCAGCTGGCGAACGAACTGCACCGGGTCCCAGTTCACCGAGGCCCACATGTTCAGCCCGATGATCTCGAACGCAATAAAACCGAACAGCAGCGACAGCACACCGATCGGACCGAGGTAGATCGGTCCAATCTGGGCGTCGCCGAACTTGCCGGCCCAGTAGGAAAAGCGTGAGCCGCCCTGACGAAAGATGTTGCCGGGCCCCAGGGACACGCCGGGATGTGCCGGCGCGCGCACCTGAACGCGGGTAAAGATATTTTGATACTCAGCCATCGAAGTTCCCCTTCTTCAAGACCAGATGGGCAGCTGCAGCCACCAGTTCCACCATTCCGGCCAGCCCCTGGTCCAGAAAGGCCCGCTGATCACGATGCAGACGGCACTCCAGAAGCCCGCAGACAGCGCCAGGAAAAGGCCCAGGCGATGAATGCCCAGGGCGCCGATGGAGTAACCGATGTCGTCGCGGAAGAATGTGTTCTCATGTTCAGCCGTCTTGACCACCTCGCCCTTGCGCGGATTGGTTACCGAAAGGATCAGCGAGCCGTGCATCGACAGGGCGAGCGTCGTCGTGAAGAAGAAGGTCACCGCGAGCATGTGCGCCGGGTTGTAGTGGAAATGCAGGAACTGGTAGCCGACATTGGATACCCAGTCGAGGTGACTGATGATGCCGTACGGGAAGCCATGCCCCCAGGCGCCCAACAGCAAGGGGCGAATCACCACCAGCGTGATATACGCGAAGATCGCGAAGCTGAACGCAAAGGGTACATGCAACCCAATGCCGAGTTTGCGCGAGATCTCGACCTGGCGGAGCGCCCAGGACACGAACGCGCCGATCGCACAGACGGTGATGATCTGCCACAGCCCGCCCTCCTTGAGCGGCGCCAGACCCAGACCGTATTTCAAGTCCGGCGGTGCGATGTTGATCTGCCATAGATTCCAGGTCGGTCCCAGGGCCGCCCCGTAGACGATCAGCAGGGTACCGAGCAAGGAAAAGAAGATGGTCGTGACGCCGAAGAACCCGACGTAAAACTGGCCAATCCAGAAATCAAACAAATCACCACCGATCAGCGTGCCTCCGCGCACGCGGTACTTGCGCTCAAAACTTAGCATCGACATATCTATTCCTCCGGCGGTCGAAACCGCTCGCGTACCCTGTCTTGTCTATCCCTTGAACCGGTCTCGTTGCCCTGCTCGGCCACTCACGCCTGTGTGTCCATTGCGCGCTGAGTCGGTCCCGGTCGCGACACCTCAGCGTATGAACATGAAAGGCACCACGGTGTTGGCGGCCCGCCTAGCCTCGGCAACGGCGGATTCCCTGCCCTCCGCGCTCGATGCGAAGGGCCGCCACGCGCGCGGCAACAATCGGCTGACTGCCGCAATCAGCAAAAAGACGACGAACGCAACGCGAAACAGACGCTGGAACGCCTTTCTGTCGTGATGCACCGGCTCCGCGAACGAAGCGTGGCTATAGGTGTCTTTCAAGATCATTTCGACTCTCCTGATGGGTCAACCGACCCAACCCTGTGATTGATCGCATCCCCGGAGACCGTCCGCCTGCCGGTGCCTGGCTCATGCCGCACCGCCGGCAGCCAGGCGACGCTTGGCCTCGGCTACGTGACGTTCACTGACCGTTTGCTCGCCGCCACCGCGCGCGGAACGCTCGGCCGCATCGCGTAGGCGTTTGGCGGTCGAGATGCGCACCAGCACCGGTGCCGACGCGACCAGGCGGTCCAGCGCTTGTTGTGCATCGTGGTCCCAGGCGAGTTCCCGGTGCAGCCGGGCCGGCGTCGCCGCGACCCGATCCATCTCGCTGCCCAACGGCAAGATGTTGTAAAGCGCATCGAACAGCGCGTTGCAGACCTCCTGGAGCAGGTAGGTCGCCCCGGCGTAACCCATGAACGGTGTCCCGGTGTGGCGCCGGATGATGGTGCCGGGCAGCGATGCCGGAATGTAAACCGCGCTTGACCCGATCTCGGACAGGTACATTCTTTCGTTGTAACTGCCGAACAGGATCAGCGGCGTCTTCTCGCGCACCGCCTCGCGGATCGATGCATTGTCGGGCTTCACCCCCGGCCTGCGGGCGAACGAAAACGAGCAGGGTAGGCCCATCTCTTGTTCGAGGAAGTTGCGTACCCCGCGCGCATAGGTCTCGTTGGCCGCGATCGCGAAGCTGGCGGTGCCGAAGAAGTCCTGGGTCACCGAGCGCCAGAGATCCCAAACGGGCTTGATCGTCGTGTATTTCTCATGTTCGATGAACGGCGCGGGATCGAGGCCAAGCAGCTCGCCGAGGGTTTCGAGAAAAAGGGTCGTGCTGTGCAGGCCGATCGGGGCCTGCAGATAGGGCCGATCCAGCGCCTCGCAAAGCTGGCGGCCAAACTCGCGGTACATGCAGACATTGACCTCAGCCTCGGCCAGGCGCGGCACATCCTCGAGGTGGCTGCCGAGCGGGAACACCATGTTCACCTCGGCGCCCAGGCCCTCGATCAGGCGCCGGATCTCGGCCAGATCGGACCAGGTATTGAAATAGCCATAGATGGGCCCGATGATGTTGACGCGAGGCTTGTCGCCGGGCTCGCGCTGCTTGGGGCGCAGCCGCTTGGCCTGCTTCTGCCCATATTGGGTCCACAACCAGTTCATGGCCCGGTCGGCGCTTTGCCACTGGTCCTCGTCGATGGTTCGCGGCAGGAAGCGCTCGATACTGGTGTCTTCCGGCGTCACGCCGCCGCCGATCATCTCGGCGATGGAACCGGTTACGACGACGCTCGGCAGATCGGGGTCGAGGGTCCCGTGGGCGCGTCGCAGCGCCTGTTCGGTGCCATGCTGACCCAGCTCCTCCTCGCCCAGGCCCGTTACCACGATCGGCAGCTCGTGCGGCGGCAGTGCGTCGGTGTAGTGCAGCACCGAGGTCACCGGAAGGTTCTCGCAACCGACCGGCCCGTCGATGATCACCTGCAGACCCTTGACCGCGGTGAACACATAGACCGCACCCCAGTAGCCGCCCGCGCGATCGTGATCGAGCACCAGCATCACACCATCTCCTGGGCCTTGCGCCGCTTTGCCTTACGTGCCAACTGCTGACGGTAACGCTCACGGAACCCCGCGTGTTCGCCCGGCACGCCTTCCCAGATACCCGCGCTGTCGGCACGCCCAACGCCGTCGAAGAAGTCACGCATGCGATCAAAGCGCTCTCGATTGGCGAGCGCCGCGTTGACCACCTGCGCCAACGAGCCGACCCCGGCCGGCCCCATCAGCGGACGCGCCGAGATCAGATTGGTGAAGTAGAGCGCCGGCACGCCGAGTTCTTTCGCCTTTTGCACCACCGGCGTGGTACCGACGGCCAGGTCGGGCCGGTATTCGTGCATTGCCGCGAGGTCGTCTTCCAGCGACGCGCGGTAGCGCACGAGGACACCCTTCGCCTCGAGCCACTCGCGGTCGGCCTGCGACCAGGGCGTACGCGCGCAGGCCGTACCGACATAGCGCACGTCGGCGCCGCTCTCGACCAGAAGCCGGGCAACCAGCAGCTCGGACCCTTCGTAACCGGAGAGTGTGATGCGTGCGTCGACCGGCGCCGCCGCGAGGGCCGCCTTGATCGCCGGCAGCACGGCATTGCTCGCGCGATCGATGCTGGGCCGGGCGACACCGCAGGCTTGACCGACCGTGTCGAGCCAGGCAGCCGTACCCTCGAGGCCCACCGGCGCCGAGCCAACGCAGCGTCGCCCGGCGGCATCGAATTCGCGGATCGACGCGGTATAGAACGGGTGCACCGCAGCGACCGCGACGCAGTCGAGCGCCGCATAGAGTTCGCGCCACTCGCGTGTCGGCACGCTCGGGCCGGCCGCCAGCCCCATCGGCTCGAGCAGGCGACCGATGCTTACCGCATCGACCGGGAAGATTTCGCCGAGCAGCGTCACGCTGGGTTTTTCGCTGCGACCCCGCTGCGGCGCCTGGACAGGGCCGCGCTCGGCCTCGGTCCGCGCATACCTGAGCATCGCACCGGCCAGCACGTCCTTGGCCTCGGCGTGTGTGGGCACCCCGAAACCCGGCACGTCGATGCCGATGATGCGCACCCCGTTGATCTCCTTCGGCAGCAGTTCCAGCGGCACACCGGACGCGGTCGGCACGCAGAGACTGATCACGACCACGGCATCGTTCTTCTCCGGGTCGGCCAGCTCGAACACCGCCTCACGGATGTCCTCGAAAAGCTTCCCGGTGACCAGGGTTTCCGAATCGAACGGCACATAACCTACGCTGCGCCGCGCGCCGTAGAAATGCGACGTGAACGTAAGGCCGTAGACGCAGCAGGCCGAACCACACAGGACCGTTGCGGTGCGCTGCATGCGCAGTCCGACTCGCAGCGAGCCGAAGGCCGGACACATGCTCTGCGGCTGATCGTGCGGCCCGCTCGGGTAGTCGGCCGCATAGCGCTCGAGCACCTGGCTCTTGCCGGCCGCCGCCGCCGCGCGACGCAATGCCGCCGCACCCGCATGGCAGCCCGTCCCGTCGACCGCGGCCGGCCCCGCAGACAGGCGGCCTGCGGCGTCGGCGGACGGCTCGGCAACCGCCGATGCGGCCCGAATCCCAACACGCAGCTGTGCCTCAGACTTGCTCATACACGACCTCGAGCGAGGGCTTGAGCGAGGTGGTCTTGCCACACATGTCTTCTAGCGAGGCGGGTTCGAGCACCACGTCGCGCCCGACCGCCTCGCCCTTGAACAGATCGAGCAGGCCGTCCTGGGTCAGGGGTTTGGGATGATGCGGCGGCGACTCGGCAACGTTGCTGGCCAGCTCGGCAAACAACGGACCCCATTCACCGTCCGGGTAGCCGATGATGTCGTAGTTGGCACTCTTGCGGCGGATGTCCTCGTGCGCCGGTATCGACGCGAGTTCCGGGATCCCGACCGCGCGGCAGAAGGCCTGCGCCTCCCCGCTGCCATCGTCCTTGTTGGTCACCATGCCGGCCACACCGACGTTGCCTCCCAGCCGTCGAAAGTACTCGACCGCGGAGCAGACATTGTTCGCGACGTACAGCGACTGCAGGTCGTTCGACGCGACCACGATGACCTTCTGGCACATGTCGCGCGCAATCGGCAGGCCGAAACCGCCACAGACCACGTCGCCGAGAAAGTCGAGCAGCACATAGTCGAAGTCCCAGTCGTGAAAACCGAGCTTCTCCAGTGTCTCGAAGCCATGGATGATGCCGCGCCCGCCACAACCTCGCCCGACCTCCGGGCCGCCCAGTTCCATCGCGTAGACACCGTCGCGCTTGAAACAGACGTCGCCGATCTGCACCGCCTCGCCGGCCAGCTTTTTCCGCGACGATGTCTCGATGATCGCCGGGCAGGCCTTGCCGCCGAACAGCAACGAGGTGGTGTCGCTCTTCGGGTCGCAACCGATGAGCAGCACCTTCTTGCCCTGCTGCGCCATCATGTAAGACAGGTTGGCAAGCGTGAAACTCTTGCCGATGCCACCCTTGCCATAGATCGCAATGATCTGGGTCTTTGCGGCGGCGGGCGATCTGGCCAGCGCGTCGGTGTTGATCGCGACTTCGGTGTTGGCCCCGGCCGCGGGCTCCGGCCGTGGCGCGGAGGTGGCGGACGTCACGTGGGGAGGCGTCATTGGCAGGATCTCCAGTCGAGGACCATTTTCAGACAGTCGGCATCTTCGAATGCGGTGCGGTACGCAGTCACCGCCTGCGTTGCGTGCACGCGGTGCGTAATCAGGCCGTCGAGCGAGAGGCGCCCGCTACGCAGCAGCGAGAGCACCTCTTGCAGATCCTCGGGCCGCCACTCCGCCGCCACCTGCAGCCGGACCTCCCGCATGAAGGCCGGTGGAAAGTCGAACGAGACCGGCTGCTCGTAGAAACCGGCGAGCACCAGCAGACCGCCGCGGGCGAGACGCAAGATCAGCGGGTCAAAAATGGCGCCGTCCCCGCTGACGTCGCAGATCACCTGGTAATCGCGCCGCGCATCGTCTGCCGGGTCGATCACACGGTAGCCACCATTGCCGCCACGCCGGGCGGGGTTGCGCTCCCAGACGACAGGCGGCGGGCCATCGAGCGCGAGGACCAGGCGCGCGATCAGTCTGCCGAGCACGCCGTGACCGACCAGCAGCTCCGGCAGCACCGGTCGCCCGGACGGGGCCAACGCGTGATAAGCGGTTGCGGCGAGCGCGAGCAGAACACCCTCCTCGGCCAGCGCATCACCGATCGGGATCAGGCGTTCGGCGGGCGCCACGACGCGCGCGGCGGCGCCGCCGAACAGCCCGCGCACGCCACTGAAGCCGCGCGAACCGGGCACGAACACCCGTTCGCCTGCGACCAGCCCCGGCGCCGACCCCGGGTCGACGACACGACCCACGGATTCGTAGCCAGGCACCAGCGGGTAACCCATGCCGGGGAAGTCGGGCATACGGCCCAGCCACAGCAACCGTTCCGTTCCGGTGCTGATGCCGCTCCACTCGATGTCGACCACGCAGTCGCCGGCGTCCGGCGATGCCAGACCGATCTGTTGCAGCGCCAGCTGTCCGGGATGTTCAAAAACCACCGCTGTCGTCTCGAGACTCAACTCAGGATTCCTCGTCAGGGTCGGGGTACACAAACGGCACCCGGCTAACTGTCAGTTTAATTAGACTATCTGAAATGTCAATTTAATATGACACTTGATCCGTCATGCCGTCGCGACAACGACGCGGACCAGCAGAGGCTGCAGCGTCTTGGCTTCGCGAACGCGACGAAACCCGACCTGGCGCAACAGCAGACCCAGCTCGGCGCGCGTGCGCGGCCGCCCACTGCCCATCGCCATCAGGTAAAGGCCGAAATAGGCCTCCCCGACCGGCTCGGCGCCATGGGTGCCGGCCATCGGCTCGGCGATCAGCAAGACCCCGCCCGGGCGCAGCGCCGCATGTGCTGCCCGCAGGATCCGGATCACCCGCTCGTCGTCATGGTCGTGCACGACCCGCACCAGCGAAATCAGGTCATGACCCGACGGCAGCAGCGGGTCGAACAGGTCGCCGCCGATCGCGCGGGCCCGCTTGGCGAGGCCGAGACGTGCGAAACGTGCGTTTGCACGCTCGGCAACCGCTGGCAGATCGAACAACGCCACGCGCAGGTGTGGCCAGCGATCGGCGGCGGCGGCCGCGAACGCGCCGTCGCCGCCGCCGAGGTCGAGTAGCGACTTGTGCCCGCGCAGGGAATAGGCATCCAGGATGTCGCCGGCGATGAACGCCTGCGACGCCGCCATCAGATCGCTGTACTCGCTGACCTGGGCCCCGTCGAGCTCGTCCGGTCGGTCAACCGAGGCATAGGCCCAGTAGCGTGACAGCAGGGTGTCTTCACGACCGCGCAGCAGCGCGACCGGGTCCGCCAGATCGGCATACAGATGGGTGTGATGGGATACCATCGCGCCGATGCCCGGGTTGCCCAACACCGCCGCGCCGAGTTCACCCAGTCCGTAGCCTTGTTCGCCGCGCCTCTCAACCAGGCGCAGCGTCTCGGCCGCGAGCAGCAGGCGCCGCATGCCCGCGGGCGACAGCCCGGCATGTTCGGCGAGGTCGGCGACACGGCGCGGCCCCGCTGCGAGGGCCTCGAAAAGGCGCAGTTGCACACAGCCGAGCAGGACCTGGGAGTAGACGAAGCCGGCCGCGATATCGAACAGTTGCCGCGCCCGTCGGCGGGCAATCAGGCGCGTCAGGGGAAACCGCACCGCCCACCGCTGAAATCGCGCATCGACCAGGAGCCGGTTGCGCAGGTCCAGCCAGCGATCGCGCAGCGACCAGCGTGGCGCCGACTGCGCAGGCATTTCACCAGAGAACTGTCCGTCGAACGCCATACCGGCTCAGGCAGCGCGACGTGCCAGGTCTTTCGGCACGAAACGCTTCGACTCCTCGACGATCAGCAGGCGCAGCAGATCGCCGCCCGGGCAATCGGGGATCGACTCGACCCCCTCCTCCACGAGCTGGCGCAGCCGACGTACGGCCCCGTCGACACCCATCTCGCGCACCGCGCTGGGGCGTCCCAACGTCTCGTCCTGCCCGACCGGCTTGCCCAGCACCTTCGCGTCGGCGGTCATGTCACGGATATCGTCCGCGACCTGGTATCCCTCGCCGATGCACTCGCCGAGCCGGGTCCAGGGTTCGACATCGACGCCCGCGGCGGCCGCGCCGGCGCAGGTCGCCGCGACGAACAAGGACCCGGTCTTGGCCTGGTGGTAGTGCGAGACATCGACGCTCGGTTCGCATTCCCAGGCCTGTCCGGCCGAGATGCCGAACGGCATGCCGACCGCGCGACTGGTGATCGCCAACAGCGAAGGCAGCCGCTGCGGGGCCTGGCAATCGCCGGCTGCCAGGCCGAGGGACTCGAACGCGAGGACGATCAGCGCATCGCCGGTCAGCACCGCGATCTGGTCGCCGAAGGCCACATGCACCGAGGGTTTTCCGCGACGCTGCCCGGCGTTGTCGAAACAGGGCAGATCGTCATGCACCAGCGACGCACAGTGCAACAGCTCGATCGCCGCCGCACCCGCGGCGGACAGGGCCGGGTCGCTGTCACCGTTCGCCGCCGCCACCGCGAGGCACAGCTTGGGCCTGAGGCGGGCACCCCCGGGAAACACCGCATAACGCACCGCCCGGGCCAGCAACGGGGGACACGTGCGGTCTGCGGCCCGCCCGATCACGGCCGTCAGGACCTGTTCTATTTTCGAATCTGCGTCGTTCATCGCGTCCCCCGCTTTGCGTTGATGTCTTTTTCTATGGACATTTTGTGTTGTCATGTAGAATAGACACATGCAGAGACAAGGTCAATGTCCGCCAAAAGGCGCTAGCAACGGGGGGCCGGCCGCCGGGCGCGGACCGGGTTTCGAACGTGGCATCGACAACGACGGCTACGCCTGGTGGTACATCGATGCACTGAGCGACGACGGTCGGCACGGCCTGACGATCATCGCGATGGTCGGCAGCGTGTTCTCGCCCTATTACGCGCGGGCGCGCCGGCGCGGCGCCACCGACCCGGAAGACCACTGCGCGATCAACGTCGCGCTCTACGGCAACAGCGGCCAGCGCTGGGCACTTACCGAACGCGGTAGCGCGTCACTGTCGCGCACGAGGGATCGCCTGACCATCGGCCCGAGCGAGATGACCTGGGACGGCCGCTCGCTCACCGTCGCGGTCGACGAATGGGGCGTGCCGGTCCCGCGGCGACTGCGGGGCATCATCCGACTGTATCCGTCGACGTTCACCGACCGCGCCTACGCGCTCGACCGGGCCGGCGGCCACAGCTGGTGGCCAATCGCCCCATGCTCGCGCATCGAGGTCGATATGCGGCAACCGGGGCTGTGCTGGCAGGGCGACGCCTATCTCGACGCGAACTGGGGTGCCGAGCCACTTGAATCGCGTTTCGTCCGCTGGGACTGGTCGCGAGCAATACTCGACGATGGGAGCTGTGCGGTGCTCTACAACAGACTCGAACGCGGGCAGCCGATGCAATCGCTCGGACTGCGCATCGCGCAGTCCGGGACGGTGAGGGCTTTCGAACCACCGGTCGACAGCCGGCTCCCGAAGACCCGAATCTGGCAAATCCGACGCGGCACACAGGCCGAGCCGGGATTCACGCCGCAGGTCTGCGAGACGCTGGAGGACACCCCCTTTTACGCACGCTCGATTATCGACACGCGACTGTTTGGACAACGACTGACCGCGATGCACGAGAGTCTGTCGTTGACGCGTTTCAGTCGGCCTTGGGTCCAGGCCCTTCTGCCCTTCCGAATGCCGAGGTTCGCCGGCCGTGCATGCCGAACGCCGGCACGCGCAATCGAAACAGGCCGCGGCGACTGAACCGGGGCGGAGCTGCCCCGGCACCGAGGGCCGGCCGCCGGCGGCGCCAACCCGGCATGAACGCGGCCAATCAGTCGTCGGACCGCCGCGATCGCCGGTCGGCATCGGCGGGGGCCTGGCGATCTGCCTTCTTGACCGCCCTGAGCTGGGAAACACCGAACCAGACCAGGAGGGCGACCACCAGCACCAGTTCGAGCAGCGCGATCAGCGACGCCGTCAAGGCATCCGGACCTGCGTCGCCAACACGCTGGATTCACGGACCAACACCTGCGGCGAACCGCCGCGCTCGCGCCGCTCCAGTTCCTCGAACAGGTCCAAGATCGAGGCCAGTTTGCCCCCGGAGCGTTCGGGGACACCGCCGCGATCGTCCCTCAGCGGTCGCCGCACCGCCGTTGCGCGCGCACCGATGCCCACAAGCCCGCGCGTCGCATCGAGTGCCGGCTCCCCGAGCGCGGCCCGCGGCAACCGGCCGAGCAACGGCACGCGGGCCAGCGTGGCCAGTTTGCGCGCCGGTGACACGACCGCGCGCCGCGAGACTGAATCGCAGCGACATCGCCGGATCTCGCGCCCGATCTCGGCATACAGCAGTCGCGCCGCGTACATCGCGGGCCGGCAACGCAGCGGCAACTGCGTTATGCCGCTGTCGGCCCGACGGTAGAGGTTGTCCGCCTCCCCGAGCATGCGCTCGATCACGCGGCCCAGCGCCGGGCTGAATTCCGGCCGCGCAAGAAAGGCCTCTGAATCGACACCGGCGGTCAGCAGCCAGTCTTCGGGCAGGTAAAGACGTCCGGCACGGGCATCCTCGCCGACGTCCCGGGCGATGTTGGTCAGTTGCATCGCGACGCCGAGATCGCAGGCCCGCGCGAGCACATCATCCTCGCGGACACCCATCAGCAACGCCATCATTGCCCCAACGGTGCCGGCCACTCGGGCGGAATAATCCAGCACGTCGCCGAAGTCTTCGTAGCGTCGACCCTGTGCATCCCATGCGAAACCTTCGAGCAGCGCATCCAGCAGCTCCCGCGGTATCCCGTGTTGCGCGACCACCGTGGCCAGCGCGCGGTCGGCGCTGCCGTTCAGCGGCCGACCCGCATACAGCGCATCGAGCCGCCGGTGCAGCCCCGGCAACACGCGCAGCGGGTCCGGTGCGCCGTCGATCGCGTCGTCGGCGATGCGGCAGAACGCATACAGGGCCGATGCCGGTTCGCGGAAACAGGTCGGCAGCAGATAGGCCGCGGCATGAAAGGAACGCGAACCGACACGCAACTGCTCGCGGCAGTCGTTCAAGTCCGCGGGGCTTGCGTCAGCCATATCAATGGATCGTGTGGGCATCGGGAATCACCTTGTCGAGCACACGGGCCGAGGAGAGCACCCCGGGGAGTCCGGCGCCCGGGTGGGTGCCGGCACCGACGAAATACAAGCGGTCGATGTCCTCGCTGCGATTGTGTGGCCGGAACCAGGCACTTTGCGTCAGCAATGGCTCGAAGCTGAATCCGGCACCGCGGAACGAACACAGCCGGTCCTGGAAATCCTGCGGGGTGGTCACTTTGGAGGTCACCAGCTGTGCCTCGAGACCAGGCAACAGCGTGTCGCTCAGACGTTGCGCGACCGCCGCGCGATAACGCTCGGCCTCGGCCGCCCAGTCCACGTCGCCGCCGAGATTCGGCACCGGCGACAATGCGTAGAACGCGTCGCAGCCGGGTGGTGCGACACCCGGGTCGGTCGCGGTCGGACGGTGCAGGTACAAACTGAAGTCTTTGGTCAGTAACTTGCGGTCGAAGATGTCCTGCAACAGTTCCTTGTATCGGGGTCCGAGCACGATGGTGTGGTGGGCGACATCGTCGTAGCGCCGCCGGGTACCGAAGTACCAAACGAAGAGGCCGTTGGAATAACGGCTCCGCTCGATGCGGCGATTGGTCCAGCGACGCCGCGCGGCTTCAGGCACCAGATGTCGGTAGGTCCATGCCGAATCCGCATTCGACACCACCAGGTCCGCCCGAACGGTCTGGCCGCCGGTCAACCGGACGCCGCTCGCCCGGCCTTTCTCGACCAGGATCTCGGCGACCTCCGTGTTGAGACTTATTTCGCCCTGCTGTCCGGCAATCAGCCCCAGCATGCCTTCGACGATGCGGCCGGTGCCGCCGATCGCCGAGTAGACGCCCCAGTGCCGCTCCAGATAGGAGACCAGCGCATAGATCGATGTGACCGCGAACGGATTGCCACCGATCAGCAACGGATGAAAGCTCAGCACCACGCGCAGGCGCGGGTCCTTCACATAGCTCGAAACCATCGCGTAGACGCTGCGGTAACCGCGCAGGCGCACGATGTCGGGCAGGACACGCGCCATATCGCGCCAGGTATCGAACGGGATATCGCCCAACTGCTCGAAACCGACCCGGAAAACGGCCCGACTGGCCGCCAGATAGCGTTCGAAGCCGGCCACGTCACGCGCTGAGAAGCGCGCGATCTCGCGCTTCGTGGCCTCCAGGTCGCCGTGGTAGTCGAAGCACTCACCGTCGTCGAAGCGTATGCGATAAAACGGCGACATCAGGCGTAGCTCGACATCGTCGGCGAAGCGCCTGCCGCACAGTGACCAGAGTTCCTCGAGCAGAAACGGTGCCGTGATGATGGTCGGCCCGGCATCGAAAGTGAAGCCGTCCTGTCGATACACACCCGCGCGACCGCCGGGTGCCGCGAGTTTTTCCAGCACCGAGACACGGTAACCGCGGGCGCCCAGGCGTATTGCCGCCGCGAGTCCGCCGAAACCGCTGCCGATCACGATCGCATGCGGCCTGCGCCCGGTCACACCGGGCACTGCGGATAGGTCGGGCATCGCAGTCATCAATAATAGACACCTTACTTGTCAAGTTGTTTTGACATTGTAGCAGCATCAGGCGGTGTCGGCGATTGCGAAGATGCGCTCGGCGAACCGCTCGGGCGCCTCCTCGTGCCCGAGGTGCCCGAGCCCCGGCAATGCGATCAAACGGCTCCCGGGCAACAGTCGATGCAGACGCCGCCCCTCGGTCGGCGACACGGTGCGGTCATTGTCACAGACAATCAGATACAGCAGCGGCGCGATCTTTCGTAACTGCCGTGAGAGCGATGAAAGATCCCAGCCGGCCATCATGCGCAGCGTGCCGGTGACATGACGGGGGGAACGCACCAGGCGATGGTAGCGCGCGGCCATCTCGGGTGTCGGCACCGAACCGGTGTCGCGCACCAGGCGTTCGACCAGCCGCTGGTCGCCGGCGCGCCAGGCGAACAGGCGCGGCACCAGCGAAGACCCGGCCAGCAGTTTCGCGGCCGGCGCAAAAAATTGGCCGGCGAGACCACGCAGTGGCAACAGCGCCCCATTCAGGCTGATCAGCGCGGCCGGTGCGATGACATTGTCCAGGCACATACGCGCCAGCACCGCCGCGCCCGCCGAATGGCCGACGACCCATACCGGCCTGACCGCCAGGTGCTCGAGCAGCGCGGCCATGCTCGACGCCATGCCGGGCAGCGACGCGCGTGCGGGAGAGACCAGCTGGCTGAAGGCATGGCCCGGCAGATCGGGCGCGATCACGCGGAAGCGCTGCGCCAACAGCGGTGCAAGGCCCGCCCAGGAATGCGTTGACGCGCCCGTGCCATGCACGAGCAATATCGCTGGACCGCTGCCCATGTCCTGCAGATGCCAGGTCAATCCCCCGGCGTTGACGAAGCGACTGTGCTGCGCGTTCGGCCAGGACGCCGCCTCGCGGGCCCAGTCGAGATCGGCACCGCTGTCACGCGACGATCCCATGCGCCGCGCCCTATCCGGTGCCAAGGCGCCCCGACGACGCGCCGATCCCCGCACCCTGCACTGCGGCGGAGAGCATTGTCGCATCCGCATGGGGCAGCGGTAGGTAGTGTCCCTGCAGCGCCTGGGCCAGGCGTTCGGCGCTCGCATGCGGCCTGGGCGACGTGTCGATCACGAGGCTCCTGACCCCGGCAAGCCGCAGCGGCAGCGCGCTTTCCAGCGCATCGGCGAGGGCCTGCTCCCGCCCCTGCGGGCCGCGCAGCCCGACATTGGCACGCCCGTCCGTGAGGCACACCAGGGTCGGCGTTCCGCCGCGACGCAGCACCAGATCACTGAGCGCTGCGGCCGCGGCGACGCCCGCGGCCAACGGCGTGCCGCCGCCGCCGGGCAGCGCGGCCAGGCAGCGCTTCGCACGAACCAGCGATCGGGTGGGCGGCAACAGCAGTTCGGCCGTCTGGCCGCGAAATGCGATCAGGGCCACCTGGTCGCGCCGGACATAGCAGTCGGCCAGTAGCAGCTCCACGGCGCCCTTGGCCTCGGCCAGGCGATGCAATGCCGCCGAGCCCGAGGCGTCGACGACGAAGATGGTCGTGGTTTCCGCCCGTTGCTTGAAGCGCGTCACGCGAAAGTCGTCGCGGCGCACCATCACCCGGGGTGACCCGGTCGAATCGACGCCGGTCAGCTCGGCGCGGCGCACCCGCTGCCACGGTGCCGCCGCGCGCAGCGTATCGATCAGGCTCAGGCGTGACCCGGCTCGTGGGTCGCCGCGAATCACCCCCATCGGCCGGCCGCGCAGCTTGCCACGCTGCATGGCCCCGGACTTCCCCGGCGCCTGGGCGCGGATCCGTGGTCCCCGGCCCGCACGCAGACCGGTCAGCAGATGT
Organism: uncultured Chromatiaceae bacterium; assembly: GCA_965601425.1. GTDB lineage: Bacteria > Pseudomonadota > Gammaproteobacteria > Chromatiales > Chromatiaceae > Thiosocius. Next base: position 2,841 of record CBFCWF010000001.1, on the reverse strand, counting down.
CCCGGTATCGCGGCCAGCGCGGCATCGAGCACGCGATCATCGAGCGTCTGATCGACCGGCGCAGCGGCATCCTGGTCCCGATCCGCCGGGTCGACCGGCGCCGGCTCCTGTGCTTGCGCGGCGCCGTCCTCGGGCGCCGTCGCCGGCTCGGCCGGCGCCTGCTCCGGGACCGGCAGCACGGTCGCCCGCGGCGCGAGCACCAGACGCGCCGCGACGGCGAGATCCTCGGCGGAAACCTGGTCGCGGCCGGCCAGCGCGGCGGCGACCCGCGCAGCGCGCACGGCGAGCAGGCTGATGCGCAGTGAATCGACGCCGAGTGCCTGGGCCGCACCACAGAGGGTTTCGACACCGTCCGCGGCCAGTCGGATCGACGCCAACCGGCGGCGCGATGTCTCGACCGTCGCGGCATCCAGGTCCCCGTCATCGACGTCGCGGATACCGAACGGGCGCAGGTCAATGACCAGCGCCAGGCGATCCTGCAATACGCCGCCGATCGCCTCGTCGTCGGCTGCGGACTCGTCGAGTGCGACCACGCCGATTTCGGCCCGCTCGCGCGCGGCGAGACCGTCGCGCTCGAGCACGACCTCGGAAAAATCCATCACTGCGCCGAGATGCGCCAGCGTGGCCCGGCGGGCACGCTCGGCCATGGCCAGCAGTACGACGCCACCGGCGCTCTCGGCCAGCAGTCCGCGTTGCGCGACCGGCCGGCCTGCGCGCAGCGTCGCGGCCAGATCGAGCCCGCCCAGCAGACTGGATTCGCTCGCGTGCAGCGGGATACGTCGCACCGGTGTGCCGGCCGGCAGCAACGCACGCAGCCGCTCGAGCCAGACGTCGCGCACCGGGCCGGGCATCGCCTTGAGATGGATGCCCCCGAGATAGGCCGGCGCAACGGCCAGCAGCGCCGCGCCGAGCAGGGCGTCGTCCCAGCGCGGGGCGGTCGCCGGCGGCATCTCGCTCATTCGCCGAACAACTCGGCGATCGCACGATCGACCCGGGTGCTGGATCCCGATTCGTCGAGCGGGTCACGTCTCAGCCGGTGGCGCAGCGCAGGCGCTGCGACGCGTCGCAGTTCCTCGATGCCGACCGCCGGCCGCCCATCCAGGCTGGCCAGCGCGCGCGCCGCGCGGATCAGCGTCAGCTCCCCCCGCAGGCCGTCGGTACCCAAACGCATGCACAGCTCGGCGGCCAGTGCGATCACCTCGGCCGGTGTCTCGACCTGGTGCAAGGCCTCGCGTGCCCGGGCGACCCGCCGCCGCACCTGGCCGTCCTTGCGCTTCCACTGTGCGACAAATCCCTCGCGGTCGCGCTCGAACGCATCTCGCTGCTGGACGATCTTGACCCGTGTCGCCAGATCGTCCGGCGTCCGGACCTCGACCGAGAGGCCGAAGCGATCGAGCAGTTGCGGGCGCAACTCACCTTCCTCCGGGTTTCCGCTGCCGACCAGCACGAACGCGGCCGGATGCCTGACACTCAGTCCCTCGCGTTCGACCACGTTTTCACCCGAAGCGGCGACGTCGAGCAGGGCATCGACCAGGTGGTCTTCGAGCAGATTCACCTCGTCGATATACAGGAAGCCGCGGTGTGCCCTGGCCAGCAGCCCCGGCTCGAACGCCTTCTCGCCCTGGGTCAGCGCACGCTCGAGATCGAGCGCACCGATCACCCGGTCCTCGGTTGCGCCGAGCGGCAGATCGACCACCGGCATCGGTACCTGGCGCGTCTTGAACGCCGCCCCCTTCTTGGCACACAGATTACACAGGCCCGGTTTCGCGACGGCAGGATCACAGTTGTACGGACAGTTGTCGACGACCGGCATCTTCGGCATCAGCGCGGCCAGCGCGCGTATCGCAGTGGATTTACCGGTTCCGCGGTCACCGAAGACCAGCACACCGCCGACCGATTGATCGACGGCGGCGATCAGCAGCGCGAGTTTCATTTCTTCCTGGCCCACGATGGCCGAGAATGGGAAAGGCAGCGGCATGTTGTTGCTTCGGCTCTGGTCCTGGAGGATCGGATGAGGAGCGATATGCGCCCCGTCGTTGTTGCTTTTTTACGCGGCGCACGGCGTAAAGACAAGTGGACAGCAGCCGCCTGCGCCCGAGGCGACATGACCGCGCCGGCTGGCGTGCCGCGGCAGAACCGCAGGCTGCGTCATCGCGTCATATCGCCAGCCCCCCCGGCGTGGGCGGGGTCGGTGAGCAGCAGGCGGCCGGCGGCCTGCACCGCGGCCTCGAGGATCTGGCCGCGAATACGCCGCGCGTCGCCCGGCGGTCGATCGGCCACCTCGCAGATGAGTCGGCACAGCCGATCGGTCGGGGCCTCGAAGTCACAGTGGCTGGCACCCACAATGTGTCGGACCTCGGCCTGCGGTGCCGCGTCGAATACCGCGAGTCCGTTGTTCTGGGCGTTGCAACGCGACGGCTCGCCATGCAGGCCGAGCAGGGGTGGCCGCAGCGATGCCGCGGCGCGGGCGCCGATCCGCTCCCAGTCGACCAGGTCCAGCGCGAGCACGCCCAGGCTGCTGGGATCGTTGCTGGCGGCCAGCAGCGCCGCCAGGCCGCCGGCCGAGAAACCGGCGTAAACGACCGGGCCATGCGCGAGGCGGCGCGCGACCCGGATCATGTCGGCGGCGTTCTGACGATGGGCGCCGTCCCAGGGACGCATGTTGCACAGGTCGATCGCCGCGGTCACGAAACCCGCCTTCGCAAGCCGTGTGGCGAGCCCGGCCATGCGCGCCTTGCTGCGCAGGAACCCGTGCGCCAATATGATCTGGACCGTGTGATCGCTGCCGGGCGGCCGATAGACCTGGTAATCAATCAGGCAGCCGGTGGCCGAGGCCAGCGC